>JBAVTH010000001.1:0-2164 GCA_049696035.1 Ilumatobacteraceae bacterium
CCCGGCAGCGACGCCCACGGCGGCAGCGCTGGGCGCCGCCGGAAACGACGTGGACGACAGCAGCGACTCCAGCGGCAAGTACTGGGGCGCTCGCGCCGGCGGCTACTCCGGCGGGGAACGACTCTCCGGGCCGGTCGCCACGTTGACCGTGCAGTCCACGAACTCCCTGGTCGATGGCACCTACCAGTTCGACAAGGTGAAGCTGCGTCGTGGCTACGAGCTCAGCTTCTCGAAAGCCGGTTTCGACACGAAGTCGTTCCGGATCGAGCCGACCGACGACGGGAAGACCGTAGAGCTCAACGTCGAGCTGACCCCGTCCAAGGGTTCGCTGGGCGGCCTGGTGGTCGACTCGAATGGAAGCCCCATCGGCGACGTGGCGCTCACCATCAGCGATGGAACCCTCACCTTCACGACGACCTCCTCCACACTCGCGAGCACCTCCGGCGGCGTCGGCCGGTGGATCGTGGAGAGGGTCTCCACACCGGGCACGTACACCGTCGTCGCGACACGCGCGGGCTACGGCACCCAGGTGAAGCAGGTCACCCTCGGCCTTGGCGACAAGCCGTCCAACGTCGACTTCACGATGGTCAAGGGCGTCGGCAGCATCGAGGGCACCATCCACGGGCCGCAAGGACTGATGGGCGGCGTCACGCTCACGGCCTCCGATGGCACCACCACGCGCACCACCAACAGCTTCACCACCGGCACCCCGGGCGGCTACCTGTTCCCGGGCCTGCCGGTTCCGGGCACGTACACGATCACCGCGTCGGCCGCCGGGGTCGCCACCGACACCCAGGTCGTGACGCTCGACGCCTCCGACCAGAACGCCACCGGTGTCGACTTCGAGCTCCGCAGCACCTTCGCGACCATCACCGGGGAGGTGTTCAGCCTCGGGACGACGGGCAGACGGACACCGCTCCCGAACGCCTCGATCGAGCTGTCGCTCGGCGACCTCAAGATCAGATCGAGCACCGCAGCGAGCGGGGGCTTCACGTTGTCGGCGTTGCCCCCCGGGGCGTACACGATCACCATCGGCCGCTACGACCACTCCTCGGAGTCGCGGCCGCTCACCCTCGCCGCAGGTGACATCGTCGATCTCGACGCGTTCCTTCTCACCTTCACCCCACGCCGCCAACTCGAAGCGTCGGGCTCGCTGGCGGTGACGGTCAACAAGGTCCTGAACGGCGGGCCGGCCCCCCTCGACAACGTCACACTGACGCTGTCGGACATCGCCAAGCGGGTCACCATCGACAATCCGGCACCCGCCAGCGTCAACGGCTCGTACCTGTTCGACAAGGTGCCGATCGGCACCTATCAGCTACTCGCCCAACGCGATGGGTACCGCCCGTACACCGTCGCCAGGCTCACCATCGCCACCACCCGCGTCCCGTTGCCGATCACGATGTTGCGCTTCGGGCAAGCGTTCGGCCAGGTGGTGGATGCCTTGAGCGCCGAGCCCCTGAGCGGCTACGAACTCCTCCTGTACCAGGACAACCATCCGGGCCTGCTCTGCAAGAAGGTCATCACCATCGCCACCCAGGCTCCGGTTGCCGGGAAGATCCCGTGGGATGTCGACGTCAGCGTGCAACTGCTCAACGGTGACTACGTGCTGCGCTTCCGGCCGGCTCCCGGCGACACCGGCTCGCCATGCGCCGCCGGCGGACACCTGCCGGCGGGCTATGCCGACCAACCTGACGCGAACGGGAACGTCGGCAGGTTCAGCGTCACGGACAACGACGACCCGATCGACCTCCACGACCTCAAGGTCTATCCCTACCCGATCGTCCATGGCCTCGTGTTGGCACCGAAGTTCGCAGCCAACACGATCAGCTTCGTGGGTCTCGACGATCTCGTTGCCGGCGATCTGCAGGTCACCCTCGACTGTGGTACCGGCAGTTCGGCAACCGCCGCCCTCAGCCGCGCCGGGAGCGTGGCCTCGTTCACCTTCAGCCGCGCCGCGGTGGGAGCGCTGTATGGCACCAGTCCTGCCCCCATCGATGGCGTGCTCACGGCATGCACACTGAAGGCGAGGGCCGCGACCTACAAGGATGTGGAGGCCTTGCTGACCACTCCACTCGCGATCGCCGCCGCCGTCCCCTACCAGGACCGCGTCGCCAACATCGCACTGGTCGATCACCCTGATCGGTTGTTCGGCACGGTGGCC
>JBAVTH010000002.1:0-1693 GCA_049696035.1 Ilumatobacteraceae bacterium
GGCCACCGTCGGCATCGAGGATGTGCGCAGTGCCCGCCACGCGTGGATCGCGCAGCACGACGTCGAGGGTGACGCCTCGATCGCAGTCGCCGACCACATCGCCCAGCTGCCGGACTGGCCGGTGGACGACGCGATCGCCCGGTTCGATGCGGCCAGCGATCTCGCGACCGCCCTCGTCGAGTTCGACACCAGAGAGATCAACGCCCGGCGAGCGCTGCGACTGGCCGTCGGTGTCCACGGCCCTGACCACCCCGAGGTGCTGCGTCGCGAGATCGACATCACCTGGTTCTCGCGAGTCGATGCCGAGCTTGCCTTCTCCGACGAGCAGTGGAGGCTGGTCGACCGGCTGCGGGCTCTGGGCGATCACGCCAACCTGGTGCGCCTGGCGACTCTGGTGATCCCGATGGCGCCAAACCTGGAGGCGGACAACCCCGACCCGCGGTTGGTCGCGCTGGTCGATGAGGCGTTGTCGCTGCCGGTTGACCCAGCCCTGCGATCGATGGCCGCCTCGGCCGCCACCGATCTGTTCTCACTGTGCGACATCGAGCGCTGCCGTCGCTACGCCGAGCTGGCCTATGCGGATGCCGACGCGGTGGGCGACGACTTGTTGCTGATCAGCGCCATCGAGGGATTCAGCATCGCCCTGGGCCACCCGGACGACTGGCCCCGTCGGGCGTCACTGGGTGTGCAGGCCATCTCGCTCGCCGAACGGCTCGACGACGGGCTCAAGCGCGGCGGAGCCCTGCAGATGGTCTTCAACAACCAACTGCAGACCGGCGACCCGCTGTGCCGCGCCACCCTCGACCGCATGCGCGTGCTCGCCGACCGGTACGAACGCCCCGGCTACCGGTTCGCGCTCGGCTTCATGGAGGCCTCCTTGCTCCATGTGGAGGGCAGGTTGGAGGAGTGCGAGGCCACGCTCCACGCGTCGGGCACGCTCATTCCCCTGGCGCGTAGCCGCGTCGACGCCATCGTGTTCGCCGAGCTGTTCGCGGTGAGGGTCGCCCAGGGGCGAATGGCCGAGCTGCGTGAACCGATCGAGCGGCTCGCGCGCGAACAGCCACGGTTCGGGTTGTGGCACGGCTACCGATGCTGGATCGAGGCGAGCTTGGGCAACCTCGCGACGGCAACGCAGTTGCTGGACGAGATCGACGATGGTGCGGGTCTGCCACCCACGATCAGCTGGGCAGCGGCGGCGTACAGCACCGCACGTGCCGCGGCGCTGGTCGGTCGGGCGACACACTGCCGCCGTGCGTACGAGTTGCTCGCGCCTCACTCGGGCCTGATGGCCTGGATGGGTAGTGGCATCCTCGGTCCGATCGACGTTGCGCTCGGCGAGCTGTCGCTCGCGATGGGCCGGCACGACGACGCGCGGGTCCACGTGCAGGGCGCGCAGCGGCTGGTGAGAGCACTGCATGCACCGGTGTTCGAGCCGGCTCTGAAGTCCCTGCACGCCCGCCTGGCCTGAGGCCGCGCAGCACTCGGTCACCGCCCCACCGCTGAGCGGTGCGACGTGACCGCGCTGGGCGCGATCTGAGCGAACGGCCGGATGCTGCTACTCCGCTGCTACCGGCGGCACCGGAGAATGCGGCCGGCCCCGGTGGGCTCGGAGATGGGGAGTGGCGATGCGCAGGCAGTTCGGAACCTTGGTGGCATTGGCGTGTCTCGCCGCGGCGGTCGCGGTCGGTGCACC
>JBAVTH010000003.1:0-16070 GCA_049696035.1 Ilumatobacteraceae bacterium
GAACAGCAGCGAATCGCCGGGGAGGAAGAAGCCGACCAGCAGGCCCGACTCGGCGAAGACGATGGCGGCCAGCACGACGAGGCCGCCCTTCTCCACCCACTTGTTTGCGAAGTCCAGGAGGCCGAGCACGGTGCGCCACCCTAGCGGTCAAAATGCGAAAGGCCCGGGCGCGTGGGCCCGGGCCTTTCCGTGCTGGTGAGCGTCGATCAGAGTGCGGCGGTGATGCCTGCCGGCTTGCGACTGCTGAAGACGATGGCGCCGATCAGGACCACCAGTGCGGCCGGAGCGATGCTGAGGCGTGCGCCGAGGTTGTCCTGCAGGTTGATCATCGCCGGAAGCGTGAGCAGCGACACCAGGTTCATCACCTTGATCAGCGGGTTGAGGGCCGGGCCGGCTGTGTCCTTGAAGGGGTCGCCGACGGTGTCGCCGATGACGGCGGCCTTGTGGCAATCGCTGCCCTTGCCGCCGTGGTTGCCGTCCTCGATGTACTTCTTGGCGTTGTCCCACGCACCACCCGAGTTCGACAGGTAGTTGGCCATCAGCTGGCCGACCAGGATGACGGCGGCCAGGAACGCACCGAGCGCCTTCCAATCGAGGCCGAAGCCGATGACGACCGGCGTGAGCACGGCGAGCAGGGCAGGGGTGGCCAGCTCGCGCAGCGAGGCTTCGGTGCAGATGTCGATGACGGGGCCGTACTCGGGCTCCTTCTCGCCGCGCATGATCTTGCCGTCGGCGAACTGCTTGCGCACTTCCTGCACCACGACGCCGGCGGTACGACCGACCGCACGGATGGCGAACGAGGAGAACAGGAACGGTACGGCGCCACCGATGAGCAGGCCGATGAAGATCTTCGGTTCGGCGACGTTGATCTGCAGTTCGGAGGCCTTGAACACGCCGTCCTTCAAGTTGTAGACGTTGTCCTTGATCAGCCGGGCGACGACGTTGAGCTCGTCGCCGGCGGTCTCGATGAAGCTGGCGAACAAGGCGACGGCGGCGATGACTGCCGAGCCGATGGCGAAGCCCTTGGTGACGGCCTTGGTGGTGTTGCCCACCGCGTCGAGGCTGACCATGATGCGCTCGGCTTCGCCGTGGAACTCGCCGCTCATCTCGGCGATGCCGGCAGCGTTGTCGCTGACCGGGCCGAAGGTGTCTTCCGACACGATGACGCCGGTGGTGGCGAGCATGCCCATGCCGCACAGGGCGACGAGGTACAGCGAGAACGTGAGGTTGCCGCCGCCGAGGGCCAGCGAGACACCGATGGCGATGGCGATGGCCACGACTGCGTAGACGGCGCTCTCCATGCCGCTGGCGGTGCCGGCCAGGACGACCGTGGCCGGGCCGGTCTCGGACGCCTCGGCGATGTCCTTCACGGGGCGGTAGTGAGTGCCCGTGTAGTACTCGGTGAGGCGGCTGACCAACTGGGCCAGCACGAGACCGATGGCGACGGCGCCGAAGCACTTCCAGCCGGCGTTGTCGTTGTTGTCGTTGCCGACGTAGACGAGGGCGACGATGAGCGTGCCGATGAGCGTCAACGAACCGGCGACTGCGAAGCCGCGGTTGATGGGCTTCAGGGCGTTGGTCTCGCCTTCCTTCGCCTTCACGGCGAACACGCCGGCGATGGAGGCGATCACGCCGATGGCGCGAGCGGCGAGCGGGAACATCAGACCCAGGGCCGGGTTGGCACCCACCGAGTTGAACGCCGCCACACCGAGGATGATGGAGGCCACGAGGGTGACCTCGTAGCTCTCGAACAGGTCGGCCGCCATGCCGGCGCAGTCGCCCACGTTGTCGCCCACGTTGTCGGCGATGGTGGCCGGGTTGCGCGGGTCGTCCTCGGGGATGCCGGCTTCGACCTTGCCCACCAGGTCGGCGCCGACGTCGGCGGCCTTGGTGAAGATGCCGCCGCCGACGCGGAGGAAGAGTGCCAGCAGCGAGCCACCGAAGCCGAAGCCGATGAGGATCGCAGAGCTGGTGTTCTGGAAGAGCATGATGATGCCGGTGGCGCCGAGCAGGCCGAGGCCCACCGTGAACATGCCGGCCACGCCACCGGTGCGGAACGCAACGGTGAGGGCGCGAGGCATGCTGCCGGTGAGGGCTGCTGCCGCGGTGCGCACGTTGCCGCGCGTTGCCAGCGTCATGCCGATGTAGCCGGTGAACCCGGACGCGAGGCAGCCGAGGATGAAGGCGAGCGTGCGGAACGTTCCCGACTGCACGAACGACAGCGCGGAGTCGCCGTTGGGCTTGTCGATCGCCGTGCTCGTGAGGAACACGATGACGGCGAGCGGAACGAGGATGACGGCGATCGTCTTGAACTGGCGCTTCAGGTAGGCGGCGGCGCCTTCCTGGATGGCCTTCGCGATCTCTCGCATCTTGGGCGAGCCTTCGTCCTCCGCCAACACCAACTTGGCGAGGAAGAAACCGACTGCAATGGCGAGAAGGGCGGCTGCGGCGGAGAGCAGCAGGACTGCCCACTCGCCTCCCTTGAGACTGAACGTCTGAAAGCCGCCTTCGGCGATAAGTGCTGGCACCGGTGATCTCCGGGGTATCTCGGGCGCGGCGACGAAGCCGCGCTGGTTGGGCAAACGTGCTGAGTGTATTGACTTCCGGCCGATCCGGCGAACTTTGGGGTCGCGGACCGACGTGCGAACCCTCGCCGGAGTTCGTGCAGCGGGGCCATGAGGGCTACCGTTCGACTCGACAACCCCGTTCACCCGGAAAGGCCGTCACGAGATGGCACAGGCAATCCAGTCACGCGGACCGGTCACGGGCACCGCCGTGGCCCCGAAGAAGCGCCGCAAGTTCTTCCTCACCGATCTCTACGGCACTGCCGTCGGCAAGAAGTACGCGATGGCGATCAGCGGCATCATGCTCGTGGGCTTCGTGCTCGTGCACATGGTCGGCAACCTGAAGATGTACCTCGGCGCCACTCACTTCAACGAGTACGCCGAGTTCCTGCGCGAGCTGCTGGTGCCGATCCTGCCTCGCACGGTGGTGCTGTGGCTCCTGCGCTTCGGCCTGCTCGCCGCGGTGGGCATCCACGTCCACGCGGCGTACAGCCTCACCCGGATGAACCGCAAGGCGCGTTCGGTGAAGTACCAGAGCCCCCGCGACTACCAGGTGGCCAGCTTCGCCAGCCGCACCATGCGCTGGACGGGCATCATCGTGTTCCTGTTCGTGTTCTGGCACCTCGCCGATCTCACGTGGGGGTTCGCCAACAACGTCGGTGTCGGCGCCGCCGACGGTGAGTTCGTGCGCGGCGATGCCTACGGCAACGTGGTGCGCAGCTTCGAGCGCGTCCCGGTGGCGGTGCTCTACATCGTGGCCAACATCGCGCTCGGCACCCACCTGTTCCACGGCGTGTGGAGCCTGTTCCAGTCGATGGGCTGGAACAACCCCAAGTTCAAGAAGTGGCGCAAGAACATCGCGATCGGCGTCGCCACGCTGATCGTGGTCGGCAACGTGTCGTTCCCGATCGCCGTGCTGGCCGGGATCGTCGGGAAGTGACGGACATGACTGATTCGCTGCTGCAGAGCAAGATCCCCGCCGGCCCCATCGCCGACAAGTGGGACAACTACAAGGCCGACATGAAGTTGGTCAACCCCAACAACAAGCGCAAGTTCAAGGTCATCGTGGTCGGCAGTGGCCTCGCCGGCGCATCTGCTGCCGCCACGTTGGCCGAGCTGGGCTACGACGTCGAGGTCTTCACGTTCCACGACTCGCCGCGCCGTGCTCACTCGATCGCCGCACAAGGCGGCATCAACGCCGCCAAGAACTACCGCGGCGACGGCGACAGCGTGCACCGCCTCTTCTACGACACCATCAAGGGCGGCGATTTCCGTGCCCGTGAAGGAAACGTGCACCGGCTTGCACAGGTCAGCCTCAACATCGTCGACCAGATGGTGGCGCAGGGTGTGCCCTTCGCCCGTGAGTACGGTGGCCTGCTCGACACTCGCAGCTTCGGTGGCTCGCAGCTGCAGCGCACGTTCTACGCCCGCGGCCAGACGGGCCAGCAGTTGCTGCTGGGCGCGTACCAGCAGCTCGCCCGCCAGATCGGTCTCGGCGCCGTCAAGCTGTGGAACAGAGTCGAGCTCGTCGACACCGTCAACGTCGACGGTCGTTGCGCCGGCATCGTCACCCGCGATCTCGTCACCGGTGAGGTGCGCTCGCACGCCGCCCACGCGACGGTGCTGTGCACCGGCGGCTACGGCAATGCGTTCTTCCTGTCCACCAACGCGATGAACTGCAACGTCACTGCTGCCTGGCGTGCGCACCGCAAGGGTGCGTACTTCGCCAACCCCTGCTACACCCAGATCCACCCGACGTGCATACCGCAGGCTGATGACACCCAGTCGAAGTTGACGCTGATGAGCGAGTCGCTGCGCAACGACGGCCGCGTGTGGGTGCCGCTCAACGCAGGCGACGAACGCCCCGCCGACCAGATCCCCGAGGCCGAGCGCGACTACTACCTGGAGCGCCTGTACCCCAGCTTCGGCAACCTCGCCCCGCGCGACATCTCGTCGCGTGCGGCCAAGCGTGCGGTCGACGGCGGGCGCGGCGTGGGCCCGTTGAAGAACGGGGTCAACCTCGACTTCGCCGATGCCATCGGTCGCCTGGGCGCCGATGTCGTCAAGGAGCGCTACGGCAACCTGTTCGAGATGTACGAGCGCATCACCGGCGAAGACCCGTACTCCACACCGATGCGCATCTACCCGGCCAGCCACTACACGATGGGTGGCCTGTGGGTGGACTACGAACTGATGACCACCGTCCCCGGCCTGTACGCCGCGGGCGAGGCCAACTTCTCCGATCACGGTGCAAACCGCCTCGGCGCCTCGGCGCTCATGCAGGGCCTGGCCGACGGCTACTTCGTGCTGCCGTACACGATCGGCAACTACCTCGCACCGATGCTCAACAAGCCGATTCCGGGCACCGATCACCCCGAGTTCCAGATGGCCGAACAGGCGGCACGCCAGCGCTTCCAAGGCTTCCTCGACATCCGCGGCACCCGGTCGCCCGACTACTTCCATCGCGAGCTGGGCAAGATCATCTGGGACTACTGCGGCATGGAACGCACCGAGCAGGGACTGCAGAAGGCGCTCAGCGAGCTGCCGGCCCTCTACGACGAGTTCAAGAAGGATCTCCGGGTCACGGGCACCGGCGCCGGTGTCAACCAGACGCTGGAGAAGGCCGGTCGCGTCGAGGACTTCTTCGAACTGGGCATGCT
This sequence comes from Ilumatobacteraceae bacterium, assembly GCA_049696035.1. GTDB lineage: Bacteria > Actinomycetota > Acidimicrobiia > Acidimicrobiales > Ilumatobacteraceae > UBA668. The sequence continues at coordinate 5,225 of JBAVTH010000003.1, forward strand.
GATGTGCCGCGATGCGCTCGAGCGAAACGAGAGCTGCGGCGGCCACTTCCGTGCGGAGTACCAGGACGAAGAGGGTGAGGCTCAACGCAACGACGAGGAGTTCGCTCACGTCGCTGCCTGGGAGTTCACGGGCGACCCGATGCAGGCTGTTCGCCACAAGGAAGAACTCGAGTTCGAGACCATTCACCTCGCCAAGCGGAGCTACAAGTGAGCACTCATCTGACGAACCTCACCCTCAAGATCTGGCGCCAGGACGGCCCGGCCGATGCCGGCCGCTTCGAGAGCTACCGCATGGACAGCATCAGCGACGAGGCCTCCTTCCTGGAGATGCTCGATGTGCTCAACGAGAAGCTCATCGGCGAAGGCCTGGAGGCCATCATCTTCGACCACGACTGCCGTGAGGGCATCTGCGGCACGTGCTCGTTGATGATCGACGGGCAGGCCCACGGGCCGCAGCGTGGCACCGCGACCTGCCAGTTGCACATGCGCAAGTTCAAGTCGGGCGACACGATCGTGATCGAGCCGTGGCGGGCGACGGCCTTCCCGATCCTCAAGGATCTGATGGTCGATCGCGCCCCGCTCGATCGCATCGTCGAGGCCGGCGGGTTCATCACCGCCGCCACCGGTGGCGCCCCCGACGCGAACATCATCCCGATCCCCAAGCCGGTGGCCGACGCGGCGATGGACGCGGCGGAGTGCATCGGGTGCGGAGCGTGCGTGGCGGCGTGCCCCAACGGCGCCGCCAACCTGTTCACGGCTGCCAAGGTCAGTCATCTCAACCTGCTGCCTCAGGGTCAGGCTGAGCGCTGGAGTCGCGTCGAGGCGATGGTCGAGACGATGGACGAGTACTTCGGCTCCTGCACGAATCACGGCGAGTGCGAGGCGGCCTGCCCGAAGAGCATCAGCCTCGACTTCATCGCACTGATGCACAAGGACTACCGCCGGGCCAAGGTCAAGAACCGCAAGCTGATCAGCCAGATCTGAGACTGCACTTCGGCAATTGCGGCAAGCAGGCCCGCGCCGGTCCCGACGCGCATGAGGCCCGCGTGATGTGTTGCTGGACCCTGTCGGAGACTGATCCAGAGTGGTACGGCGGGCTCGGTTGCGTATCCGCCGCCGGTGGTGGTGCGGACGATCCGGCAGGGAGCCGTGCCGGGGCGTGGCGTTCGTGCGAGGGGTCTGCGCCGTCCGGGTGAGCTACTACTCGGCAGTTCGAGCGTGGTGGCGCCGATCAGCCCGGCCTGCGCGCCGACACCACCGACGCGTAGCGGTTCGTCGCCGCGGCATCGGGGTGTTCCAAGGTGAGGTCGAACCACAACTCGCCGGCAACCTCGGGCACCACGAACTGGGCGGTGCCTACGCGCACGCACGAATCCGGCGGCACGTCGCCGGTCCACGCCCAGTGGTGACTGCCACCCGGCCACCGCAGGGTCGCCGTGCACACCACACCCTCCAGCAGAATGCGCAGATCGCTCACGACGTGCACATCGAGTGCCAGCGCTGCGCCGGCAACGAGCGAGTCCGGCAGGCGATCGGCCACGACGATCACGGGCAGACACGCTTCGGTGACCGCGTGGTAGGCCCGCTTCGGGCGGCGCTCGTGGTCGAGCACGCCCCAGCCGACCGACGGTGAGGGGTCGTGCAGCCCGAGGAAGCAGAACCCGCCGGTGGGTTGGTACTTGAGGCGGCGAAGCGTCTCGATGTGGTGGCGCAGGAGCTCGGCCTGGTAGCGCTGGGTGGCGTCGCGCCACGATTCGAACGTGGCGTGCGAACCGGGTGGAACGTGCCGCTCGAAGGAGTCGATCTGCAGACCGTGGTGCTCGGCGAGGTGGTGCCAGTCGAGCGCCGGCCAACGCTCGGGCTCCATGAACGCTGCACTGGTGGGCACCGACTGTGCCCCGAACTCGCTGACGAAGCGCACCATGCGGGGCATCGACGCCGCGAATCCGTCGATATCGGAGCCTTCGCCGTGATACCACCCGAAGAACAGGTGGCTGTCGGTGCCATCCAGCTGCGGGAGATGCGGCGCGACCCCGCTGTGGGCGACGACGCTGCGGGTCTCGTCGGCGGTTTCGAAAGCGCGCTTCACCCAACGATCGAGGATCGACTTGTTCCATGTGGGCAGCTGTTGCTGCAGCACGTTGCGCACGATCGACGAGCCCATGGCCTTGCCTCGGGCATCGGCGTTGGCGAGCGGCTCGTTGTGGGCGCACCACACGGCGATGCTGGGGTGATGGCCCAACAGGTCGACGGCCTCGCGTGCTTGGCGGACGGCCTCCTTGCGGATGGTGCGGGCATAGCCCCATTGCAGCGGGAAGTCCTGCCACACCAACATGCCCAGCTCGTCGGCGGCCTCGTACAACTCGGGCCGGGCGATGTGGCCGTTGACACGGATGAGATCGAGCCCGGCGTCTCGGGCCAGTTCCACATCGCGGCGTACCTCCGCCGTCGTGGCCTCCGCCAGGGCGGCTCGTGTGGGTGCGACGTTCGCGCCTTTCACGTACAGCCGCTCACCATTGACCGAGAACGTCCAGTCCTGCAGCGCAACTTCGCGCAGGCCGGTGCGCACGGACCGTTGGTCGCTGACCGAACCATCCACCAGCACTTCCACGTGCACGTCGGTGAGGTGCTGCGCGCCGAGGCTCCACGGCCACCACAGTGACGGATCGTTCACGTCGAGCGTCCAGTCGACCTCGTTCAGGCCGTTGGCCAGCGACTGGCTGTGCTCGGCCAGCACGTGACCGTCGACCAAGGTCCGCACCAGCACAGTTCGCGACCGATCGGACGCGATGCGGGCGAACCCGGCATCGAGCCGGGCGTGCAGACGAAGGTGTGCGCGGGCGTCGTTCGCATCGCGGCACAGCACACGGAGGCGGTCGATGCGGACCGAACCGGTCTCCTCGACGCGCACTGGTCGCCACAATCCGCCCGGGTTCCACGCTGGGTCGATCGCGTCGGAGTGCTGCAGCACACCGGTGATGTTGCGTTTCGAACCGCGCTGTCGCTGCGGCGAGCACGCCACCTCGATGGCGAGCACGTGGTCGACGGCCAGGCGGGACAGATCGGTGATGTCGAAGGTGTGCGGGAAGAAGTACCCCTCCGGGTCGCCCAGGTAGGCGCCGTCGAGCCACACGTCGGACTGGTAGAAGACGCCCTCGAGCGTCACGAACCGGCGCCGGCCGTCGGCCGGGGCGTCGAGGTGGAACCGGTGCCGATAGAGCAGAGCGTCGTCGTTGCCGGCGAACGCCGGCGTCGAGCGCCAATGGCCGGGTACGGCGATCGGTGCCCACGCCGAGTCGTCGTAGTCGAGCCCGACGCCGTCGCGGCGCACATCATCATCGGCGATGCACGCACGCCACGTATCCGACAGCTCCACGGCTGCGAGCGTAGAGGCTGCCATCGCCACACGGGTGGTCGTCGCCGGCAGGATCAGCGCCTGCCCGGGCCATGGGCGCTCTCATGCCATGGGCATTCCCCGGTCGCTGCGGCCGGGCGATGACATGAACGCAGGTTCCGCGCAGCTCGCATCCGCACGTTGCGTCCGGCGCGGGTATGGTCGCCGCATGGTGAACCGTGCATCGACGTTGGGTGAGCTGAGGGCAGCAGGGTGGCAGTCCACGCCCGTGAAGGAAGAGATCCGCCGCAACGCAGTCGCTCGCATCGCTGCCGGCCAGCCGCTGTTCGAGGGTGTGCTCGGGTACGAGCACACGGTGATGCCGCAGCTCGAGAACGCACTGCTCGCCGGCCACGACATCATCTTCCTCGGTGAGCGTGGCCAGGCCAAGACCCGGATGATCCGCAGCCTCACCGGTCTGCTCGACGAGTGGATGCCCATCGTCGCCGGCAGCGAGATCAACGACGATCCGTACCACCCGGTCAGCAAGCACGCTCGCGATCTCGTCGCCGAACTGGGTGAGGCCACGCCCATCTCGTGGGTGCACCGCGACGACCGGTTCGGCGAGAAGCTAGCCACCCCCGACACGTCCATCTCCGACCTGATCGGCGAGGTCGACCCGATCAAGGTGGCCGAAGGTCGCTACCTCAGCGATGAGCTGACGCTGCACTACGGGTTGGTACCGCGCACGAACAGGGGCATCTTCGCGATCAACGAGATCCCCGACCTCGCCGAACGGATCCAGGTGGGGCTGCTCAACGTGCTCGAGGAGCGCGACGTCCAGATCCGTGGGTACAAGATCCGCCTGCCACTCGACGTGCTGCTGGTCGCCTCGGCGAACCCGGAGGACTACACGAACCGCGGCCGCATCATCACGCCCTTGAAGGACCGCTTCGGCAGCCAGATCCGCACGCACTACCCCCTCGACGCCGACACCGAGGTCACCATCATGCGCCAAGAGGCGCGGCCGGCAACCGTGGGCGACGTGCAGGTCGCGGTGCCGGCCTACCTCGAGCGCGTGGTCGCGACCTTCAGCCAACTTGCCCGCAGCAGCAACCAGGTGAATCAGCGCAGCGGCGTCAGCGTGCGTCTCTCGGTCAGCAACCTGGAGGTGCTCGGCGCCAACGCGCTGCGCCGCGGTCTGCGTGCCGGCGAGAAGGTGGTCGTGCCGCGTGTCAGCGATCTCGGCGCGCTCGCCGCCAGCACCAGCGGCAAGGTGGAGATCGAGTCGCTGGAGGAGGGTCGTGAAGGAGTCATCCTCGAGAACCTGGTGAAGGCGGCTGTGCTCACCGTGTTCAAGGAGGTCGTCCCGCTCGACAAGGTGCGCGAGGTGGTCGCGGCGTTCGAGGAGGGTGCGATCGCGCACACTGGCGAAGACGTGCCGTCCACCGATCTGGCCGCGCTGTTGCACGACGTGCCGGCGCTGAGCGCCGCGGTGCACCAGCTCACCGGTGGCGACGAGTCGCCGGCGGCCACCGCGGCTGCCATCGAGTTCGTGCTGGAGGGCCTGCACCTGTCGAAGCGGCTCAACAAGGACGGCGCGTCCAGCGGTTCGGGTGCGACCTATCGGGGTCGCGGCTGAGCGAACCCCGCACCGTCGCGGCGCGCCAGCAGCACGGCATCACGGATGGTGACCTCGCGGCCCTCGCCATCGCGCGCCGTGCGACCACGAGTGCCCGCTTCCAGGATCTTCCAACCAGCCCCCAACTCGGTGGCGATCGCCTCCGCATGGAAGTAGAGATCGGGCAGCGCCGGCCGCCGAATGGTGGTGTGCAGATCCGATTCGTCGTGCCCGACGATCAGCAGCGTGCCACCGGGGGCGACGGCCTCGATGCACCGTTGGAACAGCGGGCCGCGCTCGGCGGACGGCAGGTGCATGAACTGGATCGAGACGAGGTCGAACTCGCCCGCCGGCGGCAACCAGGTGGCCAGATCGGCGCGGACCCAGACGATTCGGCCGGCAACGATCGGACCATGCCGATCTGCCTCGGCACGCGCCCGTTCCAGTGCCACGCCCGAGATGTCGACGGCGGTGACCCGCCAGCCGTGCTCGGCCAACCAGATCGCGTCGGCGCCCTCACCGGCACCGATGTCGAGCGCCGCACCAGGTGTCAGGTCTGCCGCGTCCGCGACGAGATGCGGGTTGGGGTTGCCGCTCCAGATGGCCGGCGCGGAGCGATAGCGCTCGTTCCAGAACTCCTCGCTGCTCGCGGCCGGCGACGGCGTACCGCCACTCACATCTCCTCGGTCAAGGCCATGATCTGGAAGACGGCGCCCTGTGGGTCCTGGCAGACGGCGAAGCGACCGGGAGGGATGTCGGTGGGCGGCACGATGACGATGCCCCCCAGCTGCGTGACCTTGGCCGCCGACGCGTCGCAGTCCTCGACCGCGAAGTAGATCGTCCAGCTGTCGGGCATGTCGGGCGGGAAGTCGTCACCCATCTCCATCATGCCGGCGACGCTGCTGCCGTGCAGCCGGAACTCCGTGTACGGCATCGGGCCCTCGGTGCGCACGGCCTCCCAGTCGAACACCGCCGTGTAGAAGCCCACGTGCTCGACGGGGTGACGGGTGCTCAGCTCGTTCCAGCACCACGTGCCCGGCTCGTTGACCAGACCGGCGCCGATGTGGCTTCCGGGCTGCCACACGGAGAACACTGCGCCGCACGAGTCGGCGATCACGGCCATCCGGCCGACGTCCATCACGTCCATCGGCGCGACGAGCACGGACCCTCCGTCGGCAACCGCTGCTGCGGCGGCCTCGTCGGCCGAATGGACGCTGATGTACGTCGTCCACCACGGCGGCATCCCCGTGCTCTGTTGCGGCCCGAGCCCGGCGACGGGCTTGCCGCGCAGCATGCACATGCGGTAACCGCCCGCCTCCGGTGGGCCTTCGTCGATGTCCCACCCGAACAAGGCGCTGTAGAAGGCGGCAGCAGCCGCGGGATCAGGGGTGCCGAGATCGACCCACGAGGGCGTACCCGGTGCGTAGGAAGTGCGTTCGCTCATGGCTTGATTGTCCTCCCGTGGGTGGCCGAGTACAACCCCTCCATCAACGCGTCAACCGTGGAGGAAGGCGTCGCCGCTGTCCTTCAGCTCGCGCCGCTCGGTGGCGATGCCGGGGCGATCCGGGTCGTCGGGGCTGTCGGTGAACGGCGTGATGGTCACGGAGCGGATCTCCAGTTCGCCGGCCGTGCGGCGCACGTCACGCCACATCGCGGTGACCGACTGGGCGCGCTGCCCGTCGGTGTCGCCCAGCGGCCGGAACGTGACCGCCAACGGTCGTTCCGGGCCCTGCTCGCCGGCGCGTTGGAGGCCGGCCTCCACATCACTGCGGATGGCCAGGCCGACGACGCTGCACGCGCCGTCCAGGTCGGCCAGTTGCTGGTCGGCGCGGCCGGGGATGCGCACGACACCGTCGCGCAGGCCGCCCAGCCACACACCCCAGCGCAACTGGTCTCGTCGGCGTGCCTCCTGGGCTGCTGCCTCGCTGCCGTCGGCGGGCCGCTCGATGGTCACGTCGAGCGAGGTGGCCACGGGCGGACCGACGCGCAGCACGCGCCATGCGTCGCGCCAGGCCACGACCAGCGTGCGCATCAGTTCGCCGTGTCGGCGCGGGTCGTCGGGGACGAGGCGCTGCGCCATCGCATACGGCGCTTCGAAGGGCACCCAGCCGGCAGCCACCTCGCCCAGTTGCTCGGCGACCAGCTCGACCCAGCGCGGCCACCAATGGCCGGCGGTGCGGTCGTCGGTGAACCCGCCGTCGTTGTCGAACCACTTCGGGATGGCCGGTTGCAGCAGCCGGAACCACGGTTGCAGGCCGAGGCTGCGGGCCGTGAGCGCGGCCGCGTGCACCTGCTCGAACACGTCGCCGTCGACGGTGCCGGCCTTCGGTTGGGCAAGCGCCCACGGAACGTCGAGGCGAACCTCTTGCAGGCCGAGCTCGGCAGCGAAGGCGAGGTCGTCGGCCAGCCGGCTGCCTGCTGAGGTGAGCGCTGCGCCGCGGGCGATCGACGGGGGAGTGGGGGGCGGCGCTGCGGGGGTCAGGCCAGGAATGGGCTGCGGGTCCACAACTCGGCGGTGTCGGTGCTGGACGCCATCTTCGGCTGCCCGCTGAGCTCGACGACGCTGATCGGGCCCGGGAAGCCACGCAGTTCGAGGTCGCCGTGGGCGGCGGTGACGACGCCTTCGGGGAGCCGTTCGATCTGCATGGTGGGCAGCAGCACCTCGAAGGGACCGGCGGCGTCGCACAGGCGCGACGCCATGTTGACCGCCGAGCCGATGTAGTCGTCGCCTTCGAAGAGCAGTGCGTGGCCGGTGGCGATGCCGACGCGAAGGGCGAGCGGCGCACAGACCTCGGCCGAGCGATGCTCGAGCTCGAGTGCGAAGGCGATGCACGCGGCTTGGTCGACCGAGACGATCATGCAGCCGTCGCCCAGCCACTTGGCGATGCGCACACCGCGCTCGCTGGCCACCTCACGCGTGATGGTGCGGAACGCGCCGAGGATGCGTCCGGCGGCATCGTCGCCGAAGGCTGCGGTGTAGTTCGTGAACCCGGACAGGTCGACGAAGGCGAAGGTACGCGGTACTCGCATCCGGGTCAGCCTAACAGCCGGTGCCGACTTCGTGATTGCATTCACAAAGTCGCATGTGTGTGAGGGAAGGAGTGCTCGTCGTGAAGGTCATGGTCGTCCGTCGATCCGGTGCTGCGCCCGTGATCTCCCACGGACGATTGCCACCCGATGTATCGGCCGCGTGGCCCGCCGGGTGAAGTGGAATCTGTCGAGCCCGGCCGAACGTGGCAGTCGCGAACGGGGTAGCGTTCGCGAATGGCCAGTCGGTTCACGTACTCGCGTTGGGACGGCACGCAGAAGGGCTTCGACCTCGACGCAGAGGGGCTGTTCGACGAGCTCACCGACGATCTGCTCTACCACGGCGACGTGAACGCGGCCCTGCGGCGGATGATGCAGGAAGGCATGCGCGATCGCAACGGCGAGCGCGTGCAGGGCCTGCGCGAGCTGATGGACAAGCTGCGCCAGCAACGGCAGGAGAAGCTCGACCAGTTCGACCTCGGTGGGGTGTACGACGAGATCGCCAGCGAGCTGAACGACATCGTCGACGAGGAGCGTCACGCCGTCGAGCAGGCGGCCGCGGAGGCCGAGCGCAGCGGCGACGAACGGCGTGCCAACACCGCCCGCGATGCTGCCAGCGAGCGCAACTTCCGTCTCGACATGCTGCCCAACGATCTGGCCGGCAAGGTGCGCGAGCTCAGTGCCTACGACTTCGAGAGCGCCGAGGCGCAGCAACGCTTCGAGCAGCTGATGGACAAGCTGAAGCAGCAGCTGATGCAACAGATGGTCGACAAGATGTCGGGCGCGATGCAGAACATGACGCCCGAGGACATGGCTCGCATGAAGGACATGATGGCGTCGCTCAACGACCTCATCGAACAGCGTCAGGCCGGTGCCCACCCCGACGACGAGCAGCAGGCGTTCGACCAGTTCATGGAGCGCTTCGGCGACTTCTTCCCGGAGAACCCGCAGAACCTCGACGAGCTGTTGCAGCAGATGGCGCAACGCATGGCCGCGATGCAGGCGATGATGAACTCGATGACGCCCGAGCAGCGCTCGCAGCTGCAGCAGCTCAGCGATCAGCTGATGGACGACATGGATCTGCGATGGCAGATGGACCAACTCGGCCGCAACCTGCAGGGCATGTTCCCGCAGGAAGGGTGGGGTCAGAGCTACGAGTTCCAAGGCGACGAAGGCATCGGCATGGGCCAGGCGATGCAGACGATGCAGGAGCTGGGCGATCTCGACCAGCTGGAGAACCTGCTGCGCAACGCCACCAACCCCGGTGCACTCGCCGAAGCCGACATGAATCGTGTGCGTGAGCTGATGGGCGACGATGCGGCGAACTCACTGGAGAAGCTGGCGCAGCTGACCAAGATGCTCGAGGAGTCGGGCATGATCCAGCAGAAGGAAGGCAAGCTCGAGCTGACGCCGAAGGGCCTGCGCAAGATCGGCAACAACGCCTTGCGCGACCTGTTCAACAAGTTGTCCAAGGACAAGATGGGTCAGCACCAGATGGATGCCCTGGGCCAGGGGCACGAGCGCACGTACGAGACCAAGCAGTACGAGTTCGGCGACCCGTTCAACCTCGATCTGCACCGCACCATCCGCAACGCGATCCGCCGCAACGGCGCGCAGACCCCGGTGCAGCTGACTCCCGACGACTTCGAGATCGAGCGCACCGAACACGTCACCCGCTCGTCGACGGTGCTGATGCTCGACTTGTCGATGAGCATGCCGATGCGCGACAACTTCCTGCCGGCGAAGAAGGTGGCGATGGCGCTGCACTCGCTCATCACGTCGCAGTTCCCGCGCGACTACATGGGCCTGGTGGGCTTCAGCGAGACCGCCTACGAGCTGACCGCAGCCCAGCTGCCGGAGGTGAGCTGGGACTTCGCCTACGGCACCAACATGCATCACGGCTTCACGCTCGCTCGCAAGATGCTGGCCCGCCAGACGGGCACCAAGCAGATCATCATGATCACCGACGGCGAGCCGACCGCGCACATCACCCCCCGTGGCGACGTGTACTTCAACTACCCGCCCGTGCAGGAGACCGTCGAGGCCACGCTGCGGGAAGTGGTGCGGTGCACTCGCGACGGGATTCGCATCAACACGTTCATGCTCGACGCCGACTACGGCCTTCGTTCGTTCATCGAGAAGCTGGCGTCCATCAATCGCGGCCGTGCGTTCTTCACCAACCACGACAACCTCGGTGACTACGTGCTGGTCGACTTCCTGGAGCACAAGAAGCAGCTCGCCCGCGGCCGTGGCCGCGGCGATCGCCGCGCCGGCTGACCTGCGGGCCGGTGGGAGGAGAACTGATCGGGCCCCTCGAGGATCGGTAGTGGTATGAGCCAGCCGCCACGCGACCCGTTGCTGGCCGCTGTACCCGACACGGTGGCCGTGGCCACGGTTGCGGTATCGCCGACCGGCCGGCGGACGGCCGATGTTGCGGTCACCGAAGACATCGAGCGGGCGTACCGTCGTCTGTATCCGTCGCTGGTGCGGTTGGCCTACCTGCTGGTCGACACGCCCGAGCACGCCGAGGAAGCGGTACAGGACGCGTTCGCGATGGCGTTCACGAGGTGGGGCGGAGTTGAGAACCCGGATGCCTACATGCGCACCTGCGTGCTCAATGCCTGCCGCCGCGTCCATCGCCGTCGGCGATTGGTGCGTCGGACGCCGGAGCCGAGAGCGGAGGATGTTGCTCTGGGCGCTGACCTCATCGCCGATGTGGTGCGTTCGTTGCGCTCACCGATGAAGGAGGTGGTGGTGCTGCGGTACTACCTCCAGCTGTCCGATCCCGAGATCGCCAACACGTTGAACATGGCCGTCGGCACCGTCAAGTCCACGTTGCACCGCGCCCGAAACCAGTTGAAGAA
>JBAVTH010000004.1:0-1811 GCA_049696035.1 Ilumatobacteraceae bacterium
TCGAAGTCCGAGAGATGCTCATCCACGATCGGCTGAGTCTCGGGGCAAGTCGCCAGAAGGCGGGCCACGAAGTCCCCCTTGGTCATCGACACGCACGCAGATTGCCCGGTATGTGCGCATAACGCAAGCCGACGACGCGCACAGATCATCCGATCTGAGGTCCCCTACCGCCGGTTCCCCGGCCACTGCTGCGCGCTCACTCGTGATGTCGTCGAGCAGTGCCGAGCTCAGCGCTCGCTGCGTTCGGCCGTCTTGACTTCTCAGCCTCAGCCTCAGGCGTTGTGCGTAGATCGACTGAGACGTAGGTAGTCCGGCGTGAAGCCGAGGCTTACGAACAGAGATTGGGCCGACTCGTTGAATGCCCAGGTGGACAGCTCGATTCGGTCGGCGCCGAGTTCGGCGGCCCATTGGAACACCTCGCCGCAGAGTGCGGTGGCGATTCCCCGTCCTCTCGATACCGGATCGACCACCACCTGGTCAAGCTCGACGATCGTCGCGCCGGCGACCAGGGCGGTTGGTGGCCGGTCGATCCGCACGCCCATGACGTAGCCGACGGTCGTGTCGTTCGTGTCGTCCGCCAACCAGATTCGACGGTTCGGTGAGCCGAGCCATCCTTCGACGACCGGGGCGAACGCGTCCGCATCAGGCGGCCTGAAGCGATCCGGTCGATGCTCGACGTGGAGCGCCTGCACGAAGCCGTTGAGCACTGCGATGCTGCGCGCGTCGGCGGCGGTTGCTGGTCGTATGCGATGCTCCACGGAGGTCGACGGTATCGCACGACGTCCGCTGCGGTTCGTCCGCCCCAACGCCGATGTCCGCGAAACGAACAGCGCGCGTGTTGGCCCAGACCCTCGTCGACCATGGTCGTTGAGGAATGGCACGAAAGAGCCCGCGTCACTGCGGTCGGATCACGGGTGACAGGATCGTGCGATGGAGTCAAGGGAGCTGCCACTGCTCATCGTCGTCAGAGGTCCTTCCGGCTCAGGCAAGTCAACCGTCGCACGCCGTCTTTTCGAGAGAGCCGTTCGGCGAGTCTGCCTGATTGAACAAGACCACTACCGATTCATCTTCCGTCCGGCCGGTGGCGGGAGTCTGCCGAACTCGACGACGATCCATCGGATGATCGAGCAGAACGTGATCTCGGCACTCACCGACGGATACGACGTGATCCTCGAAGGCATTCTGAGCGAGCGGTCCTACGGGGTGGTTCTGGACCGCGTGTTGTCGCTAGGTATGTCCGACAACTTCCTGTACTCATTCGACCTCAGCATCGAGGAAACGCTTCGTCGACATCGCCTTCGAGTCACGGCCGACTGCGGTTTCACCGAGGACGACATGCGTGGCTGGTATCCAAACGCGCACCCGTGGGGGCACGAGCTGGAACGGTCGATTCCGGAGTCGTCCTCGATCGACGACATCGTGAATCGAATCACAGAGGAGACACAGCTGTTGAGGCGTGCCGATGGCGGCGCGTCACTGTGAAGCGAGGAGCCTTCGAAGGCGCGTCGATCGCTGACGGGCGGCCGATGTGGCCGGTAGCCGGTGGCCCGAACTCCGACTGACCTGACGGGCCGTGGCAAGCGGCAACGATGACCCCATGTCCCTCGTCGTTGACTGCGTTCTCATCGACCCTACGGCGTCATAGGGCTTCATTCGACGATGGATGCGTTGGGTCCGGGCTGCCGGCACGTCGGATGACGAGGGCGAGGGTCGCCAGACCGCACAACACGTAGAGCGCCGCTTGGGTGTTGAGGAGCACTTTGACACCGACGTGGTCGATGAGCGCACCGACAAGGACGGATCCTCCGATG
>JBAVTH010000005.1:0-8805 GCA_049696035.1 Ilumatobacteraceae bacterium
GGCCAAGCGCACCGCTGTCGGCCGTCGCCGTGGCGCCGCCGCCGGTGGCACCGCCGCCAGCCGCAAGGCACGCGTCGAGCGCAGCCGTACCCGCGCCCAGGGCCTCAAGGCCGGCGACGCCGGTCACGATCACGACCACGACCACGCCGGTCACGACCACGACCACGATCACGGCGCAGCCGAGACCGCTGCCGTGCAGTCGTTCGTCGGTGCTGTCGCCGCCGACACCGACGAGGCCCCCGAGGGTCACGAGATCAAGGGCAACGCCCAGTCGATGCTGTACCACGAGCCCGGCAGCCGGTACTACAAGCAGACCAAGGCCGAGTACTGGTTCGAGAGCGTGGAGGCCGCCGAGGCCGCCGGCTTCAGCGCCCCCGGCAGCAAGAAGAACGACGACGAGAGCAGCGATGAGGATGCAGACGTGATGGCAGGTGCCGAGGGAAGCGCCAGCGACGAGGCACAGTCCGACGCAGGCGAAAGCGCAGCGGACGCCAAGGAGGACAACTAAAATGGGTCAGAAGATCAACCCCTACGGTTTCCGTCTTGGCGTGACCACCGAGTGGAAGAGCCGCTGGTTCAGCGAGCGCGACTACAAGGAGTACCTCACCGAGGACTGGAAGATCCGCAAGGCACTCATGACGAAGCTCGAGTCCGCTGCGGTCAGCCGCATCGAGATCGAGCGCACTCGCGACAAGGTGCGGGTCGACATCCACACCGCTCGTCCGGGCATCGTCATCGGTCGCCGTGGTGCCCAGGCCGACGAGCTGCGCGCCTTGCTCACGCAGATCACCGGCAACCCCAAGGTGCAGCTGAACATCGTCGAGATCAAGAGCCCCGAGCTCGACGCGGCGCTCATCGCACAGGGCGTGGCCGACCAGCTGGTCAACCGCATCGCCTTCCGCCGTGCGATGAAGCGTGCGGTGCAGAACGCACAGAAGGCCGGCGCCCTCGGCATCCGCGTGCAGTGCTCGGGTCGCCTCGGTGGCGCCGAGATGAGCCGTACCGAGTGGTACCGCGAGGGCCGGGTTCCGCTGCACACGCTGCGCGCCGACATCGACTACGGCATGCGCGAGGCACGCACCTCCAGCGGTCGCGTCGGCGTCAAGGTCTGGATCTACAAGGGCGACATCGTGCCCTACAAGGCCGCCACCGACGACAAGATCACTCGTGAAGCCGCCCTCGCCGTCGGAGACGCCACCGGCTTGGGCGCTCCCCGCAAGGTCGTGTCGTCGGGTGCCCGTCGCAAGGCCGACGAGGTCGAGGTCGACGCCGCACCTCTGGTGAAGGAAGCAGATCCGGAGCTGGAGAAGCTGCTCGACGAGGAAGAGGAAATCGCCCGCCGCACCCATGGTGCAGCGCAAGAAGCCCCGCACTTCCGTGGGGAGGACTGATCCATCATGTTGATGCCCCGTAAAGTCGCACACCGCAAGCACCACCGTGGCCGCACCTTCGGTCTGTCCAAGGGTGGCAACGAGCTCGCCTTCGGCGAGTACGGCATTCAGGCGCTCGAGCCGGGTTGGCTGACCGCCCGCCAGATCGAAGCCGCCCGTATCGCCATGACCCGTGCCATCAAGCGTGGTGGCAAGGTGTGGATCAACATCTTCCCGGACAAGCCCGTGACGAAGAAGCCGGCCGAGACCCGCATGGGTTCCGGCAAGGGCAACCCCGAGTTCTGGGTCGCCGTCGTGCGGCCCGGCCGGGTGCTGTTCGAGCTGTCGTTCCCCAACGAAGAGACCGCCAAGGCAGCCATGGCCAAGGCGATCCAGAAGCTGCCCATCAAGGCACGCATCATCACCCGCGAGGAGGTGTACTGAGATGGCACGTTCCAACACTGAACTGAAGGAACTGGATCTCGCCGCCCTCGTCGAGGAGCTGCGGGCCACCAAGCAAGAGGCACTGAACCTGCGTTTCCGCAACGCCACCGGCCAGCTCGACAACAATGCCGAGATGGGCAAGGTGCGTCGCCAGATCGCCCGTATCAACACCCAGATCCGTGCGAGGGAAATCGCGCTGGCAGAGGGGACCAAGTGATGTCCGAAACCATCGAAACTCAGGCTGCGGAGCGCAACAACCGCAAGACCCGCGAAGGCCTGGTCGTGTCCAACAAGATGGACAAGACCGCAGTCGTCGCAGTGGTCGAGCGCGTGCGCCACCCGAAGTACGGCAAGTTCATGATGCGCACCAAGAAGCTGTACGCCCACGACGAGGCCAACGACGCCAACATCGGCGACCGCGTCCGCGTCATGGAGACCCGCCCGCTCAGCAAGAACAAGCGCTGGCGCGTCGTGGAGATCTTGGAGCGTGCCAAGTGATCCAGCAGGAATCCCGCCTCCGCGTCGCCGACAACAGCGGTGCCAAGGAAGTGCTCTGCATCAAGGTGCTCGGCGGTACTCGCCGGCGCTATGCAGGCATCGGCGACATCTTCGTGGCCACGGTGAAGGACGCCATTCCCGGCGCTGCCGTGAAGAAGGGCGACGTGGTCAAGTGCGTCGTCGTTCGCACCAAGAAGGAGCGCCGCCGCCCGGATGGCAGCTACATCCGCTTCGACGAGAACGCTGCCGTCATCATCAAGGACGATCTCACCCCGCGTGGCACCCGCATCTTCGGGCCGGTCGGTCGTGAGCTGCGTGACAAGAAGTTCATGCGCATCGTGTCGCTGGCCCCGGAGGTGCTGTGACCATGAAGCTCAAGAAGGGCGACACCGTCGTGGTGATCTCCGGTAAGGACAAGGGCCAGGAAGGCGAAGTGGTGCAGGTCATGCCCACCGCCAACAAGGTCATCGTCAACGGCGTCAACACGGCCAAGAAGCACAGCAAGGCCCGCAAGACCAACCAGCAAGGCGGCATCATCGACCGCGACATGCCCGTCGATGCCAGCAACGTCATGCTCGTTCACAAGGGCAAGCCCACTCGCGTGGGTTACAAGACCCAGCCCGACGGCACCAAGGTGCGCGTCGCCAAGCGCACTGGTGAGGTGATCTCATGAGCGATACCGCAACCGAAACGGCCCCCCGGCTGAAGCTGAAGTACCAGGACGACATCCGTGCCGCCCTCAAGGAGCAGCTCGGTCTGACCAACGCCATGCAGATCCCGAAGATCGAGAAGATCGTGATCAACATGGGTGTCGGTCGTGCCACCCAGCAGCCGTCGCTGCTGGAAGGCGCCGTCGCCGACCTCACCAAGATCAGCGGGCAGAAGCCGATCATCACCAAGGCCAAGGACTCCATCGCCGCCTTCAAGCTGCGCGAAGGCCAGTCCATCGGCTGCAAGGTGACGCTGCGTGGCGACCGCATGTGGGAGTTCCTCGATCGCTTGATCGCAGTGGCCATCCCCCGCATCCGCGACTTCCGCGGCCTGCCCGCGCACAGCTGGGACGGTCGTGGGAACTACACGTTCGGGCTCACCGACCAGACGGTCTTCCCCGAGATCGACTACGACAAGATCGATGCCAACCGTGGCATGGACATCACCATCGTCACGTCAGCCGCGACCAACGAGCAGGGCAAGGCACTGCTCGATGCGTTCGGCTTCCCGTTCAAGCGGGGCGAAGACGCTGTTGCACCTCCCAAGAAGCAGAAGCGTCGTGGCCCTGTGCGCGGCGGCAAGGGCGCAGGCAAGCCTGCGAAGAAGAAGTAGAGGGCCCGGATATGGCAAAGAAATCGCTGATCAACAAGGCAAACGCCACGCCGAAGTTCAAGGTGCGTGGTTATACGCGCTGCCGCCGTTGCGGTCGTGCACGTTCGGTGTACCGCAAGTTCGGCCTCTGCCGTGTGTGCCTCCGTGAGATGGCCCATGCGGGCGAGATCCCGGGCGTCACCAAGGCGAGCTGGTGAGGAGAAGAGATGCTCACTGATCCCATCGCTGACATGCTCACCCGCATCCGCAACGCCAACACGGCGATGCACGATGAGGTTCGCATGCCTGCTTCCAAGCAGAAGGTGGCCCTGGCCACGATCCTCGAGAAGGAGGGTTACATCACCGGCTTCGCCGTGGCACCGTCCACGACCGGCCCCGGTGAGGTGCTCACCATCTCGATGAAGTACTCGCACGACCGCCGGCGCACGATCTCCGGTCTTCGTCGCATCTCCACTCCCGGCCTGCGGATCTACCGCAAGAGCGACACGATCCCTCGTGTTCTCGGCGGCCTGGGTGTGGCTGTCCTGTCCACCAGCCAGGGGCTGCTCACCGACCGTGAAGCGCGCAAGCGCAAGGTCGGCGGCGAAGTCCTCTGCTACGTGTGGTGAGAAGGAGCATTCATCATGTCCCGCATCGGTAAGTCCCCGATCACCGTTCCCGGCACCGTCGACGTCACCATCCAGGGCGCGTCCGTCACCGTCAAGGGCCCCAAGGGCAGCTTGTCGCGTGAAGTGCCGGGCGAGATCACGGTTCGCCGTGAAGAAGGCACCCTCCTGGTGGAGCGCCCGAACGACGAGCGGCAGAACCGCTCGCTGCACGGCCTCACCCGCACCCTGGTGAACAACATGGTCGTCGGTGTCACCGATGGCTTCTCCAAGGAGCTGGAGATCATCGGCGTGGGCTACCGCGCCGAGGCCCTCACCCCCACCCAGCTGCGTCTGGCCCTCGGGTTCAGCCACCCGGTGCTCATCGACGCACCGGAAGGCGTGTCCTTCGAGGTCCCGACCCAGACCCGCATCATCGTCCGCGGTATCGACAAGGAAGTCGTCGGCCAAGTCGCCGCCAACATCCGCGCCGTGCGCAAGCCCGAGCCCTACAAGGGCAAGGGTGTGCGCTACCTCGGCGAGAAGGTCCTGCGTAAGGCCGGCAAGACCGGCAAGAAGTAGCCAGGAAGAGCCACTCGTATGAGCAACACCGCACAAAAGCGCCGTAATGGCCGCATCATCCGCCACCGTCGGGTGCGCAAGAAGATCCATGGCACCGCCGCGCGTCCGCGCCTGGCCGTGTTCCGCTCGAACAAGCACCTCACGCTGCAGGTGATCGACGATGTTGCCGGTCGCACCATCGCCGCCGCCAGCACCACCGAGGCCGCCGTGAAGAGCGAGGGCAGTGGCGCCACCGTGGAAGCCGCTACCCGTCTGGGTCAGCTGGTGGCCGAGCGTGCCAAGGCCGCCGGCGTCACTCAGGTCGTCTTCGATCGTGGTGGCTTCGCCTACCACGGTCGCATCGCCGCAGTTGCCTCTGCGGCCCGTGAAGCAGGTTTGGAGTTCTGATGGCCGCCCCCTCGAATTACGGCAACACTCGCAACGAAGAGCGCGCCCCCGATCCCAACGGGCTGCGTGAGTCGCGCGTCATCTCCATCAACCGCGTCGCCAAGGTCGTCAAGGGCGGCCGTCGCTTCAGCTTCACCGCCCTCGTGGTCGTGGGCGATGGCAACGGTCGCGTCGGCCTCGGCTACGGCAAGGCCAAGGAAGTGCCGCTGGCCATCCAGAAGGGCACCGAAGAGGCCAAGAAGAACCTGTTCGATGTCGCACTCGCCGGCAGCACCATCACCCACCCGGTCATCGGCATCAACTCTGCCGGCCGCGTGATGATGAAGCCCGCCGCCCCCGGTACCGGTGTCATCGCCGGTGGCGCTGCTCGCGTCATCCTGGAAGAGGCCGGCATCCACGACGTGCTGTGCAAGTCGCTCGGCTCGTCCAACTCGATCAACGTGGCACGCGCCACGATCAACGGTCTCATGTCGCTGCAGCGCCCCGACGAGGTCGCGGCTCGCCGTGGCCTCGCCGCCGAGGACTTCGTGCCCAAGGGCGTGCTCAAGGCGTACAACGACCGCAAGAAGCAGACCACTGCAGGGGAGACCCACTGATGCGGACCGACAAGAACTACGACGGCCCCACCATCACCGTGCGCCAGACGCGCTCGGCGATCGGCAACAAGCCCAAGAACCGCGGCACGCTGCGAGCGCTCGGTCTGCGCAAGATCGGCGACACCAACGTGCTGCCGGATCGCCCCGAGATCCGCGGCATGCTCGCTCGCGTCCCGCACCTCATCGAGGTCACCGAGAACGCAGCCGCGACCGACACGAAAGCCGTGAACTGACATGCGCGTCGACGAACTCTCACCCGCACCGGGTAGCACCAAGGCAAAGAAGCGCGTGGGTCGTGGCATCGGCGGCAAGGGTGGCAAGACCGCCGGCGCCGGTACCAAGGGCCAGAAGTCGCGTGGTCGTGGCAAGGTCGCGCGCGGTTTCGAAGGTGGCCAGATGCCACTGAAGCAGCGCGTCCCGAAGTTGAAGGGCTTCAACAACCCGTTCCGGGTGGAGTACAGCCCGGTCAACCTCGACCAGCTCAGCAACCTCGGCGAGGCCGTCGTCACCCCCGAGGTGCTCGTGGCCGCCGGTTTGGTGCGCAAGGGCACGCTGGTGAAGGTGCTCGCCCGTGGCGAGATCACCGTCGCCGTGCAGCTCACCGCCCACGCCGTGTCGCAGGCTGCTGACGCAGCCATCACTGCCGCAGGCGGTAGCGTCACGCTGCTGCCGTCGCCGTACAAGCAGGGTCGCCCGCCGGTCAAGGGCAACCAGTTCACCAACCGCTGATGCTCGTCGCCGTCCTGGCGCCGATTCGAAACCTCTTGGGAGCCAGCCAGTGTTCTCCAACTTGAAGAACGTCTTCAAGGTCCCCGATCTGCGGAACAAGATCTTGTTCGTCATGGCGATGGTGGCGCTGTACCGCGTCGGCGTCGCCATCCGGGTGCCCGGCATCGACCAAGACTCGATCCGCCAGTTCAAGGCGGCTGCGAACACGCAAGGTGCGCTGGGCTTCTTCAACCTGTTCAGCGGCGGCGCGTTCGCCAGCTTCAGCATCTTCGCGCTGGGCATCATGCCGTACATCACCGCCAGCATCATCATGCAGGTGTTGGGCGTGGTCATCCCCAAGCTGGAGAAGTTGCAGCAAGAAGGCGCCACCGGTCAGCGCAAGATCACGCAGTACACGCGGTACCTGGCCATCGGCATCTCCACGCTGCAGGCGACAGCGCTCACGTTCATCTTCGGCAACGGCAACGGCAACGCGTTCTTCGGCGCCGCGCAGCGGTACCCGCAGAACCTCAAGCTGCTGCCCGACGGCATGTTCCCACGCGGCTACCTGGTCATCGCCACCCTCGTCGGCGGCACCGCCGTGCTGATGTGGATCGGCGAGCTGATCAGCCAGCGTGGCATCGGCAACGGCATGAGCATGGTCATCTTCGCGTCCGTCGTCAGCAGCCTGCCCTCGGGCTTCTACAACGTGTTCCTGTCGAAGGGCTGGTTCGTGTTCACCCTGCTGCTGCTGCTGTGCCTGGGCATCGTGGTCGCAGTCGTCAGAGTCGAGCTCGCTCAACGGCGCATCCCGGTGCAGTTCGCCAAGCGCGTGGTCGGTCGTCGCATGTACGGCGGCCAGAGCACCTACATCCCGCTGAAGGTGAACCAGAGCGGCGTGGTGCCGATCATCTTCGCCAGCTCGGTGCTGCTGCTGCCGGTGCTGCTCACCAACCTGCTCGGAAGTGCCGACAAGGACTCGTGGCGCTACTCGGTGCAGAAGTGGGTCGACGGCAACCTGGTCAACGACCATGGGCTGGTCTACATCTCGCTGTTCTCGATGATGATCATCGCCTTCGCCTACTTCTACAACTCGATCGCATTCGACCCCATTCGCCAGGCCGATCAGATCCGTCGTCAGGGTGGTTTCATCCCTGGCGTGCGCCCCGGCCCCCAGACCGAGCGCTACCTGGGCAAGGCGGTGAACCGCATCACCCTGCCGGGCGCTGTGTTCGTGGCCGTCATCGCGATCATGCCGTACATCCTCCTGTGGGCGTTCGACGTGCGCAACTTCCCGTTCGCCGGCACCACCGTGCTGATCGCCGTGGGTGTCGCCCTCGAACTGATGCGCCAGATCGACAGCCAGTTGATGCTGCGCAACTACGAGGGCTTCCTGAAGTGATCCCGGGCGCCCGGCTGATCTTGCTCGGGCGCCAAGGCGCTGGCAAGGGAACACAGTGCGTTCGGCTGTCGCGTCACTTCGTCGTCCCTCACATCAGTACCGGCGACATGCTGCGTGCCGCCGTCCGCGAGGGCACCGAGCTGGGTGTCATGGCGAAGCGGGTGATGGACGAAGGTGGTCTGGTCGGTGACGAGATCATGGTCGGCCTGGTGCGCGAGCGGCTCAGCCAGCCCGACGCGGTGGGCCGCGGCTACATCCTCGACGGCTTCCCGCGTACGGTCGGTCAGGCCGCAGCCCTCGACGAGATCACTCTCGGCCGCCCCATCGATGTGGTGATCGATCTCGACGTGCCGCGCGAGATGGTGCTGCAGCGCATCTCCTCGCGGCGTGTGTGCCGCGACTGTGGCACCAACTACGTCGCGGTGGGCGTGGAGAAGCTGCCCTGGATCTGCGAGGTCTGCGGCGGCGACGTCATGCAGCGCGACGACGACACCACCGAGGCGATCGCCCACCGGTTGGACCTCTACGAGGAGCAGACATCGCCCCTCATCGAGTTCTACCAACGCGACGGTCGCCTGGCGATCGTCGACGGCGTGGCCTCGCCCGATGAGGTGTTCCGCCGGCTCACCGACGTCGTCGAAGCCTCCCGGCGGCCGGGCTGACCATCATGTCCTCCGCCCGCAGCCGTTTCGGCCGTCGAGGCATCCCGTGCCGGACGGCCGACGAGCTCCGCGAGATGCGCGCAGCCGGCCGCGTGGTGGCCGAGATGCACGTCGCGATTCGCGAGGCCGTGCGGCCCGGGATCACCACCGCCTCGCTCGACCGCGTGGCCCGCGATGTGCTCGAACGTCGGGGGGCGGAGTCGAACTTCTTCGGCTACCACGGGTTTCCCGGGGTGATCTGTGCCTCTG
>JBAVTH010000006.1:0-2622 GCA_049696035.1 Ilumatobacteraceae bacterium
GGGCGAACGGCCTCGACGTGCAGGTCGTGGATCCGGGCCAGCCACTGGAAGCCGAGTACCTGTACTGGGTGGGCTGCGCCGGTTCGTTCGACGACAAGAACAAGAAGGTCACCCAGGCGATGGCCAACCTGCTGCGCCGGGCCGGCATCACCGTCGCCATCCTCGGCCCCAGCGAGATGTGCACCGGCGACAGCGCGCGTCGCAGCGGCAACGAGTACCTGTTCCAGATGCTCGCCATGCCCAACATCGAGATGCTCGACGGCATGGGCGTGAAGAAGATCATCACCCAGTGCCCGCACTGCTTCAACACGTTGAAGAACGAGTACCCGCAGCTGGGCGGCAACTACGAGGTCATCCACCACACCCAGCTGCTCGAGAACCTCATCGCCACCGGCCAGCTCGACGTCAGCCAGGCCACCCTCGAAGAACGACTCACCTACCACGACAGCTGCTACCTCGGCCGCCACAACGACGTGTACCTCGCACCGCGCAAGGTGGTGGGCAGCATCAAGGGCATCGAGGTGGTCGAGATGCCGCGCAACGGCACCAAGGGCATGTGCTGCGGCGCCGGTGGCGCCCGCATGTGGATGGAGGAGAACATCGGCACGAAGGTGAACGACGAACGAGCCGTCGAGGCGATCAGCACCGGCGCCAGCCGCGTCGCCACCGCCTGCCCGTTCTGCTACATCATGCTCGACGACGGTGTGAAGGCCGCCGGCAAGGAAGAGTCCGACGTCAAGGTGGCCGACATCTCGATCCACCTGCTCGACGCGATCGAGGCCGGCGAACGGAAGCTGGCCAACCTGAACGCTCCCATCGCCACCGGCGTCACCCGGCCGGGCACGCCGGTCGCGAACCTGGCCGCCTCCTCGGCCGTCGCCGTCGCTGTCGCTGTCGCCGAGCCCGAGGGAGCGCCCGAGCCCGAGGTGGCGGCCGAGCCCGAGGTGGTGGCCGAGCCGCAGGCCGACAACCTGATGCTGCTGGTCGGCATCGGCCCGAGCAACGAAGCGCTGCTGCACGCGGCGGGCATCACCACCTTCGAGCAGCTGGCCGTGATGACGGTGGCCCAGGTGCAGGAGATCATGCCCGGCCATCAGGACTCGCGAGTCGAGCGCGAGGATTGGATCGGTCAGGCGGAGAAGTTCGCCGAGGCGAAGGCACAGGGCATCGACCCGGCCACCATCGCCGAGGGCGGCCAGGTCACCTGACCCCCGGCCCGCTCAGCGGTAGGCGGCAATGGCGTCGGCGAGGTCGTCACGACCGGAGATGCCGAGCTTGAGGTAGCTGTTCTGCAGGTGGTTGGAGACCGTGCGCACGGACAGGCCTAGCTCTTGCGCGATGGCCTTGCTGGGCCGGCCATCGGCCGCGAGCAGGGCGATCTGGCGTTCGCGCGGCGACAGGCCGCCACCGGCGGCCGCATCCATCAGCATCGGCGTGGCCACCGCCGTCAGGTCGCTCGTGTACTGGGCCGAGCGGTTGGCGGCGCCCTGGGCGTCGCGGGGACGACCGGCGCGCTGCAGCACCCGCGCAAGCTCCGCCGCCGACTCGGCTGCCGCCACCCAGGCACCCAAGTTGGCGAACTGCTTCTCGGCGGCGGCCAGAACGCTGTGGTCGCCGCCGGCCACGCCGCGGACGAACAGCACGCGGGCGGCGATGAGCGGACCGCTGCAGTGAGCCGCCACCGCGGCGCATTGAGCGAGCACCGAGGCGGCATCACCGAGCCGGGCGACCTCGTACAGCATCTCGATCTGCAGCAGGTGCTCGCCGCGTGCCTCGGCCTCGGCCACGCCGGCCCTCAGCTCGGCTCGCGCGTCCTCCAGCCGGCCCTCGGCGGCGGCGAACCATGCATATCCGCGATGGCGTTCGGGCCACATCAGCCCGTTGTCGTCGGGCAGCTCACGCAACGCGCGCTCGGCGAGGCGGGCGTTGCCCAGGTCGCGCAGTTGGCCGGCGCAGACCAACACGCCGGTCAGCGAGATGCGCAGGCCCATCGTGAAGCGAGCCTGGTCGGCCACCG
Source organism: Ilumatobacteraceae bacterium (assembly GCA_049696035.1). Taxonomy (GTDB): domain Bacteria; phylum Actinomycetota; class Acidimicrobiia; order Acidimicrobiales; family Ilumatobacteraceae; genus UBA668. The sequence continues at coordinate 2,018 of JBAVTH010000006.1, forward strand.
ACCGGGCCTCCATGAACCAGCGGCGGGCCTCGGGCAACCGTCCCTGAGCAAGCGCGCTGCGCCCGCGGGCGAGCGCCAACCACACATGCAGTTGCGGGATGTGATGCTCGACCGCATGGGTGTAGGCCTCGGCGAGCACGGTCTCGGCTTCCGAGAAGGAACCGTGCTCCGCCAACGCCAGCCCGAACGCCAACCCGAACAGCGCCGGGTGGCCCATCGGTGCGTTGCCGTCGAATCGGGCCCGCCGCTCCATGCCTTCGCGACCGAGTGCCACCGCCTGCACCAGTTGGCCCTGCAGCAGCGCGGCGACCGTCCGGGGGAAGCAGAGCCCGGTTCGCTCCAGCTCACCGTCTTCCTCCATCGATGCCACGATGGTGGCCACGGCGGCCGGATCGCCGCTGAACACCACCGTGTTCGCGATGGCGATGCGGGCGAAGTCCCTCATCGTCGGGCTGCGCAGCACATCGATCGCAGCGCGCAGCACCCGCGCCGAGCCGTCGCCGTCGTGGCGCCCCCACAGCAGCGCCCGGTGGCGCACGATCGCCAGCCGCAGGCAGGCGATGTCGTCGACGACCATCGATTCTGCGCGGCTCATCACCTCGTCC
>JBAVTH010000007.1:0-21026 GCA_049696035.1 Ilumatobacteraceae bacterium
CCACCGAGCTGCCGCCGGCCCCGCCCGCGGAGTCGGTGGCGCCCGAACCGGAGGCCACGACCACCACCATCGACCCGAATGGGCTCGAGCACCTCGACGACGTGGAGGCACCCGAGTGGGTGCCCGCGACCCGCACCGAGGAGCTGGCAGCGGCGATGGCCGATGGCGACCCGACCGTGCAGCAGGCGATCGACGCGTTCAGCATCCTGTACCTGCCCATGCCGGGCGACACGCCCACTTCGCTGCCGCTCGGCGAGGGCCTCGGCTCGCACACCACGTTGCGCCTCATCGAAGCCGCTCGCAGCCAGCTGGCTCCCGAGCAGCTGGCGGTGCTCGACAGCCTCGATGCCGCCGTGGAGGACTGGGCGTCGCTGGACACCGCGGGCGCATCCTCCACCGGCGCATCACCGGCCGACGGGTCGACGACCACCACCATCGACCCGGCCACCTCGACCACGTCTGCTCCGGCCGGCTTCCGGGCGGCACGGCAGCCGGCGCTGGGTCCGGTCACTGACAAGTACCTGGCGCTGCTGCAACAGGCGTACCTCGACTGGCATGCGTTCAAGCCCGATCTGCCGCAGACGCCCGTGGAACTGATCATCAGCCCGACGCAGGTCGACATCGCCGACATGGACTCGCAGTACCCGGTGAAGTCGATCGACCCCTCACGCACCGAGCTGGTGTGCCGCATTCGTGTGTTCCCGAAGATGGTGAACGCCGGTTGGGACGACGATGTCATCCTGACGGCGTTCGCGCATGAGCTGTTCCACTGCGCTCAGGACGTGTGGAACCCCGGCGGCGGCTTTCCCGACTGGCTCACCGAAGGCAGCGCCCACTTCGCCGCCTTCGACCTCTACAGCAGCAAGTTCCCGCCTCCCGATCACTACACGCTGCCGGCCTCCTGGTTCACGAAGGCGAACGCTCCGCTGTCGACCCGCTCGTACCCGGCCTGGCCGCTCTTCGAGTCCTTCCGCCAGTACGGCGGCGATGCCTATGCAGCGGTGAAGAAGGCGTACGAGGGCGGGCCCGACGCGGCGAGTGGCGCGGGAGATGGCGCCGCCGGCTGGCTGAGCGTCGCAGGCATGGACGAGCTGTGGTTCCGGGCGACGTGGTCGGCCAACGATCTTCGTTCCACAGCCTTCCCGGAGAAGGAGTGGATGATGAACTGGCCGGCGCTGTCGCAGGCCGGCCCGCGCGACAACATCACGTCGATCGGCGTGCGTGGCGTCGGCACCTACTCGGTGAAGGGCAGCAAGTCGTTCGGCCAGCAGCAACTGGTGGTCACGATGGCGCCGAAGGTCGGCCTGGTGTTGGCGTTGGCCGACGAGGGACCACTCCTCACGCACTCCGCCAACGGCACGGTGGTGGTTCCGGAAGGCCAGACGCGCAAGTTCTGCTTCGACGAGAGCGGGTGCCGGTGCCCGTCGGGGTTCACCTCCGGGGCACTGCCGATGGACGGGCGCGACATGGTGTTCTCGTTCGCGGCCCAGCGGCTGCGCGGCGGTAGCGAGGTGATTGCGGTGCCATGGGACTCGAAGAAGCTGTGCGGCGAACCGGAGAAGAAGATCGGGCGGCACAACGGCGACCCGCACCTGACCTCGTTCGACGGGCAGGCCTTCGACGTGATGGCCGGCGGTGAGTTCGTTGCGGCGCGCGACGATCGAGGCGGTTTCGAGGTGCAGGTGCGCAACGAGGTGATGGACGGTGGTGGCACCGGCACGAGCGCAGTGGCGCTGGGCGACGGCACGCACCGCATCGTGTTCGCCGGCGACCTGGATGCGCCCGGCGCGACGACGGTGGCCGTCGACGGAAAGGCCGAAGATGCGACTGCCACGGTCGAGGCCGGCGATGTGACCGTGCAGCCGGAGGACGACCGCAACTGGACGGCGACCTGGCCCGACGGGAGCTACGTCCGGCTGCACTGGAACCACGGCTGGTTCGCGACGGTGGCACTGGACGCTGCCCGGGCTTCGCATGTGACCGGTCTGCTGGGCACGGCCAACGACGACCCGCGCGACGATCTCGCGCTGGCCGACGGCAGGCGCATCGACCCTGGCGACGGGGCCGGCCTCGATGGCGAGTACGCACCGCAGTGGTACGTGGAGCAGAAGGACTCGCTGTTCGACTATCGGCCCGGCGAGACCACCAAGACGTTCCGGGCGGTGCCGCCCCCACCGCCCACCATCGATCCCGAGACGGTGGGCACGTGCACCACGAGCCTGCCCGCGGCCGCCACGAAGGCGGAGGTGGCTGCGTGTGCCTACGACATCGCGGCCACCGGCGACGACAGCTACGTGACCGCCTACTCGCAGGTCGTCACCAGCCGCGTCGTCGACGACCCTGTCGCCGCCGAGCTGATCCAGTTCGCCGCCGCGCCGGATGAACCGGCGGGTGGGCCGGCGGCCAGTGGTTCGTCGATCACGCTCTCGGGCACGCTGGCCAGCGGCACGTTCGGGCGCGACGGCGTGGTCGAGGAGCTCAGCGGCACCATCGAAGTCGCCGAGGGTTCGATCATCCTCGGCCAGGTGCAGCTGTGCGCGCCCGGCCGTGACGTTGTCATGCGCGCCACCTTGCGCGGCACCGACAACTACAACGACGTGCACCTCTGCGACCCGATCGGCTTCAACGTGGCGTTCCACGACACCGACGAGGTGGTGGCGGGCGAGGCCGCGCTGTGGGCCAGCGCGGGCGGCACGTACGACGTCCGAATCACCACCGATTCCGACGAGGCCCTGGTCACCAACGTCACCGTGAGCACCGACCCGGACCCGACGGTGGTGGACGCGGCGACGACGATGCGCGACGGGTATCGGGGCACGCTCTCGGGCCGTGCCGACACCGTGGTGCTGCTGATGAACACGGGCGACGGGTCGGCCGCGTGGAACGTCACCGGCACGGACGAGGCCTGTGGCGACGCCCAGTACGGCGCCGACCCGGTGGGGGACGGAGCGTTGCTGGCGCTGGGGGTGTGCGGCCACACGCAGGTGGTCAACCTCGGGCCGAGCGGCGACCTCACCGTGCCGTTCATCGTCTACACGCACACCGACGACCGGGTCGACGTGACGTTCCTGCCGCAACCCGACGGGTGAGGTCCGTCCCGGCGTCGTTGCGCTTGGGCGTAGTCTGCGCGCCGTGAACGCACCCGTCGAGCAGCTGTGGATCGGCGACTCCGAGCCGAGCCGCAAGTTCCCGCTGTACACGCGCGGCAACGCTGGCGAGGTGTTCCCGAACGTGGTCTCGCCGCTCACCGGCTCGCTGTTCGCCCAGCCGTCGGTGCGGGCCCAGACCGCGATGTTCAAGGACATGGGGGTGATCCTGCGCCGCGATCTCGAGGACGGCTTGGCGGCGTTGTCGGGCACGTTCGGCGGCTACCTGTACCTGAACTTGTCGATCGGCCGGCTGTTCGGTGCCCGTGCCGTGGGGATGACGCCGGCGGACGTGGATCAGCAGATGTTCGGCACGTCCGATGCGCCGCCCTATCGGCGCCAACCCGGTGATCGCAGTCCGCTCGCGTCGCTGCGGATCATGACCAGTCTCGTGCGCCAGATGCGTCGTCCGCGGTTCGAGGTCGCCGCGGCAGCACAGCGTGCCGCCGACGAATGGCTGCTCGGCCTTCCGGATGTGGCCGCGGCGTCGGACGAGGCGCTGCTGCAGCTGGTCGAAACCTTTCCCGGCCGACTGGAGGCTTGCTTCACCGCCCTCCTGGTCGCGACTGCGCCGGCCGGAGGCGGTCGCGCGATCGTCGAGCGGCTGCTCGCGCGCAAGGCCGGCGACGAGGCTGCGCACCTGATCAACAGGTTGACCGGGGGGTTGGGCACCATCGATTCGGCGTTGCTGGCCAGACGGCTGTGGGCGATCGGGCGCACCGTCGCCGCCGATGCCGAGCTGACGGCGGCGTTCGATCTCGGGTTCGACACCGTGCTGCCGCGGTTGCGCGGCAGCGGGTCGGCCGCGGCCGCCGCGTGCGTCGCCGACATCGACGCCTTCATCGACGAGCACGGTCACCGCGGACCCGACGAGTACGAGCTGGCGACGCCGAACTGGCGAATGGAGCCGGCTATGGCGTTGGCCGCGATCGACCGGTTGCGGCTGGCCCCCGCGGAGCGTTCGCCGGAGGTGGCGCAGACCCGGTTGGCGGCGGATCGTGCTGTCGCCCTCGCGGAAGCGACGGCAATGGTGCCTGCGCCGCTGCGCGGGTTCTTCCGGCATTCCCTGCGCTCGGCGACCGTCGGTGCGGAGATGCGCGAACGAGCGAAGGATGCCTTCGTGAAAGAGCTCTCGGGCATGCGCCTGGTGCTGCACGAGCTGGTTCGTCGGGCTCGCGAGCGCGGTGGCCCCACCGAGGCACGCGACGGGTTCCTGGTCACCGCCGAGGAGCTCCCCGCGTACCTGAGCGACCCAGCCGCCTTCGCGGCGGTCATCGACGAACGCCGTGCCCGGCGCGACGAGCTGCAGGCTCGTGTGCCGCCGTTCTGGTTCGAGGGTCGCCTGCCCGACCCGAGCACCTGGGAGCTGCGTGCCCCGGCCGCCGCCATCGGAGGAGAGACGCTGCGCCTGCAGGGCCTCGGTGTCTGCCAGGGCCACGCCGCCGGACCGGCGCGGGTGATCACCGACGCGAACGATCCGGGCGAGTTGCAGCCGGGCGACATCTTGATCGCGCCCTTCACCGACCCGGCGTGGACCCCGCTGTTCCTGGCCGCGGCCGCGGTGGTGGTGGACGTCGGCGCGCAGCAGAGCCACGCCGCGATCGTGGCGCGCGAGCTGGGCATCCCTGCGGTGGTGAGCGTGACCGGCGCCAGCCGCACCATCGCGAACGGCAGCTGGGTGACGGTGAACGGCGACACCGGCGAAGTGCTCGTCGAACCGGCGCGGTCGGGTGCGTCGGCTGATTCGCCCTAGTACGACTTGGGCAGGCCCAACACGTTGGCGCTGATGTAGTTGCAGACCATCTCCTGCGAGACGGGCGCGATCTTCATCAGCCGGGCTTCGCGCCAGTAGCGCTCCACGTGGTACTCCCGCGCGTAGCCCATGCCGCCGAGCGTCTGCATCGCGCGATCGCAGGCGAAGAAGGCGGCTTCTGCGGCGAGGTACTTGGCGGTGTTCGCGGCTTCGCCACAGGGCAGGCCCTGGTCGAACAGCCAGGCCGCCTCGCGCACGGCCAGCTCCGCGGCGTGCAACTGCATGTGCGCTTCGGCGAGGGGAAAGGCGATGCCCTGGTTCTGCCCGATCGGCCGGCCGAAGACGACGCGTTCCTTCGCGTACGCAACTGCCGCGCGCATGGCGGCCTTGCCGATGCCGAGCGCCTCGGCGGCGATCAGGATGCGCTCGGGGTTGAGCCCGTCGAGCAGGTACTTGAAGCCCTGCCCCTCCTCGCCGATTCGCCGGCCGACGGGAACCCGCAGCCCGTCGTAGCGCACCTCGCACGAGACCACCGCGTTGCGGCCCAGCTTGGGGATCGGGCGGATGTCGACCTCAGGCCGCTGCAGGTCGACCAGCAGCAGCGTCATCCCGTCGGTCGGCTTCGCGCACTCGTCGCGCGGTGTGGTGCGCACCAGCAGCAGGCACAGCTCGCACAGCGGCGCCTTCGTGGTCCACACCTTGGCGCCGTGCACCACGTAGTCGTCGCCGTCGCGCACGGCCCGCGTGCGGATCGCCGTCGTGTCCGTGCCGGCGTCGGGTTCGGTGACGCCGAAGGCGACGTGCAGCTCGCCGGAGGCGATGCGCGGCAGCACCTCTGCCACCAGTTCGGGAGAGCCGTGGCGGCGCACCGGCTCCATCCCGAAGATGGACAGGTGGACGGCCGAACAGCCGTTCATCGCCGCGCCGGAGGCGGCGATCTCCTCCAGCATCACCGAGGCTTCGCTGATGCCCTGCCCGCCACCGCCGAACTCCTCGGGGATGGCGATGCCCACCCAGCCGCCGGCGGCGAGGGCGTCGTAGAACGCCCAGGGGAACTCGTGGGCCTCGTCCTGCGCGGCCCAGTACTCGTCGGGGAAGTCGGTGCAGACGCGGCGAATGCCCTCGCGGATGGCGTCGTGGTCGGCGGACCGGGTGAACTCCATCGCGAGGGCCCGCCGGTCAGATGCGCTCGATGATGATCGCCGGGGCCATGCCGCCGGCGGCGCACATTGTGACCAGGCCGTAGCGGCCACCGGTGCGCTCGAGCTCGTCGAGGGCGGTGCCGATCAGCATCGCGCCGGTGGCGCCGATCGGGTGGCCGAGGGCCATCGCGCCGCCGTTGACGTTGACCTTCTCGCGGTCGAGGTCGAGGTCGCGGATGAACTTCTCGGCGACCACGGCGAACGCCTCGTTGATCTCCCAGATGTCGATGTCGTCGATGGTGAGGCCGGCCTTGGCGAGTGCCTTGCGGGCGGCGGGCACCGGAGCGTTGAGCATCAGCGTCGGGTCGTCGCCCACGTTCGACATCGCCACCAGGCGGGCGCGGGGCTTCCAGCCGCGGGCCTTGGCGGCCTCCGGGCTGGCCCACAGCACGGCGGCGGCGCCGTCGACCACGCCCGAGCTGTTGCCGGCGTGGTGCACGTGCACGACCTCGAGGTCGGGGAACTTGGCCTCGACGAGGCGCTTGAACGAGGTGCCCTCTTCGTCGAGCGGGTAGGCGTACATGCCGGCGAACGAGGGGGCGAGGCCTTCGAGGCTCTCCATCGTGGTCTGCGGGCGAGGGAACTCCTCGTGGTCGAGGATGACGGTGCCGTCGTCGGCGGTGACGGTGATGAGGCTGCGGTCGAAGCGACCTTCGGCGATGGCGCGGGCGGCGCGCTGCTGCGAGGCCAGGGCCAGCTCGTCGAGCGCGCGGCGAGGGATGCCTTCCAGCGTGGCGATGACGTCGGCGCACACGCCCTGGTGCGGCTGCGGGTGGATGGCCCGCAGGTGCAGGTTGCCGGAGTCGAGCAGCGGCGAGGCATTCGGGTGGCGGTTCGGGCCGTAGGTGGACATCAGGTCGGTGCCGCCGGCGACGATGACGTCTTCCAGGCCCGACATGATCATGCCCGCAGCGAGGTTCGACGAGGTGATGCCGCCACCGCAGAAGCGGTCGAGCGTGACCCCGCTGGCCTTGGGGTCGTAGCCGGCGTCGAGCGCAGCCATGCGGCCGAGATCGCCGCCCTGGGTGTTGCTCTGGTTGCTGGTGCTCCAGATGATGTCGTCGACGGTGGAGGTGTCGAGCTCGTTGCGCTCGGCGATGGCCTTCAGCACGCTGGCTCCCACTCGCTGCGGGTGCATGGCGGCGAGCGCACCCTTGCCGACCTTGCCGATGCCACGAGGCGTACGGCAGGCATCGATGATCCAGGCTTCGGACATGAGGGAACCTTTCGGAGGACGGGTTGCGAGTTTCGCACGCAGCCCTTCCGCGGCCCGATTCGTGCGAACGCGCTGCTCGCGCCGTCAGGTCCAGTTGGGCAGCACGTCGCTGCGGAAGCCGACGACGGCGATGCCGATCAGCAGCAGCGCGGAGAGCACCGTGACGGCGCGGTGGTGCACGCCGAGGAAGCGCGTGATCCGGCGCTGCACCGGTGTCGCGAGGAACGGCAGCGCGGCGAGCGGCCAGCCGAAGCCCAGGCCGAACGCGAGGAAGTAGAGCAGCCCGTCCACCAGCCGGCCGCTGCCGGCGACGCCGCCGATCGTGAACGCGGAGAGCACCAGTGGCCCCGTGCACGGCAGCGTCATCGGACCGAGCATCGTGCCGTAGAGGTAGGCCGTCGCCGCCGGGTTGCGCAGGACGGGCGACGCCGTGGTGGAGAGCCGCGCGAACGGGTTCTTCCCGAACAGCATCGCCACGCCCAGCAGGAACACGGCGCCGTAGAGCACCGGCAGTGCGTAATCCAACACGTCGGAGAACGAGGTGCTGACGGCGTAGAGGATCGCGCCGAGGGCGATCATCACGGTGAGCACCCCGGCGAGCACCAGGAAGCCGAGGAACGGCAGGACCCGGCGAGCGCGTTCGTTGCTGCTCTGGTTGGCGAACATCACGAACATGCCCGGGTAGAGCGGCAGCATGCACACGTTGCCGAGGATCGCGCCGTTGCCGAGCGCGAAGGCCTCCAGGTACTCGCTCATCGGGGGCTCACATCGCTGCGGTGTGCAGCGCCTCGACGATGTCGGCGGCTTCCTCGAAGCCGGTGGTCAGTTCACCGGCCACGCTGTGCCGATCGATGATGAAGTGGGGTGTGCTCGGCGGGTTGATCGAGGAGTTGCCGTACGCGTCGGAGATCGCGGCGAGGAACTCGGGTGTCATCACGGCGAAGCGGACGTGCGTGAACCCGTTGTCGGCTGCGTATTCGGCGACGTCGCCGGCCGACAGATCGGTCTCCACGCTGAGTGCGATGAACACGGCGTCAGCGCCGAGCTCGGCTGCGGCGTCGTCGGTCGTGCCCAGCTGCTGCTTGCAGTTCGGGCACCAGGTGGCGAAGTTCTCCACGAACACCGGCTTGCCCATGAAGTCGGCGAGAGTGAACGCCGCGCCGTCCACGTCGGTGAGCGTCAGCTGCATCCATGCGGGCAGTTCCACCATCGCGTCGGTACCCTCGGTCATCGCGTCGGTGGCCTCGGTCATGACCTCGGTGGACTCGGTCATCGCGTCGGTCGCCTCGGTCATGACCTCGGTGGACTCGGTCATCGCGTCGGTGGCCTCGACCATCACCTCGGTCGGCGGCGTGGTGGCCGCGGTGTTCGTCGAGTTGTCGCCACACGCGGCGAAGGCGAGTGCTCCGATCGCGACGAGCAGCAGTGTGCGGGCTTTGGACATGTGGGCCTCCGTGGGGTTCGGTGTCGGTGAGGCCGAGTCTCCCCACGTCGGCGCGCGGAACCGACGCGCTTTCGTGCTTGTTGCGTGGATGTTCGCGATTGTTAAGAACTGGGCCGCCTCAGCCGGCGAGCAGCAGCTCCAACAGGTTGGCCGGGTACGGCGAGGCGAAGGCGGCGACACCGTGAGTGGCACGGATCGTCTCGATCGGCTCGTGCCAGATCGCCTCCCACGGCAGGCCCAGCAGAGGCGGTGTCTCGCGACCGTGCGTCCATCCGCTGAGGATCGTGTCCAACATCAGCTCCAGCGCGGCCGGCTGGCTGAGTGCCACCTTCGTCACGGTGACGGCCAGGAACACCGACGAGTAGTGGTGGCCGAACTGGGCGAGCTGGAAGGCGGAGATCGCCACCTCGTGCAGGATCGTCGTGTCGTAGCCGGCGAGCAGGTGCCACAGGTCGTGGCACTGCAGGATGCGCGAGTTGAGGTAGCCCAACGGCACCGGCAGGGTGGACAGCGCGAGCTGGTCGCGGGGCAGCACCTCGAGATCGAAGCTGTTGTCGACGATCAGGTCGTGCAGGTCGCCGCCCAGCGACCCCTTCGGGCAGACGGTGAGCTGCGCCATCGTGAACGGCTGCGGGTCGCCCACGGCCAACGCGGCCGCCACGCCCGGGTAGTGCAGCGCCGTCGTCGCCAGCCTCGCCCCGAACGCCGGTGACATGAGGGCGGTGAGGGCAGCGGTGCGGACGGTGATCTCGCCGGCATTGCGACCGACCTCGGGGTCGAGCACCAGCGCCCAGAACGCCGGCCAGAACGCATCGGACATCGCGCCGTTGTCGCCCTCGTGCCCGACGATGATGGGCTCGGCCGACGGTGCCCTTCCCGTCCACCCTTCGGCGGCGCCGTCGTAGTACTCGGGCAGGGCCTCGGGTGCGATCGTCGCGACGTGGAGCAGCAGCGCGGCAAGGTCGGCTGCGGCCGCTTCGGCGCCGCTGCGGACCGCCACTGCCAGCGAGGCCGTGAGGGCTCGATCGCCGCCCTCCTGGGCGATTCGCTCGAAGCGGGTGCGGTCGAAGGTCTCGGGCATGGGTGAACGGTATGCGAGCTCCCGATGCGAGGGCGTGTCGTGCGCGCGGCGAGGGTGCCCGGCTGGAGTAGACAGCACTCTCGTGATGGCAGCGAAGCGTCAGTCGCCGCACGGATGGACGTGCTCGGAGTGTGGTCGGTTCTTCGAGCGCACGCGGCAGTCGCACGACTGCGCGCCTGGGCTGACGCTGGACGAGTACTTCGCCAGCGGTCCGGCGCACGAGCGGCCGGTCTTCGATGCGGTGATGGGGCACCTCGCCACCCTCGGCCCGGTCCACCCCGACATCGTCTCGGTCGGCATCTTCCTGAAGAACCCGCGCAAGTTCGCCGAGCTGCGGCCGATGCAGCACTGGGTCGCAGTGTCGTTCGCTCTGGCCCACGCAGCCACGCACCGAACGATCACCCGCAAGGTGATCGAGTACCACGGCCGCCACTGGCACGTCGCCAACGTGGCGTCACCTGCCGACGTCGATGATGCGTTCTGCGAGCTGCTCAGCGAGGCGTATCACGACGCACTCCGGTGAGAGGCCGAGTCGCCGACGGGCGCTGCCTGTACTAGACAGGCCGGTGGATGAGTGATGTGAACGATGTGATGCCCGGTCTCGACAACTGGTTCGTGCGCGAGCTGGCAGGGTTGTTCGTGGAGTGGCGACCGGCCGCGGTTCCGGCTCCGCAGCTCATCGTGCTGAACGAGTCGCTCGCAGTCGATCTGGGCCTCAGCCCGACCGCCTTGCGCTCGCCGGCCGGTGTGGCAGTGCTGGCGGGGAATGCGGTGCCGGCCGGCGCGGTGCCGGTCGCGATGGGCTACGCGGGGCACCAGTTCGGCAGCTACTCGCCGCGCCTCGGCGATGGTCGTGCGCTGTTGCTGGGCGAGCTGGCTTCCGCCGACGGTCGCCGGCGCGACGTGCACCTGAAGGGGTCGGGTCGCACTCCGTTCGCCCGCGGAGGCGACGGCAAGGCGGCTCTGGGGCCGATGCTGCGCGAGTACCTCATCGCCGAAGCGATGCATGCGCTGGGTGTGCCCACGACGCGCGCGTTGGCAGTGGCGGTCACGGGCGAGCACATCGCACGCGAGGGCTTGGTGCCGGGCGCGGTCCTGACGCGGGTGGCCGCCAGTCACCTGCGTGTGGGCACGTTCGAGTACGCCTCCCGGCTCCCCGACCCGACCATCGTGCGCCTCCTCGCCGACCACGCGATCGAACGCCACCACCCGCGTGCCGCGACCGCCGAGCGGCCGTACGTCGCGTTGCTCGCGGCAGTGATCGAGGCACAGGCCGCGCTGGTCGCGCAGTGGATGCTGCTCGGCTTCATCCACGGTGTGATGAACACCGACAACATGACGATCTCCGGCGAGGGCATCGACTACGGGCCCTGCGCGTTCATGGATCGGTACGACCCGCGCACCGTTTTCAGCTCGATCGATCACGGCGGCCGCTACGCCTACGGCAACCAGCCGGGGATCGCACAGTGGAACCTGGCCCGCCTGGCCGAGACGCTGTTGCCCCTGATGGCCGGCGACTCCGACGTCGCCGTGTCGCTGGCGATGTCGGAACTGGAGCAGTTCCCGGATCGGTTCAACCTGCACTGGGAAGCCGGAATGCGCAGCAAGCTCGGCCTCTCGGTGGCGCTGGACGGCGATCGTGACCTGTTCGACGCGCTGCTGTCGTTGTTGGGCGCGCAGCGGGCCGACTACACGGGCAGCTTCCGTGCGTTGGCAGGCGCGCTGCGCGGTGGCCCGCCCGGGGTCGCATCGCCGGAGTGGCTGGCCCGTTGGTTGGCCCGAGTGGCCGATGAGGTTCGCGACCCGATGGTGGTGGCGGACGAGATGGACCGCGTGAACCCCTGCTACATCCCGCGCAACCACCACGTCGAGCGTGCGCTGACGGCGGCCACCGCAGGTGATCTGCAGCCGTTCGAGGAGCTGCTGGACGTGGTGACGCATCCGTTCGACCCACGCAGTGAGTGGGCCGGGTTCGCCGGCCCGGCGCCCGACGACTTCGCGGCGACGCACCAGACGTTCTGCGGCACCTGATTCGTCCCGGTTCCTCTTCCGGGGCGCTCGCGGCCGAGAGTGGTCGCCGCGGACCGAGCAGGCGTTCAGGGTGTTGTCAGCATCCATGTCGCATGGTGTGGAGGTGGCCGGTTGGCCACCGACACCACAGGGGAGTGCACCATGCAACACCGAACACCGTTGACCATCGCCGCGGCGGTTCTGCTCTTCACCGCGTGCGGTGATTCGGCCGACAAGACGGCGACGGGATCTGCCACCAACTCACTGCCGCAAGGCAGCGCGGCCGTCACGCTCGACCCTGCCGACTTCACCATCGACATCACCAACCCGTACTGGCCGATGTCGCCGGGGCGACGATGGACGTACACCGAACGCGACGCCGACGGCACGGAGGCGACGGCCGTGATCATCGTGACCGATCAGACCAAGGTGCTGTCCAACGGGATCACCACGCGGGTCGTTCGCGACACGCTGACGCATGACGGTGAGCTCATCGAGGACACGTTCGACTACTACGCGCAGGACAAGGCCGGCAACATCTGGTACTTCGGAGAGGAGACCGCCGAGTTCGAGAACGGCGAGATCGCGACCACGGCCGGCTCGTTCGAGGCCGGCGTGAACGGCGCCCTCCCCGGTATCGCCATCCCCGCCAACCCGGTCCCGGGCATGGCCTACCGCCAGGAGTACCTGAAGGGCGAGGCCGAGGACAACGGCCAGGTGCTCAGCACCGAGGAGATGGCCGAGGTGCCTGCGGGCTCGTACCGCGATGCGTTGCTGACGAAGGACACCACACCATTGGACCCGGCTTCGCTGGAGTACAAGCTGTACGCGAAGGGCGTCGGGCCGGTGCTGGTGCTGAGGGCGTCGGGCGGCACCACGCGCACCGAACTGCTCTCGGTCGACACGGCACCGGCCGGTGCGGGCACCGGCCCGCTCGGCACGCCGTAAGGTCGCGCGCGGTGAAGGTGTTGATCGTCGAGGACGATGCGAAGATCGGTTCCACGATCGTGCGCGGCCTGGAGGCGGAGGGGTTCACCGTGGAATGGACGCAGGACGGCCTCGACGGGCTGTGGCGGGCCACCGAACGACACTTCGACGTGATCGTGCTCGACATCATGCTGCCCGGCCTGAACGGCTTCCAGATCTGCCGGCGTCTTCGTGACGCCGGCAACTGGACGCCGTTGCTGATGCTCACCGCCAAATCGGGCGACCTCGACGAGGCAGAGGGTCTCGACACGGGCGCCGACGACTACCTCGCCAAGCCGTTCTCCTTCGCCGTGCTGGTGGCGAGGTTGCGAGCGCTGCTGCGCCGGTCGTCGACGGCGACCCCGGAGCTGCTGTCGATCGACGGCGTGTCGATCGACGGTCGCCGGCGGCGAGTGCTGTGTGACGGTGTGGAGATCGAGTTGACGACGCGAGAGTTCGACGTGCTGCACGCGCTCGCTCGGCGGCCCGACGAGGTGCTGTCGAAGCTCGACGTGTTGGACGCGGTGTGGAGCTCGGAGTTCGAGGGCGACCCCAACATCGTCGAGGTGTACATCGCTCGCATCCGCCGCAAGCTCGACAGGCCGGAGAGCCTCCGGTCGCGGATCGAGACCGTTCGTGGCGCCGGCTATCGGATGCGGGCCGATGTCTGAGCGCGGGCGTTGGGGCCACTCCATCAGGTTCAGGATCACTGCGATCGCCACGGTGCTGGTCGCGGTGGTGCTCGCAGGGACGGTGCTGTCGCTCGCGGCCCTGCAACGGCGATCGTTGGAGGACAACCTGCACGACGCGATCGAGCAGCGTGCCGACGACCTCACCGATCTGTTGGCTGCCGGTGCCACCGACGTCCTGGTCACGTCCGGCGGCGAGGACACCGTCGCTCAGGTGGTGCAGGACGGCCGAGTCATCGTCGCCGCACCGTCGATCCTGGGAGCGCCGCCGATGGCACCGCCACCGGCGGACGCAGGCGACACCTGGCGGACGGTCGATCGGGTGCAGCAAGGCGGCGAGGCCCACATGGTGCTGTCGCGCCTGGTCGAGACCCCGCAGGGCACCGTCACCCTGCACGTCGCCGGCAGCCTCGGCGACATCGAGGAAGCGCAGCGGGCGTTGTTCCGGGCGTTGTTGCTGCTGGTGCCGCTGGCCGCACTGCTGCTGGCCGCGGCAACCTGGTGGCTGACCGGCAGGACGCTGTCGCCCGTGGAGGAGATCCGCGCCGAGGTGGACGAGATCGGTGGCCGCGAGCTGCATCGGCGCGTGCCACAACCACGTGGCAACGACGAGATCGCGCGACTCGCAGCAACGATGAACCGGATGCTCGATCGCGTGCAGCGAGCGCATGCGGCGCAGGAACGCTTCGTCGGCGACGCGTCGCACGAGCTGCGCACTCCCTTGACGCGGATGCGAGCCGAGCTCGACGTGTCGCTCGCCGATCCCGACCAGGCCGCAGCAGCCGCCACCTACCGCAGCCTGCTCGACGAGACGGTGCACATGCAGCACCTCGTCGACGATCTGCTGCTGCTCGCCCGTTCCGATCAGGGTGCGGTCGGGGAACTGTCGCCGGTCGACCTCGACGACATCGTGTTCGCCGAGGCCGATCGACTGCGCGCGCTGGGGCGTCGAGCCGTCGACGTGTCCGGGGTCGGCGCCGCGCAGGTGCTCGGCGACCCTCATCGGCTTCGCCGCGTGGTCGCCAACCTCGCCGACAACGCGGAACGACATGCGGCATCGATCGTTTCGTTCTCCCTCACCGAGCGCGACGGGTGCGCCGTGCTCGCGGTCGTCGACGATGGCCCCGGCGTGCCGGCTGGGATGGACGCCGTGATCTTCGAGCGATTCGGACGCGCCGATCAGGCCCGCTCCGCGCACGACGGTGGCGCAGGGTTGGGCCTGTCGATCGCCCGCGAGATCGTCACGCGTGCGGGCGGCACCCTCGAGCTCGACCGCGCGCACCAACCCGGTGCGCGGTTCGTGGTGTCGCTGCCGCTCCCCGGCAGCTGACGCTGGTTGCAGAGCTGCACTCTGCAACCAGCGTCGCGAATCGGTCGGTCAGGGCATGGTGGTCGTCGCGACGACCTCGACGAGGTCGGAGACGGTCCCGTTCTGGCCGACGGCTTCGATGCCGATGCGATAGGTCGTCCCCGGTGCCAGCGAGTTCGCCAGCGCCCCGGTCGTCCCGAAGCAGTACTGGAAGCACGTCCAGTTCACGAGACGACCGTCGACGTGCAGGCGATACGACAGGGTGTTGCTGTCGGTGCTGAGCGGGTCCGACGAGCGGCTCCAGTTGACGCTGATCCGGTCGTTGAACACACCGGTCACCGTCAGGTTCCCGGGAGCTGTCGGTGCGGCGACCGCGGTGCCGGGCAGCGTCACGGTCACTTCCGCGAGCCGGGATGCGACGCCTGCCGAGTTGATCGCCTCGACGGCCAGCCGATTGACCCTGCCCGTGCGGAGGTTCGGGTTCGGCGTCGAACCGTTGAGCCCTTCAGTCGGACCGACGACCAACGACGTGGCGCTTGTCGACTCGCCCGCGATCCCGTTGACCCAGGTGCGGTAGCTCACGGCGCCGGCAGAAGGCGACCATGACAGTCGGACCGACTGCGCGGTCACGTCACCGACTTGCACGCCGGTGGGCGACGCCGGCAGGACGGGCGCAACGTAGGCCGGAGTGCGCACGACGAGCGGCGCCGTTCGAGGGGAGGTGCGGAACTGCTGTGAGGGCACCACTTCCTCGACCTGCACCGTGTACGACGTGTTCTGTGTGAGGCCGGTGACCGGCACCTTCGCCGTCTGACTCGACTGGACCACGGCGACGCGGAGAAGGCCGTCGATGTACACCGAGTAGAGCTTGCTGCTCGACGTTCCGATGCCGATCTTGAAGCTCTGCGCCGTCAGCTCGGAGATGACGACCGGCGACGGCGTCGGCAACGGCCTTTGCCCCGCAGCGACCGACGTCGGGTTGATGCCGACGATGGCGCCAGCTGCCAGGAGAGCCAGACCGATGCCGAGCGTTCGACGTCTGGTCACCTGTGGTGTGTGGAAAGTGCGCATGACATCCCTTCTTCGTGTGGTGCCGTGGAGGCAGCCGGAACCCCGTGGCCCGGCACGGTCCATTGCACGCGACGAAGCGGTCATGGCGCAGTCGAAGCGAGAAACAAACGCGAAACCCTGCGCGGCACGCTGGCGGTCCCCTGCGGGATGGCCCACGACGTCGTTCGCTGTTCACTCGGCGGCAACATGGCCGTCCGGCCTGGTTGTTACGCTCGACAGGGCGGAGGTGTCAGATGCCGAGAGCTGCCAAGTCACATCCAGTCCGCTCGGGACCCACCGAGCAGCCCATGCCGGTGATCGGCCCGCGTGAAGGCGTG
This sequence comes from Ilumatobacteraceae bacterium, assembly GCA_049696035.1. GTDB lineage: Bacteria > Actinomycetota > Acidimicrobiia > Acidimicrobiales > Ilumatobacteraceae > UBA668. The sequence continues at coordinate 16,205 of JBAVTH010000007.1, forward strand.
CGGCGCCGCATCGCGCTGGTGGCACACGACAACATGAAACGCGATCTGCTCGAGTGGGCGCGCTTCAACAGCGATGTTCTGGCCGAGCACGACCTGTACGGCACCGGCACGACCGGCGGGATGATCGCCAGAGAGCTCGGGCTGGACGTGTCGCTGTTCAAGAGCGGGCCACTGGGCGGCGACCAGCAGCTCGGCGCCAAGATCACCGAGGGCGATCTCGATCTGGTGCTCTTCTTCTGGGACCCACTGGAGCCCCAACCGCACGACCCGGACGTGCGAGCCCTGTTGCGGATCGCCGTCGTCTGGAACATCCCGATCGCGTGCAACCGGGCCACGGCCGACTACCTGATCTCCTCCCCGCTGTTGGACAGCAACTACCAACCGGTGAAGCCCGACTACAGCTCGCTCTCGTCGGGGACCGGGCACTCAGGCGGTGCCGGCGGTCTGCGCCCGCGAGGATGAGCCCACCACGCTGAGATCGAGCTGAGCGCGGGGCCTTGGTCTCTTGAGCGAGCGGTGCCACAGGCGCACGCTGTCAGTGGAGCCCACCGACCGTGTGGAAGGAGGGGCATCGTGACAGCCTCGAGAAGTGTCGCGCCGGAGGAGGTCGCGCCCACCACGGACACTGCGATCATCCGGTTGACCGGCGTCGAGAAGGAGTACCGCACAGGCAAGCTCTCCTACCGGGCTTTGCGGGGCGTCGATCTCGCCATCGAGCCCGGAGAGATGGTCGCCATCGTCGGGCCCTCCGGCAGTGGCAAGACGACGATCCTGAACCTCGCGTCGGGCATCGACCGACCGACTGCAGGCACCGTGACCGTCACCGGCCGGCGCATCGACACCCTCGACGAGGAGCAGCTGGCAACGTGGCGGGGGCAGCACATGGGCATCGTCTTCCAGTTCTTCCAGCTGCTCCCCACCCTGACCGCGCTGGAGAACGCCCTGCTGCCGATGGAGTTCGCACGCGTCGGGACGGCGCGTGAGCGAGAGGTGCGGGCCCTCCACAACCTCGACCTGGTGGGCCTGGCGGACAAGGCCCATCACCTGCCCGTCGAGCTGTCGGGTGGCGAGCAGCAGCGGGTGGCGATCGCACGCGCCCTCGCCAGCGACCCGCCGATCCTGATGGGCGACGAGCTCACCGGCAACCTCGACAGTGACACCGCGAACGAGATGTTCAACCTGCTCAGCCGGCTGAACGCCGCCGGAACCACGATCGTCTACGTGACGCACGACAACGGCCTCGCCGAACGTTCGCCGCGTGTCGTCACGATTCGCGACGGCCTGGTCGTGGGCGACACCAGGAGATCCTGATCATGGGCACGACGCTGGCTCGCAAGGCGTGGCGCGACCTCGGGCGCCGCCGCGCCCGCGCGATCCTCACCTCGGCGACGATCGCCCTGGCGGTGGCGGGCATCGGGATGCTGGCCGTGCCGAGCCTGATCGATCACACCATGAACGCCGAGGTTCGCGAGACGCACTTGTACGACATCACGCTGCCGGTGCGCGACATGGAGTTCGACGCCGGCACCGCCGGCGAGCTGGCCGCCATCCCCAACATCGAGTCGGTCAGCGCGCGGGTGAGGTACTCCACGCGTGCGCTGGTCGGCGACCGCCGCATACCGGTGACGCTGTGGGGCGTCGACGACTTCACCCAGCAGTCGATCGATGTCGTACGCGTCACGAGCGGCACGGTCCCCGCCGATGGCGCAGTGCTCTCCGACGACGGGAACGCACAGGCCGTCGACGTCACCCTCGGTGCGGGCGACCCAGTCCGCCTCGTCGCCCCTGATGGGTCCGTCGTGTCGCTCGACGTGTCGGGCGGTGCCCGCAGCCTGGCCTTCTTGCAGGGGGCGTGGGAGCGTCCGAAGCAGCTGGTCCTGTACGCCTCCAGCGACACGGTACGAGCGCTCGCCGGTGTCTCCGGGGTCAACAGCCTTGCGTTCCGGCTTCACGACACCGGGTCGGGCGCGGTGAGCGAGACCGCCACGCGGCTGCGTGCCTGGCTCGACACCAGCGTCGGGGTCGGCGCCCTCACCGACCTGCCCGTCGTCCGCCAAGCGGGCGATTGGCCGGGCCGGGAGTTCGCCCACCAGATGACCACGTTCGTGTACGTCCTCGCCGGGCTCGCCCTGATCACCGCGGTGTTCCTGATCACCAACACGATGAACACCCTCATGGCCGAGCAGACCTCCGAGATCGGTGTGATGAAGGCGATCGGCGGGAGCCGTGGCCAGATCGCCAGTGTCTTCCTCCGTGCGGCGCTGTACCTCGCGGGGTTCGGCGTCGTGGTCGGCATACCGATCGGCATCGCGCTCGCGCACATGATCGCGGGCTTCGTGACGAGCAGCGTGCTGGGCGTCCCTGGCCGGTTCGCGGTCAGCATCCCCGTCGTCGCGTTCAGCGCTGTGTTCGCCGTGGTGCTCACCGTCGGCGCCTCCGCACCTGCACTGCGGCGTGCACTGCGCATCCCCGTCCGCGAGGCACTGCAGAGCCAGAGTGCCGCTGTCACCTTCGGCGTGTCGCGAGTCGACCGCTTCCTCCTCCACGGCCGGCTGCTGCCCCGCACCGTCAGGTTCGGCGCCCGGAACCTGGTGCGCAACAAGCGACGGACGGCGGCGACGACGCTGCAGATCTCGCTCGCCGTCGCGACCGCGCTGGGGTTCCTCAACATGGCGATCTCGTTCAGGCGGGAGCTGGAGAGCGACTACTCCCACATCGCCTGGGACGCGAGCGTGTTCGCACCGGCAGGTTCTCCACCACTCGACGCTGCGGCCCGTGAGATCGCAGCTGGAACTGCCGGCGTCGAGCAGGTGGAACCGGTCTTGCTGAACACGATCGAGTACGCCGGTGAGACGTACCACGCGTTCGGTGTGACGGGCACGGCGCTCTACCGCCCCGACCTGCGTACCGGTCGCTGGTTCGACGCCGACGAAGCGCTGCGAGGTGCGCCGGTCGCCATCATCGGTCCCAACGCGGCACGCGAGAACAGGCTCGGTGCAGGCGACACCGTCACCGTCACGACGAGCGGCGGCGACATGGACCTTCGCATCATCGGTGTCGACGGCAACCAGCAGGACAATGGCCGAGCGTTCTACGTGCCGCTGCGTTGGCTGCAAGCGGCCACCGGTTGGGGTGACGCCTCGAACGTGCTCTGGCTGTCGATGGCCCACACCGGCAACGGTGACGTCGACCGCACGACGAATGCGGTCGAGGACGCACTCACTGCAGCGGGCTATCGAGTCGCCCCCGAGGAGTTCTACGCGGTCAAGGCGGAGAACAAGGCGGCCAACGACGCCATCCTCAACATGATCACCCTGGTGGGCGGTGTCGTGGTGGCGATCGGCATGGTCGGCCTCGTCAACTCGATCACGATGAACGTCATCGAACGCACCCGCGAGATCGGCATCCTGCGCTGCGTCGGTGCTCGGGCACGCGACATCCGCCGTGCGTTCGCGGCGGAGAGCGCCGTGCAGGCGGTGCTCGGATGGGTTCTCGGCCTCCCGCTCGGCTACCTGCTGTCGTGGGGGCTCGCGCGGCTGACGTTGACGATCATGGAGCTCGAGATCGCGACCGTGTTCGACGCGGCCACGGCCCTCGTCGTCCTCGCCGCGACGGTCGCCCTCGCAACCCTCATCGTCGTCGGCCCGACCCGGCGGGCGACCCGGGTCAACGCCGGTGATGCACTGCGCTACGTGTAGCCGATCGACGTCACGGGTGCTGTCCGGAACCGCAATAGGTTGCTGGGTCATGACCACCGATCCGTTCGAGCGTGCGCAACGGCACGCACACGAGTTCCTCGCGGAACTGCCCAGTCGCCCCGTCGTCGAGGCCATCGATCTCCCGTCGTTGCGCGCCGCCTTCGGTGGGCCGTTGCCCGAAGCCGGCGCCGACCCTGCCGATGTGATCGACGCGCTGGCCGCTGCGGCAGGGCCCGGGCTCGTCGCCTGCCCCGGCCCGCGCTACTTCGGGTTCGTCACCGGTGGAGCGGTGCCGGCCACCGTGGCAGCCGACTGGCTGTCGGCGGCGTGGGATCAGTCGGCGGCGTTGGGTGTCACCTCACCGGCCGCCGCCGTGTGCGAGGAGGTGGTCGGCGAGTGGCTGCTCGACCTCCTTCGTCTGCCCGCGGACAGCGCCGTCGGGCTGGTCACCGGCGGCCAGATGGCGAACACCACCTGCCTCGCCATCGCTCGACGCACCGTGCTGCGCCGCGCCGGCCTCGACCCCGACCGTGACGGGTTGGCCGGCTGCCCGCCGGTCACCGTGATCGTCGGCGCAGAGGCGCACACCACCATCTGGCGGTCGCTGAAGTTCCTCGGAGTCGGCACTGCGCAGGTGCGCGAGGTGCCGGTCGACGGGCAGGGCCGCATCGTGCCCGGCGCCGTTGCCGCGGCGCTGGCGCAGCTCCCGGATGGCTCGCCCACGATCGTGTGCGCGCAGGCCGGCAACGTGAACTCGGGGTCGTTCGATCCGTTCGACGACATCGCCGACGCCTGTGCGGCACACGGAGCGTGGCTGCACGTCGACGGCGCGTTCGGGTTGTGGGTGGCAGCCACTCCGTCCCGCCGCTCGCTCGTGCACGGTCACGATCGCGCCGACTCATGGGCCGTCGACCTGCACAAGTGGCTCAACGTGCCCTACGACAGTGGCGCCGCGATCACCCGCGACCCTGCCGGCCACGCCGACACCTTGCGTCTCGCCGCGCCGTACCTCGTCGCCGGCGAAGAGCTCCGCGACGGTTCGTCGTTCGCGCCCGAGTCGTCGCGGCGCGCTCGGTGCTTCCCCGCGTGGACGGCCATCCGCACTCTGGGCCGCCAGGGCATCG
>JBAVTH010000008.1:0-1741 GCA_049696035.1 Ilumatobacteraceae bacterium
GCTCGGCCGTCGCGCCGTAGCGCTCGCGCAGCCAGCGCGCCCAGATGCGGCGCGCGGCGCGGTACTTGGCGATCTCCTCGAAGAAGTCGATGTGCGCGTTGAAGAAGAACGACAGACGAGGGGCGAACGAGTCGATCGGCAGGCCGGCGGCGATCGCCAGTTCGACGTAGGCGAAACCGTTGGCGAGCGTGAATGCGAGCTCTTCCGCGGCCGTAGAGCCGGCCTCGCGGATGTGGTAGCCGGAGATGGACACGCTGTGCCAGCGAGGCATCTCGGCGGCGGTGAACAGGATCGTGTCGCGCACCAGTCGCATCGACTGCCGTGGCGGGAACACGAACTCCTTCTGCGCCTGGTACTCCTTCAGGATGTCGTTCTGCAGCGTGCCACCCAGCAGCGCACGCGGCGTACCGGCCTTCTCCGCCTGCGCGATGAACATCGCGAAGATCGGCGCCGCCGGCGAGTTGATCGTCATGCTCGTGGTGGTCGCGCCCAGGTCGATGCCCGCGTAGAGATCCTCCATGTCGGCCAGCGTGTCGAAGGCGACGCCACAGCGGCCAACCACCCCCAGCGACATCGGATCGTCGGAGTCCAGGCCGAGCAAGGTCGGCATGTCGAATGCCGTCGAGAGCCCGTCGCCACCCGACTTGATGATCTCCTTGAACCGCCAGTTGGTGTCGTCAGCGGTGCCGAAGCCGGCGAACATGCGCATCGTCCACAGCTTCGAGCGGTACATCGAGGCGTACGGCCCACGCGTGTACGGGTACTGACCCGGGTAGTCGCCACTGCCGTCGGCCGGGCCGTACACCGGTGCCAGCGGTACGCCGGACATCGTCGAGTAGTCGGCATCACGAGTCTTGGATGCCTCGAATGCCTCACGCCAATCGGCTCGGGAGTTGTCCATGAGTGACCAGGTTGCCACATCCAGGCCGATCGATGGCTCCCGAAGCAGGGGTCCGCGATTGTGGCCCTCAGAGAGACATCAGCGGGAGGCATCGTTGACACAATGACCCGTCGAGTCAGGCCTGCCCGCGGCCTCGGTGGGCCGAGTGATCGCAGCGAACCCGGCGTCCGGCTCTCGCCGGCGACACTTTCGTCGGTCCGTCTCCGACCTCGCCCAGTCGGTCGGGCCCAAGTACCGTGTCAGCGGTCACCAGGTGTCGCCAACGAACTGGGCATGGTGCACGGGGGAAGCGTTCGAAGGGACAGCACATGGACAGCGCCTCGGGTGAATCACTCGCCGCCATCATCAAAGACGCTGTGCAACGCGCCGAGCGCGGTGAGATGACGATCTCCGAGGCGGTTGCGCTGGTACCGGCCGGGGCGATCGGTGCCTTCCTGCACGCGACGTTCGCCAGCCACGAGGCGCGGCCCGCGGTGCTGCTCACGACTGCACTCGGGGCCTCACCCGGCGCGGCCGCCGGCGAGATCGTCTTCAACGCCGACGACGCCATCGACGCCGCCGATGAGGGAAGGTCCGTGATCCTCGTCCGCAACGAGACCACGCCCGACGATGTGCTGGGCATGCAATCCGCTCGCGGCATCCTCACCACCCGCGGCGGTATCACCAGTCACGCTGCCGTGGTGGCCCGTGGTTGGGGGATCCCCGCGGTCGTCGGCGCGGGCGAGATGCTGATCGACGAGGAGGGCCTCCACGTCGGCGAACTCGTCCTGCGCGCCGGCACCGAGATCTCCATCGATGGGCGGACCGGTGAAGTCCTCCTCGGGAGTACCGCGACGACGA
>JBAVTH010000009.1:0-2935 GCA_049696035.1 Ilumatobacteraceae bacterium
CATGCCTGCCTGCTCGACCACCCGGCGGAACTCGGGCACATCGTGGTCGTATGCGGCTGCCCTGACCATGGCGATGAAGGTGCCCATCTCGTCGTCGCTGAAGTGCTTCACCAGACCGAAGTCGAGGAAGGTGACCCGTCCATCGCGATGGAACAGGTAGTTGCCGGGGTGCGGGTCGCCGTTGAAGGCGTGCATGCCGTAGAGGCTGCGGAACACGAAGCGGAACAGCACCTCGCCGATACGGTCCCGCTCCTCCTGCGGCCACTCCAGCATCTGCTGCCAGGTGGCCCCGTCGACCAGTTCGCTCGTGATGACGTGGGCGCCGCTGAAGGCGGGCAGAACCTCCGGCACGTGGATGAACGGATGCCCGCGGTAGTGGTCGGCGAAGCGCTGCTGGTTGCTCGCTTCCAGCCGGTAGTCGAGCTCTTCGGCCAGGCGTTCCTTGATCTCGGCCACCATGTCGTCGGGGTTGAGCCCGCCGAAGCCCTGTTGCAGCAGCATGCCGAGCAGGTTGGCGTTGCGGAGATCGGCGGCGACGGCCTCGCCGACGCCTGGGTACTGCACCTTCACCGCCACTGCCCGTTCGAGCCCGGTGGAGGGGTCGACGACGACGGCGCGGTGCACCTGGCCGATGCTGGCAGCCGCGATCGGCTGCGGGTCCCACTCCACGAACAGCCGTTCCGGAGGCGCACCGAGATCCTTCTCGATCACCTGGGCAGCCAGCGCCGCGCTCATCGGCGGCGCATTGGACTGGAGCTGTGCGAGCGCCTCGCGCAAGGGTGCCGGGAGCGCTTCGTCGACGTAGCTGGCCATCTGGCCGAGCTTCATCAGGGCGCCCTTCATGTTGCCCAGCCGTTCGGCGACGGCCTCGGCGGTGCGCAGCTCGCGGGCTTGGTCGAGCTCGATGCGCCGCTCGGCGCCGGCGAACACCTTGCGTGCCGCTGTGCTGGCGTAGTGGCTGCCGATCGTGACGCCCAGCTTGGCGACATCGGCGTTGCGCTGTGCGCGGCCGGTACGCAGGTGCGTGAGCGCCGTCGGGCGGACGACCAGGGCAGCTGCCGCCCCGATTCCGAGTGCGACGACGGCGCGCCAGGGGTGCTTCATCGCGATCCGTGCGCCGGCGTTTGGGGGGTGCGTTCGACCACCGATGCAACGGCTCGCAGCAGTGTCGGGACGAAGCGGTCGGCCTGAGCCACTACGGAGTCGTGGTCGCCGTCGACGCGGAACGCCTCTGCCTTCGGGATGGCTTCGAACAGGCGCACCTGCCGCCTGACCGGCACGACGCGGTCGCGCATCGTGATCAGCACCGACGTAGGAACATCGACGTCGGAGATCCACTCACGCGAGTTGAACTTCCCGATCGCCCGGCCGGCTTCGAGCACCATCCGCCAGTCGTGCAGCGATGCCTCCTGGATGGCCCAGGGTTCCCATTCATCGCTCTTGCGCTGCAGGTAGAACTGCTCCGTCAGCCACTGACGGGTCTGGGCGGGGGTCAGCCGGGCGAGGCGGGCCAGGCCCGAGAGGCCGATGAAGCCGAGCTTCTCCTCTCGCGAGGTGAGGAAGTAGGGGGCTGTGGCGCACAGCGTGAGGCCGCGCACGCGGTCGGGGTGCCGGCGCCAGATGAGCTGTGCGATCGGCCCACCCATCGAGTAGCCGACGGGGATCACCTTGTCGATGCCCAGCACGTCGCACACCGCGAGCGCGTCGTCGGCGCAGTCCTCCAGGCGGAAGGCCTTCTTCGAACGGATGCCCCTGCCGTGCCCACGGTGGTCGAGCGCGACCACGCGGTAGTGGCGTGAGAGCGGCCGATAGCAGGTGAACCAGTTGAGATCGGCGCTGGCGGTCCACCCATGCAGTAGCAGCACCGTCGGTGCGTGCGGAGGCCCGGCCATCGTCCGCACGAAGGTGGTGCCGCGGCCCGGTAGTTCCATCGCCGCGCCGTGTGGGAGGTGGGGCGCGGAATCGGCGGCCTTGCCGTCACGGATGGACATCACGTCACCTTGCCATTGCGCTGATCGCTCAGGTGAACGCCACCTTCAGCACTTGCACTCGCAGCATGCCGTTCGGCGCCTGATACTCCACCCAGCTGCCTTCGGCGGCGCCGACCAGTGCGGCACCCAGCGGTGACTGAGGGCTCATGATGTCGAGATCGCCGATCTTCTCCTCCATGTGGCCCACGAGGTAGGTCTCGGCGTCGTCGGGCGTGTCGCCTTCGTACATGATCGTGACGATGGTGCCAGTGGCGACGACGCCTTCGGCGCCGGTCTCGATGATCTCGGCGTGCTCGAGGAAGTGCTCGAGCTGACGGATGCGGCCTTCCATGTGGCCCTGCTCGTCCTTGGCGGCGTGATAGTCGCCGTTCTCGCTGAGATCGCCCAACAGCCGGGCAGCCTCGATCTTCTGGGCGACTTCGATGCGGCCGCGGGTGGTGAGGTCGTAGTGCTCGGCCTGGAGGCGCTCGAAGGCGGTTCGCGAGAGATGAGTGCTGGCCATAAGGGTGTGCAGCCTACCTTCGCTGGCGTGCCCGATAGGCCCCAGGCGTGATGCCGACCACCCGTTGGAAGAGACGGGTGAACGAGCTCTGATCGTAGAAGCCGCACTCGCCGGCAATGGCCGCGATCGGTGCCGCCGTGTCGTCGAGGCGATGGAGTGCCTCGTCGATACGCGTGCGAATCAGCAGCTGCTTGGGGGACAGGCCGAGGGTGCGGCGCGTCGCTCGTTCGAGCTGCGTGGTGGAGAGGCCTGCAGCCGCGGCCAGGTCGGCAACCCTGAGCGGCTCGGCGAACGATCGACGGACGAGATCGATCGCCGCCTGGAGCCCGGTGTGTGCCGGGTTGCTCGTGGAGCTCGAACGCAGGTCGTAGCTGACGACGATGATGCCCTCGACTGCGCCGTCAGCATCGCGGAGCAGCGACTTGCTCGTCACGTACCAGCC
>JBAVTH010000010.1:0-3737 GCA_049696035.1 Ilumatobacteraceae bacterium
ACCGCGACACATCGCGGGACCGGGTTCAGGCGGGCAGGAGGGCGAGCAGGTCGCGGCGGTGCTTCGGCCCGAGTGCCGGCTCCGGCGGGCGGTTCTCGCGGTCCTGCCACGCGGCCAGCACACGCGCGCCGACGTCGGCGTCCTTGACCAGCGAATCGGGTGTGGCCAGCAGGTTCAGACCTCGGAAGAAGGCACGCAGCACCACCGCGTCGCTACGGACAGCCGGCAGCAAACCTTCACGGAACACGCTGCGCATGAAGGTTCGCGGGTCATCGGGATCGCCGTCGGGATCCTCGCCCGCCAGCAGCGCGGCAGCCACCCGGCGGGCCTCCGCGTCCTGCTCGACACCGGATCGGTACCAGGGGAAGATCTCGCTGCGCAGTGCTGCGTCGTAGGCCAGTGACAGCGCAACCGGGTCGTCGGCGTGGGCGGCCACCGCGTCGGCCATCAGGTGAGCGCTCCAGAACGCCGTCGAACAGCCGCGGCCGTACAGCGGGTTGGTGCACAGCACCGCGTCGCCCACCGGCAGCACACCCGTTGCCACCGGGACACCGTTCACCACATGGTCGCGCCAACGGTTCAACAAACCGGCCATCACGTGCACCTGGTCGGTGATCGGCTGGGCACGGCCATCGAGCCAGGGAGCGGTGGCCACCAGTTGGCGGGCACACTCGTCGAACACGACGGGGTCGGCGAGCATCTTGCGCAACTCGTCGTCGGCCGTGGGCGTCGCCAGCGTGACGCTGAAGGTGTCGTTGTCGCCCACGAACACGCCGTACTTCAGGTACCCCAGGTCGCCGCCGATGGGCCCGGTGCGGGGCGGATACACCTGGCCGGCACGCAAGCGGTAGAAGCGACTGAAGTACACGATGCCGGTGTCGTCGACCTCTTCGGCGACGGGCGTGGCTCCCACGGCGGCCAGCCAGTCGCTGAGGGCGCTGCGGCGACCGGCGGCAACCACGACGAGATCGGCATCGAGCGTGGTGCCGTCGGCCAGGTGCACGCCCGTGATGTGCGGCACCGCAGCGGGAGGGCCGGCTGCGAGAAGACCGTCGACCCCGATTCCGGTGCGGAAGGTGACCCTGCCCTCCGCCACCGCAGCCCGGCGCAGCACCCACTCGAACGTCGTGCGCCGGCACGCCAGCATCACCAACTCGTCGTCCTCCGGCAGGCGGACGAAGTCGGTGATCGTCGGTGGCAGGTCGTCGCCGAAGCGCATCTCGGTGGCGCCCTCCGCCAGCAGCTGGGCGTAGACATCCGCGTAGTCGCGACGTAGCAGCCCCACCATGCGGGCGAGGAACGCGTGACTGTGGCGCACCTGCGGAGCACCTCGCCGATCCCACTCGAACGCCTCGTCCGCGGATGCGGGCATGGGCGTGTCGTCACGCTCGACAACGGTGACCGCGTGGCCCTGGCGGGCCAGCACCAATGCCGACCCCAACCCCGACACACCGCCACCGACCACCAGCACATGCATGCCGCTGACCATAGGGCGCAGCACACGGTGAGTGCGTGTCGTGCCCACCCCCGGCGCTGGAATCGCGGCCACGGATCACGACCGGATCACACTCTCCGGCGCGAGCGAAGAACAGCTGGACGGAGTGATCGACGCCTCGCTCGGAGCGATCGCCCGCCACCAGGGCGGCGTCGACCGGCTGCCCACTACGCACCCATCGAGTAGCCCACGCCGCGCACCGTGCGGATGCAGCTCTTCACGCCGGGCTGATCGACCTTCTTGCGCAGGTTGGCGATGTGCACGTCGACCACGTGGTCGTCGCCGTACCAACCTGGCCCCCACACCTTCTCCAGCAGTTGCTGGCGATTGAACACGACCTTCGGACTGGCGCTCAGCATGTCGAGCAGATCGAACTCGATGCGGGTGAGGTCGGCCAGCGAGCCGGCCACCATGACCTCGCGGGACACCGTGTTGAGGACGAGCTCGCCGAACGCCCGCGTGTGGTCACTGATCAGCTCGACCCGCGGACGGCGCAAGAGCGCTTCGACGCGGGCGGCCAGCTCGCGAGCGGAGAACGGCTTGGTCACGTAGTCGTCGGCGCCGAGGCGGAACCCGAGCAGCTTGTCGACCTCGTCGTCGCGCCCGGTGAGCATCAGCACATATGCGCTGCTGCGCTCGCGGATCGTGCGGCACAGGTCGAGGCCGTCACCGTCGGGCAACCCGAGATCGAGCACCACGACATCGGGTGCCTTGACCTCGAGCTCGTCGAGCGCCTCGGCGATGGTGGTGGCGATGCGCACGTCGTGACCGGCGGTCTGCAAGACGGCGGACACGACGCGAGCGAACTCCGGCGCATCCTCCACCACGAGCACATCGACCGTCACGCCGACATGATCGCATATCGCGCCACGTGTTCATAGAACCGCGCGTGGCGCTGCTTTCTCAGGCCGCGGCGAGCACCATCGATTCCACCGGCTGCGGCTCGCCGGGGCGGGCCAGCTCGGACGGCACGAAGTGCTCGACGGCCTCGTCGGATGCCAACGTGGCAGTGGACCACCACACCTGCGGGCTGTTCGCCTCCACCAGCGGGTGCCACAGCACGCCGAAGTCGCTGAGCCCGCCGGCGACCAGACGCTCGACCGCCCAGACGAAGAACACCGCTCGGGTGTCGTGGTAGATCGCACCACGGGTGGTGTCGACGTGGAAGGCGGGGCGCTCGGCGCGCAGCTGCTCGAGGGCGCTCGTCGCCCCGCTCACGCGAACGGTGCGGAGGATGGAGGAGAGGAACTCGGTGTGCGTCATGACACCAGTATCCGGCGTTTGCGGCTGCGAATGCAGCGGATCTTGTGGAAGAATCGACACTATGGCTGCGGATTCCACAGGTCTTGATCGTATCGACAGCGAGATCCTCGCCATCCTTCGTGACGATGCCCGCATTCCGTACCAGACCCTGGGCGAACGGGTGCACCTGTCGGCCAACGCCGCAGCCGATCGGGTGCGCCGCCTCACTCGCACCGGGGTCATCCGCCGCTTCACCGTCGACGTCGACCACGGGCAGCTCGGCCGCGATCTGGAGGCCGTCATCGACGTGCGGGCCGGCGACGTGGACCGCTTCCGGCGAGGCGCGCTCACCTGCCCGGAGGTCACCTGGCTGGCCCATGTCACCGGCCGCACCGACTTCCAGGTGCACGTGCACGTCACCGGCACCGCTGGGTTGAACGCGCTGCTGCAACGGTTCACCACCGAGTTCGGCGCCGCCGAGACGCTCACCACCGTCGTGCTCGAACGCGGCCGCTGACCTGCCGCCTCGCCCGCAACCACACCGCCGCGTGTTGCTGCTTTAGCAGTCAAGGGTTTAGAGTGCTAGCACTCTCGTGTCCCGAGTGTCAGCCCGGGCGCGAACACCATCACCCTCAATTCCTGGAGGAACGAAATGCCGAAGCAGATCGCTTTCGACGAAGCCGCACGCCGCTCACTCGAGGCGGGCATGAACAAGCTCGCCGACGCCGTTCGCGTCACCCTCGGGCCCAAGGGCCGCAACGTCGTGTTGGAGAAGAAGTGGGGAGCCCCCACGATCACCAACGACGGTGTGTCCATCGCCAAGGAGATCGACCTCGAGGACCCGTACGAGCGCATCGGCGCCGAGCTGGTCAAAGAAGTCGCCAAGAAGACCGACGATGTCGCCGGTGACGGAACCACCACCGCCACCGTGCTCGCGTGGGCAATGGTCCGCGAGGGCCTCCGCAACGTCGCCGCCGGTGCCAATCCGATGACGCTGAAG
>JBAVTH010000011.1:0-2446 GCA_049696035.1 Ilumatobacteraceae bacterium
GTCGTCGGTTTCGAGCCGTGGTACGAGTTCCCGTTCAACGAAGGCAAGCTCTGCCCGAAAGGTGTCAAGCGCTACCTCCAAGGCAGTCACCCGGACCGGTTGCTGCATCCGATGGAACGCGACGCCACCGCACCGGGCGGGTTCCGAAACATCACCTGGGATCAGGCCCTCGACAAGGTCGTGTCCGCGATCAAACGTATCCAGGCCGAGCACGGGGACGACGCGTTCGCGATGTTGTCCGGAGTGTCGCTGACGAACGAGAAGAGCTACCTCGTCGGCAAGTTCGCCCGCCTCGCGTTGCACACCGCGAACTTGGACTACAACGGCCGCTTCTGCATGGTCTCCGCCGGCACCGGCAACAAGAAGGCACTCGGCGTCGACCGGGCACCGAACCCGTGGAGCGACATCCCACTCGCCGATGTGGTGTGGATCGCCGGATCGAACGTCGCCGAAACGTTCCCGATCACCACCAGCTACATCTGGCGGGCACGTGACCGGGGCGCCAAGCTGATCGTCCAAGACCCCCGAGTCGTCCCACTCGCCCGCACAGCGGACCTGTTCCTGCCCGTACGTCCGGGCACCGACTCGGCGCTGTTCGGCGCTGTGCTCCATGTGTTGATCGAACGCGACTGGCTCGACCACGACTTCATCGACAACCACACCGTCAACTTCGACGACGCCGCAGCAGCCGTCGCCGACATCACACCGGCCTGGGCTGCCGGCATCACTGGGGTCCCTGCGGCGCGGATCGAGGAAGCTGCAGAGTTGTGGGGCACGTCCGCGACCGGGATGATGCTGCACGCCCGCGGGATCGAGCAGCACACCAAAGGAGTCGACAACGTCCTCGCCGCGATCAACCTCGGGCTCGCCACCGGCAAGTTCGGCAAACCCGGTTGCGGGGTGTCCACGATCACCGGGCAGGGCAACGGCCAAGGTGGTCGCGAGCACGGCCACAAGTGTGACCAGCTACCCGGCAACCGTGACATCACCAACCCGGAGCACCGTGCCGCGGTGGCCAAGGTGTGGAACTGCGACGAAGCCGACATCCCCGGCAAGGGCCTGCCGGCGGAGGAGCTGATCGAAGCGATCCACGACGGCACCATCAAGGGCTTGTTGTCGATCTGCTTCAACCCGCTCGTGTCGGCGCCCGATTCGAACTTCACCCGCGAGGCGCTCGACAAGCTCGAGTTCTACGCCGTGATCGACTTCTTCCTCTCCGAGTCCGCCCATCACGCCGACATCGTGTTGCCCGGCTCGTTGCACGAGGAGGACGAGGGCACCTCGACCAGCGGTGAGGGCAGAATCATCAAGATCAACGCCGCCGTCACCCCACCGGGCGAAGCCCGCCTGGACTGGCAGATCCTGCTCGACATCGCCGAACGCCTCGGCAAGAGCGAGTACTTCCCCTATTCCAACACCGAGGAGATCTTCGACGAGCTCTGCCGAGCGAGCACCGGTGGCACCGCCGACTACACCGGAGCCACCTGGCAACGCATCGAAGACGAGATGGGCCTGTTCTGGCCGATCCCCGAAGCCGGCCACCCCGGCACCCCACGCCTGCACGAAGGCGGCCAGTTCCACTTCCCCGACGGCAGAGCCCGCTTCCACGGCGTGCCCTACAAGTTGTCCGCCGAGGTCGTCGACGACGACTACCCGCTGCTGCTGACCACCGGCCGCGTCGTGTCGCAATACCTGTCCGGCACCCAGACCCGGCGCATCGCTGCGCTCGTCGCCCAATACCCCGAACCACTGTGCGAGATGCACCCACACCTGGCCGACAGCATCGGTGTCGCCGACGGCGACCTCGTCACCGTCACCTCCCGGCGCGGCACGATCACCGTGCCGGCGCATGTGGTGAACACGATCCGACCCGACACCGTGTTCATCCCCTACCACTGGCCAGGCGACAAGGCCGCGAACCAGTTGACGAACCGTGCCGTCGACCCGCTGTCGAAGATGCCCGAGTTCAAAGTTGCCGCCGTACGCGTCGAACGCGCCGGCGGACACACCGCCACGACCGATGCCCGCGACATGGAACTGCACGGAGACCAGCCGTGAGATCCGGGCAGTTCGGCATCGACGACAACCCGGTGTTCGTCATCGACCAGAGCCGCTGCATTGGCTGCGAAGCATGCGTTCAAGCGTGCGCCGAATGCGGCACCCATCGCGGCCAGTCGCTGATCCACCTCGAGCGCGTCGACCGCGCCACAAGCACCCAGACCGCACCGATGGTGTGTATGCACTGCGAAGACCCCACCTGCGCACAGGTGTGCCCTGCGGACGCGATCAAACAAACCGAGGAAGGCATCGTCCAATCGGCGCTGAAACCGCGGTGCATCGGCTGCTCCAACTGTGTGCTCGCCTGCCCGTTCGGGGTCCCCAAGTACGTCGCCGACTTCGACCAGATGATGAAGTGCGACATGTGCACCGACCGCACCAGCGAAGG
>JBAVTH010000012.1:0-3292 GCA_049696035.1 Ilumatobacteraceae bacterium
GGTGGTCGTGCCCGGGATCGAGCATCAGGTCGAGCCGTCGACGGATGCCCGGTTCTATGTGCAGTTCTTCCGTGAACCCGATGCGGCGATGGTGCCAGGTGTCGTGCGGGTGGACAGCTTGAACCGGTCTGGGCCGTGGACGCATCGGGGACGGGACCTCGACACCGAGGAGGAGATCGTGGAGATGGTGACACGTCAGTACGTCGATGTCGGCCAGGACGATCTGTTGGCGCCGTACTTCAACTTCGGCCCAGGATTCATCGATTGGCAGGCCCACATCGGAACGGTTGCCGACTACTGGTGCCATGTCCTGCTCTACGCCCCCGGTTACGAGATCGACGTGATCGAAAGCCACCGCCACCTGCACGACCGTGCGCCGTTCACACCCGACCTGTTCGACCGCTGGCTGCGCATCTTCCATGACACGGTCGACGGCGGCTGGAGCGGCCCGAAGGCCACCACGGCGAACAACCGGGCAACAGGGATGGCGTGGGCTATGGCACAGCGGTTCCTCGGCCATGGGGTCTGGCGCCCCGCCGACCGTCGCTGACGGGCCCATCCTGTGGGTTGAGGGTCTCACTCGAGGGTCTGTGCGAGCTCGAGATCGGCGTCAGCGCCTGGCGAGGTAGATGGCGGCTCCGACTGCGGCGCAGATTGCGAGCACGCGTAGGACGCTGAGTTTGTAACGGAAGACGAGGACGAATGCGAGGGCGGTGACGAACACGGCTCTTGAGATGATGCTCGACCACACGGGTCCGGTGATGGTGATGGGCCCCCAGTCGTGGGTTCGGGTTTCGCTGAACAGGGTGTGGATAGAGAAGAAGATCGACAAGTTGGGCCAGCGCACCCTCAAGATCGCCGGTATCGCCGCGCTTGCCGCATTCGTGATGGACGTCTACACCTGGTGAGGCCGGCTGAACGCATTCGTCGGCCCTGAGGCGGATCGGTCTCTCGCACCGGCAACGTGGCGCTGATGCCCAGCTCACGATGAAATGTCGCGAGGTGTAACGAACTGACCGTGGCACTTGGATCGGCGACCGCTCAGTTGATGTAGCACTGACGCCGTCGACCTCCAGATCTCGGTGCCGCGATTGGCCGCCACCGTCTCGATGATGGGGGCTCACCTCACGGTGGACCCCCGAAACCCCACCACTCCACGGGACTCATACAAGGACTGCGCGGCTACGACGCCGTCCATCTCGCCGCCGCACTGGCCGGCCAGGCAACCGTGGTCGCCACCGCCGATGCCGAACGATGCCGACACTGCATATCGCATGATCTCGAGCGGACGGCGACCGGACTGGGCCAGCGAAGTGTGCGTCCCCGCTCCGAGGACAGGTGATCTGTGTGTCTCGGTGCCTTGTGTCACGCGCTCAGAGCTGGAAGTCTTGGCGGGATGGAACCGGGGCGAGTGGACGCGGTGATTGCCCGTCTCCTTCGATCCCGGTCGTAGGCCCGTGACCGACACGAACGTCAGCCTGCCTGCGGCGTTGTTCGTCAGAGTGGGCGAGGACATCGTTCTGCCGACGCCGTTATCCAGAGGGCCATGGAGCCTCGAGTGGCTGCACGGAGGCCCGGTCGCCGCGCTGCTGGCTCACTCGGTGGAGCAACTGGCGTCCGACGGGGTCGACTGGTTCATCGCTCGGATGACCGTCGAGCTGGAGAGACCGGTGCCAGTCGAGCCACTCCGGTATCACGCGGAGGTCACTCGAACGGGGCGGAAGGTGTCGATCGTCGAGGCCACGATCACCAAGGCCGATACTGGAGCAGTGCTGGCACGGGCACGGGTATTGCGGATCCGCGCTGTACACGTTCCGCTCCCGTTCGATGACACGGATCTGGGGCCGTTGCTGCTCATCGAACCAGCGCCATCGGGACCAGCTGACGGTCGCGCGGGACGCCGTGATGACGATGCGCCGGTCGCGTTCCACAACGGTGGCACCGAGCATCGCTACGTTGGCGAATCAGAGCTGGGCGTCGGGCCCGTGTTCGGTTGGATCCGGGTGTGCGTGCCGTTGCTCGCCGAGCAAGCGTTGACGCCGTTGCAGCGCGTCGCCGCGGCAGTCGACTTTGCCAGTGGGATCTCCGGGGTTCTGCCGTGGGGCTCGCATCGCTTCGTCAACCCGGATCTCACGATTCACCTCTTCCGACCTTTGAGAGGTGAATGGGTGGGGATGGCGAGCGCGACTCATCACGGTACGCACGGCATCGGTATGACGGACACGGCCGTCTTCGACCTCGATGGTCGCGTCGGCAGTTCGAATCAGTCGCTCGTGCTGGACCTGCGTTGACCTCGTAGAGCTATTCCTCGACGTTGATCAAGAGCCTGAATCTTTCGTTCGTCGGCGCGACCGGCACCGACCCGGAACCAGCCGATCGGTACCTCCTCTCCTCCGGAGAGCGCACAACAGCGGCTGCGGAACCGGTTGCAGCGGACGCGAAGGTCAGGGGTGTGGCGAGTTTGAGCGGTGGCGTCCAGGGTCATGGGCGATGCTGTTCGAGGAACGGTCGAACGAATGACAGCACCTCGTCGGCCCGGCGAAACGACATGACATGGTCGGCGCCCGGTAACACTCGTATCTCGACCCCAAGACGTGTGGCGAGTTCGACATCCTCGACCCAGAATCCACCATCGTCGTCTGAGCCCCTGTACCAGAGACTCGGCGCGTCAATGTCGTCTGCCTCGGGCCGCCACTCGGCCGCGCCCGCGAAGGCCGCCGAGAGCGCCGCAGGGTCGTTGCGTTCAAGGCTCAAGGCGATTCCGTCGTCCGGCGTCCCGATGCTCCGTAGAACAAGTGTCATCCCGTCGACCGTTTTCACGAGCTCGGCAAGTTCCAGGGCACGTTCCCGCGCTCCCGGCGAGCCTGGCAGCGGTGCACCGCCGCCACAGACCAATGCTGCGACTCTCGCCGGTTGCATCACCGCCAGTGACGCTGCGTTCCTCGCACCCATCGAGAACCCCCACACCAGTGCACGATCGACACGCTCGGCATCGAGCACGCCGACGATGTCGGCCACGATCAATTGTTCGAGGTATTCGGCCGGGTCATGCGGCTTGTCGCTATGACCGTGGCCAAGCCGGTCGATCGCAATCACCCGATACCCCTCGCCGAGCCCGTCGACATATCCGGCGTCCCACCACGTATCAGCCCACCGAGACCAGCCACACAGCAACAACAAGGGCGTACCGTCACCCTGCGCGCGGTAGCTGATCCTGTGACCCCGCGAAGTGACAATGCTGCGCACCAGCGGATGGTAACTCGTCGTCTCCTTGCCGTTGAACAGCAGGACT
>JBAVTH010000013.1:0-2367 GCA_049696035.1 Ilumatobacteraceae bacterium
ACGTCGTGCTCTCGGCGACGGCCATCGTGGTGGCCCCTGCCGACGCCGCCCGCTTCGCTGCCGGGATCACGGGCACCGACGTGACCGCAGCGCGCGACACCGCTTCCGGGCTGAGCGCGGCGCTCCCCGCCATCGAGGTGACCACCACCGATGTCGGCCGCGAACGACGCAGCGGTCTCAGCCAGTTCTCACTCGTCGCCCCACAAGAGCTCGTGTTGTTCGTGTTCATCAACTCGATGGCGAGCGGGGCAGCCCTGGTGCGCATGCGGCGTACGGGAGTGCTGCGGCGAGTGCTCGCCGGGCCGGGCGGCTCGGGCACGATCATCGCCGGGCTCCTCGCCGCCTGGCTGATCGTCTCGTTGCTGCAGTCCCTGCTCATCCTGGCCGTCGGTAGGTTCGCCTTCGACGTCGACTGGGGCTCTCCCATCGGCGCGGCTGCGCTGGTGTTCGCCTTCGGTCTCGTCGGCGCCGGGGCCGGCCTGATGGTCGGGGCGCTCGGCGGCGACGAGGACCGGGTGGGAGCGATCACACCGCCGGTCGGCATCGTGCTGGGCGCACTCGGCGGCTGCATGGTGCCGCTGGAGGTCTTCACTCCGACGATGCGTGGCGTGGCGCACGCGGTGCCGCAGTACTGGGCGATGACCGCCTGGCAACAGCTGATCTTCGACGGCGACGGCATCGGCGGCATTCTGACGCCCTTGCTCGTCCTCGCCGGCTTCGCCGCTGTGTTCCTCTCCGGTGCCGTCTGGGCGTTGCGCCGATCCCTGCTGCGTGGCGCTTCGTAGCGCCGCCTCGGGGAAACCCAGCCCGCACCCGCACTACCTTGGCGGAGATGTCGGGTCATCTCATCCTGATCTGCGGGCTGCCAGGCGCGGGCAAGACCACCCTGGCCACCCGCTTCACCCACGAACGCAATGCCGTCCGCCTGTGCGCCGACGACTGGATGGTCGCGCTCGGCATCGATCTGTGGGATGCCCAGGCGCGTGCGCGCATCGAGCTGCTGCAGGGCGCGCTCGCGCTCGACCTGCTGCGCACCGGGGCCACTGTGGTGATCGAGTGGGGCCTGTGGAGCCGCGCCGAACGCGACCTTGCCCGCACCGAGGCCCGCCGGCTGGGCGCCACCGTCGAACTGCACTACCTCGCCGCGCCGGTCGAGGAACTGCATGCCCGCATCGAGGCGCGAGGACGCGAACTGCACCACACGGGCCGGGCCATCACCCTCGCCGAGCTGCGCGAATGGGCCACGATCATCGAGCCGCCGACACCCGACGAGCTGACCCTGTACGACCCACACGCTGCGTGACCGCGGCCGGTCGGCACTGTGTCGAAGGGCATGCGGAGCTGCATGTGCTCCGCGACGGTTGACCACGGCGGAGCGCCGGCCTCTCAGTCGCCGGCAGTGCGCCCCATCGGCAGCGAGGTGCGCCACACGCCATCCACCATGTGGAGGGCGGCGGCCACCGCACCGGCGGTGGGCACCAGGCCGATCTCGCCGACGCCCTTGATGCCGTACGCCGACCTCGGCTGGGGCACCTCCACCAGTTCCACCTCGATCGGCGGCACGTCCTTGGGGCGCAGGATGCCGAGGCTGCGCAAGGTCATGTTGGTGGGGAACCCGAGCTCATCGGAGGGGAAGTCCTCGGTGAGCGCGTACCCCAGGCCCATGTGCACGGACCCTTCGATCTGCCCCTCGCACAGGCGCGGGTTGACGGCCCGGCCGACGTCGTGGATGGCGACGACCTTCTCCACGGCACCGGTCTGACGATCCGCGATCACCACCTGCGCGGCGTACCCGAAGGCGGCGTGGATCGTGGGGTTCGGCACGGCCGGGTCGCCGAGCTTCTGCGTCCAGTCGACGACGTACTCGGCGTAGTGATCCACGTCTTCGGCGCACCCGGCGGCGAGTGCGACCTCGCAGGCGTTCTGCACGCTGGCCGCCACCATCAGGGTGCCGCGGCTGCCGGTGGTCTGGCCGAAGCCCAGCTCGCGAGTGGTGTCGACGAGCACCTCGATGCGGGCAGGGTCGATGCCCAGCTCGGTGACGGCGGTCTGCATGGCCACGTTGTGCACACCCTGGCCCATCTCGGTGAAGCCGTGACGCACCTCCACCTTGCCGTCGGCGCTGCGGAACCGCACCACCGCCGCGCACACCTCGCGCAGGCCGTTGCCGAGGCCGGAGTTCTTCAAGCCGAGGCCGATGCCCACCGCCTTGCCGGCCGCCAGCGCGGCGTCGATGTGCGGCTTGGCCCTGTCGAGGCACTCCTGCGCGCCATTGGCGCCGTCGTCCATGATCTGGCCCGGCCCCCACACCTCGCCGGGGAGGATCACGTTGCGCTTGCGCATCTCCCACCCGCTGATGCCCACCAA
>JBAVTH010000014.1:0-3422 GCA_049696035.1 Ilumatobacteraceae bacterium
TGTAGTCGATGTTGCGGCCTTCGGCGAGTGCGGCGTTGCAGTCGTCGAACATGGTGCACCCGGTGCCGCTGGAGGTGACGGCGGGAATGGCCGCCGCGATGTCGGCCGGCTGGTTCGACCCGGCCGCCGCGGCAGCGAGGGCGACGATGTTGAGGCAGTCGTACGCGTTGTGCGCGTAGAGCCCGGTGGCCTCGGGGTCGACCGCTCGGAGTGCGTCGGTGAACGCAGCGGACTGGGCGTACGCGAGTGGGGAGACGCCGACGACCCGGGTGGCCAACCCTGCCGCGAACGGCTGTGCCGATGCTGCCGGCCGGCGAATCGCGTCATTGACGACGAACGTGACCTTGGAGTCGTTGGCTGCATCGATCGCATTGATGATGGCGGGGCCGGTGGTGCCGTCGGCGATCACCGCGATCACGTCGGGTCGATTCGCCAGCACGCTCTCCACGGCGGCGGTGATGGAGCCTTCGCTGGGGGTGAACCCGACGGTCCCCGTCACCTTGGTGCCCTGGGCGGTGATCGCCGCCTGCGTGGCGGCAGCGAAGGGGCGGCCGTAGTCGTCGTCGAGGTACACGACCGTGGCGGTGCTGCTGCCGGAGGCTTCCACGAGACCGGCGATGGCAGTTGCCTGCAACGTGTCGCTGGGAATGGTGCGGAAGAACAACCCGTCGTCGGGGAAGTCGTCGAGCGCCAGCGCCGACGCGGTCGGGCTGCACGTGAGCACACCCGCATCGACGGCCCGACCGAGTGTGCCGAGCACGTTCGTCGACGATGTCGGCCCGATGATCGCGTCGACCCCCAACTGCGCGAGGTCCTGAACGGCCAGGCCGGCGGTGGCCGGGTTCTCGCCTTCCTCGCGAACGATCAGCCGCACCTGCCTGCCGTTGATGCCACCGCTGCCATTGATCTCCGCCAGCGCAACCGCCAGGCCATCGCTCATCGACGCACCGATGTCGGCTGCCCCGCCGCTACTGGGAAGGACCGCGCCCACGACCAAGGCCCCGTCGTCGAGGTGCCCGGTGGTGGTGGTGGCCACGACCGACACGGTGGTTGCGGGGTCGGAGCCGCCGTCGTCGTTGCAGGCGGCCAGCACCAGCAGTGTGCTCGCCGCGAGGAGACGAAGGTGTGATCGCGGGCGCACGGGGCGAGTGTAGGAGGCGCACTGCTGCCGACGGAGCTTGGTGGGTGAGTGCGAGGAGAAGGCGGCGAGCTGAGGGTCGACGGGAGAGACCCTCAGCTCGCCAAGCCGAGGAGGTGGGAATCGATGTGCTCGGCCGCCATGGCCAGCGGTTCGATCCACACCCGAACTGGTGAGCCGCGCAATTGATCGTCGTGACGCAGTGCATCCGCGAGGCGAAGTGTACGCCGCCGGACGTCCTGATCGCGATGCACCAGGACCAAGAGTTTCCCCGATGGCGTGGCTGCGATCGTCTCGCCGGCACTGAACGTGGCCCGTGCGTGGTGGGTGACGCGCGCAGCGCAGTCGGGAGCGCCGTGGCACTCGATCACGACGAGCGCGAGGTGCGTGCCGGGCGACTCGCCGAGGCTGCTGGTGAGCTCGACCTGCTGTTGCAGTCGCAGCCGCAGCACCTCGAAGGGTGCCACCGCCTGCGCGCCGTACTCCTGGTGCAGCACACCATCCGCCCAGCCGCTGGCCAGGTTGATGATGCCGCCACGTTCCAGCAGGTGACGGAATGCGCGTGACCGAGTGGCCAGCAGCCGGAACCACGTGAGCACGTCGTCGAGCTGCTGGCCCTCGGTGGCCAGGTGATGGCCGATCGTGTGCAGATCGCCGAGTTGGCCGACAGCGACGACGGGAGTGATCGCGTCGACCGAGCGAAACGCGCGCTCGCCCCAACCGACCCGAAGGTCGTGGAGCCACGCGTCGAGAGCCCGTCGGCGAATCTGCACGAGTGAATGACGTCATGGCGGCTGGTCGATGACGTCATTCAGCTGAAAGATTTCTGCGCGTAGGCTGCCGGGGTACGTCGGCGCGCGCACGTACTGAGGAGACGAAGCCTGTTGGCCACCACGATGGCGATGCGAGAACTCAGCGACGCCGAGCTCATCGCTGGTGCGCGCAAGGGCGACTCCGATGCGTATGGCGAGCTCTATCGCCGGCATGTCGATTCCGCTCGGGCGGCTGCTCGGGCGCTCACCCGGTCGCGCTCCGACGCCGACGACGTCACGTCGGAGGCCTTCGCCCGCGTGCTGCGGGCGCTGCAGTCGGGTGGAGGGCCGGATGTGTCGTTCCGCCCCTACCTGGTGACCGCCGTCCGCAACGTCTTCTACGACAAGGTGCGCCGCAACCGCGAGGAACCCACCGAGGACATGAGCGACGAGGTCAACGTCGCCTTGCTCGACTCGGCGAAGAGCCAGGAGGACGGTGCCTTCGCGGCGGTCGCGTTCGCCACCCTCCCCGAACGGTGGCAGCTCGTCCTGTGGCACACCGAGGTGGAAGGCCGCAGCGTTGCAGAGGTCGCCCCCATGCTCGGCCTCGCCCCCAACGCTGTTGCCGCGCTGGCCTACCGCGCCCGGGAAGGCCTGCGCCAGGCCTACCTGCAGGCGCACCTGCGCGATCAGCAAGCAGCGGAGTGTCGTGAGTGCGCCGCCAACCTGGGCGCCTACGTGCGCGACGGGCTCTCCGCACGTGATCGCCGCCGCATCGACGCCCACCTCGACGGGTGCGACTCGTGCAAGGGCCTGGTCGCGGAGCTGGCCGACACCAACAACACGTTGCGAGCGGCGCTCATCCCTGCCCTGATCGGCGTGTCGTCGGCCGCCTACCTCTCCGGCCTCGGTGGCAAGGGGTTGCTGGCCACCGTCACCCGGATGCCCAAGAAGCAGCAGGCTGCTGCCGGCGGTGTGGTCGCCGCGTGCCTCGTGCTCTTCGCCCTGGTGGCCGGAGCACTCGGCAGGAGCGACGGATCCGCGGCGGTCCCGAGCACGTCCACCACGCTCGCCGTCGCGGCGGACGGCAACGGTGGCAACGGCTCACCGGTGGCGCCAACGCCATCGACCGTGCCGCCAACGACCGTGCCGCCAACGACCGTGCCGCCAACGACCGTGCCGCCATCGAGCGTGCCACCGGTGGTCACCCCCACGGGTACCACGACGCCGAGCTCCGCGACCACGGTGCCCGTCACCGCGCCCGCGCCCACCACGCCTGCGCCGGTGGTCACGCGCAACACGACCAGGTCCACACCGTCGCCCACCCCCGCGCCCACCACTCCGGCGACACCGGCGCCGACCACCCCGCCGACGCGGGTGCCCAGGACGGTGCCCCCGATCGTCACCACTCCGGCCACGACTGCGCCTACCAGCACCGTGCCGGCGACGACGTTGCCCGCAACCACCACCACTGCGCCGCCGCCGCCCGCGCTGACGGTCGTCGCAGTGCAGCGCACGGCGGCGTTGAAGAA
>JBAVTH010000015.1:0-2879 GCA_049696035.1 Ilumatobacteraceae bacterium
CACCAGCGACGAGCCGGCGACCGATCGAGCGGGCGACGCGCTCGCCGGCTCGAATGCGTTGGTCGAGATCGCACCGGGTGTGTACGGCCAGCCGCAAGCGGGGTGGCTGGTCACGATCACCACCGGCGCCGGGCTGGTGCAGATCGACACCGGCGATCAAGGGGCCGCGTCGATGGCGGCGATTCGGGCGCGCCTCGACGATCCGTTCCACGCGATCGTGTTCAGCCACGGTCACCAGCGCTACAACCTGTCCGCCCGCGAGTGGGTGCTCGCCGCGGTGCAGCGTGATGGGCGCGTGCCGCGGGTGATCGCTCACGAGAACGTCGTGCGCCGGCAGCGCCGCTACGTGGAAACGCAGGGGCTGCAGAACCGGGTGATCGAGCGCCAGTTCCGCTATCCGCGGGGCACCTTCGACGGGCGCACGTTCGAGTTCATGGAACCCAACGAGACGTTCGCGTCGTCACTGACGATCAACACACCGGATCGCACGATCGACGTCGTGTGGGCACCGTCGGAGACCGACGATGCAGTCGCGGTCTGGCTGCGCGAGGACCGCATCCTCTACGGCGGGCCGGCATGCATCCCGTTCCTGCCCAACGTCGGCAGTCCGCAGCGATCGCTGCGCGACCCTGTTCGGTGGGCCGACACGCTCGACCGGTTGGCCACCTATCCGGCGGAGCTGCTCATCCGCGAGTTCGGCCCGCCGCTGCACGGCAGAGAGGCCGTCCAGGAGTACCTCACGTCGACCAGCACTGCCCTGCGCTGGTGTCACTCGACGGTGGTCGGGTTGATGAACCAGGGGTACAACAGCCACGAGATCGTCAACATGGTCGAGTACCCGGCGGAGATCTTCGACAAGCCGTGGCTGGCCGACGGCTACACGTCGCGAGCGCATGTGCTGCGCGACGTCTATCGCAGCCAGTTCGGCTGGTGGGAGGACCAGAACCCGACCTCGCTCAACCCCGCACACCCCGCCGATGTCGCCCGCGAGATCCGTGCGGCACTCGCCGATCCGAGCGCAGTGATCGCCCACGCACGCGCGCTCGCCGAGCGCGGCGACGTGCACGTCGCGCTGCACGTGATCGACCTGCTGGCACTCGATGCCGGCAGCGATGAGATCACGGTGGAGGCCAGAACGTTGAAGGCCGAGCTGTGTCGGCAGGCAGCCTCACTGGACACCTCGTACGTCTCGCAGAGCCTGTACCTGAACGGCGCGGACGAACTCGAACGCGCCAACGCCGGCACCGTGTCATGACAGGAACGGGTACCGCTGGCATCTCCACCCACTACCGCACCTGCCCACTCTGCGAGGCGACGTGCGGGCTGGCGATCGAGATCGAGATCGAACAGGGCGAGGTTCGTCGCATTCGCGGCGACCTCGACGACGTGTTCTCCCACGGCTTCATCTGCCCGAAGGGTTCGTCGCTGAAGGGTCTGCACGACGACCCGGACCGTCTCCGGACACCGCTCGTACGGCGTGACGGCGAACTAGTGCAGACCGATTGGGCGACGGCGCTCGGCGTGATCGAGGCACGGCTTCGGCCGATCGTCGTCGAACACGGCAAGGACGCCGTCGGCATCTACACGGGAAATCCGTGGTCGCACAACTTCGGTGGCATCGTGTACCTCCCGCTGTTGTACGGCGCGATCGGCCGCAATCGGTTCGCCGCGGCCAGCGTCGATCAGCGCCCACGCGAGATCGTGTCGAGCGTGCTCTACGGCGCCCGGACGGCCTTCCCCGTGCCCGACCTCGACCGCACGGAGCTGCTGTTGTTGATCGGCTCGGATCCGTTCGAGTCGAACGGCAGCATCGCCACTGCACCCGATTGGCCGGGGCGCCTCCGCGCCATCCAGCAACGCGGCGGCAGGTTCATCGTGGTCGACCCGCGGCGCTCCGCAACCGCCGAGGCCGCGGACGAACATCTCGCGATCGTTCCCGGCTCCGACGCCGCGCTGCTCGCCGGCATCGCCAACGTCTGCTTCGCCGACGGTCTGGTCGCGCCGGGCGCCGTCGGCCAGCACCTCGACGGGCTCGACGACGTCGGTCGCGCGCTCGCGCCGTTCACCCCGGAGGCCGTGTCGCCGATGTGCGGCATCGCCGCCGACAGGATCCGCTCGCTCGCGCACGGACTCGCGTCGTCGCGTGCTGCCATCCATGGTCGGATCGGCACGTGCCTGCAAGACCTCGCAACCCTGTCGAGCTGGCTGATCGACGTGGTGAGCCTGTGCACCGGCAACCTCGACGTCGAAGGGGGTGCCATGTTCGCCGAGCCCGCGGCGCTGGGCATGAACACCAGCGGCCGCCCCGGCATCGGCGCCGGCACCGACTACGCCACCTTCCGCAGCCGGGTGCGCGGCCTGCCAGGCGCGTTCGGGCAGCTGCCGGCCGCGACGATGATCGACGAGATCGAGACGCCCGGCGAGGGCCAGATCAGGGCGATGATCACGATCGCCGGCAACCCCGTGCTGTCGACGCCGGACAGCGAACGCTTGGCCCGTGCGCTGAATTCGTTGGAGTTCATGGTCTCCGTCGACCTGTACGTCAACGAGACCACCCGCCACGCCGACGTCATCCTGCCCGTGCCGACCGCGCTGCAACGCAGCCACTACGACCTCGCGTTCTACCAATTCTCCATTCGCAACATCGCCAACTACTCGCCGGCGATCCTGCCGCGAGACCCTGACATGCCGCACGAGTGGGAGACGATGCTGCGCCTGGCCG
This sequence comes from Ilumatobacteraceae bacterium, assembly GCA_049696035.1. Taxonomy (GTDB): domain Bacteria; phylum Actinomycetota; class Acidimicrobiia; order Acidimicrobiales; family Ilumatobacteraceae; genus UBA668. The sequence continues at coordinate 2,723 of JBAVTH010000015.1, forward strand.
CGATCTGTCGCGGCCTCGGGGCCGACGCGGACATCGCGAAGATGGACGACGACATGGCGTCCTTCTTCGCTGTGGTGGCGGTGGCGGACGAGTTCGGTCTCGTCCACGGGCGCGACCCCGCCGATCTGCTCTCCACGGTGTCGACGCGCCGCGGGCC
>JBAVTH010000016.1:0-11415 GCA_049696035.1 Ilumatobacteraceae bacterium
GGTTCGAACCGGTCTTCCTCGTCGTCTCCCTCGTCATCGAAGCCGCCGCCTTCATCGCCGTCACCACCGTCGTCGGGCGCAATCGACCCGACGTGCCGCGACTCGATGGCTCGCCCGTGGGCTCCAGCTTTCCGAGCGGGCACGTCGCGGCGGCCGCCGCCTACGCCGCAATCGCTGTGGTGGTGTTCTTGCACACCCGCAAGCGCTGGGCGCGAGTCGTGGCCGTTGTCCTCAGCGCACTCGTCCCGGCCATCGTCGCGTTGTCGCGCTTGTACCGCGGCATGCACTTCTTCTCCGACACCCTTGCCGGCATCGTGTTGGGCGGCGCAGCGGTGGCCCTCGCCGCGGTAGTGCTGGCGCGGTCGCCAGAGGGTGCCGCTGTGGTCAGCCCGAGCGCCGGGGCCGCCGACCCGAGGGTGGACGTCCAGGAATCTGCCGCACACGAAGGGGTCCTGGCGTGATGTCGCGCCGTGCCCGTGGAGGCCGCCGGTGCCGGTCCTGATCGCTGTCGCCGTCGCAACGGTCGTCGTGACCGTCGTCCTCACACTCGTCGCTCGGCGCGGGCGGGTGGCCGACCCTGCGGATGTACGAGCCGGTGCGCTTGGGCTCGTCGAACAGGCACATCGACACCCGGCGCTGCGACGATTCGTCCTCGACCGCCGTGACACGACGAAGGCCACGGGTTTGTTGTTGACGGTCGCACTGGCGATGATCGCCGGGCTCACGCTCGCGGTCGGCCTCGTGCTCGAGATGGTCCAGACCAGCGAGGGCTTCGCACGGTGGGACGACTCGGCCGCCCGCTGGGGAGCGGCACACACCACCGGTACGGCAGAGTCGGTGGTGCGCATCATCACCCAGCTGGGCAGTACGCCGGTGGTGATCGCGCTGTGCCTCGTCGTGTCGATGATCGAGTACCACCGCGTTCCCACGCGCGCCGTCCCCGCCTTCCTGATCACCGTGGTGGCCAGTCAACTCGTGATCACCAACCTCATCAAGGTGGTGGTCGGGCGCGATCGCCCCGACATCGCCCGACTCGTCTCGGCATCCGGCTTCTCGTTCCCCTCCGGCCACACCGCCGCGAGTGCGGCCCTGTACTCTGCGATCGCACTGGTTGCGGGCCGCGGCCGAGGCCGTCGCGCCAAGGCCATCCTGGCCGGCGTGGCCGGCGGCATCGCCATCGCTGTCGCGACGAGCCGAGTGCTGCTCGGGGCTCACTGGCTCACTGATGTCATCGCCGGCCTTGCGCTCGGCTGGGCCTGCTTCGCCCTGGCCTCCATCGCATACGGCGGTCGGCTACTGCACTTCGGCGCACCCGTCGAAAAGGCCAGCGCCGTCCTCGCCACCGAATCAGCCGCCGCGAACACCTCCGTTCCCCCGACCTCGAGGAGTCACGCATGACCTCCGTAGCCGTCATCGCCCACAGTGCCAAGGTGCTCGGAGGCGGCCTCGGTCGGCTGCGCGACGTGCTCACCGAGCAGGGAGTCACCGATCCGATCTGGCTCGAAGTGCCCAAGAGCAGCAAGATGCCCGCCCGAGTGAAGGAAGCGATCAAGAAGGGCGCTGATCTCATCTTCGTGTGGGGTGGCGACGGCAGCGTCCAGCGCTGCATCGACGCCACCGTGGGATCACCCGTCACGCTCGCGATCCTTCCCGCGGGTACGGCCAACCTGCTGGCCAACAACCTGGGAATCCCGATCGACCTCGAACAAGCCGTCGAAGTCGGCTTGCACGGGAACAACCACACCATCGACGTGGGCAAGATCAACGGCGAGCACTTCGCCGTCATGGCCGGCATCGGTCTCGACGCGCTGATGATCCGCGACGCCGACTCGGAGATGAAGGACCGCTTCGGCCGGGTGGCCTACATCTGGAGCGGTGCCCGACACATCCGCTCGGAACCGGTGCGCACCACCGTCCGCATCGACGGCCACACCTGGTTCGACGACAAGGCAACCTGCGTGCTCATCGCCAACGTGGGGTCCATCGGGGGCGGAGTCACCGCCTTCGATCACGCCTCACCCGACGACGGCAAGCTCGACGTCGCGGTGATGACCGCCCACGGTGCATGGCAGTGGCTGCGCACGCTCACCCGTGCATCCATCGGACACGCCGAGAAGTCGCCGCTGGTCCAGATGACCCAGGCCGCCAAGATCACGGTCGAAACCCGCACACGACTGCCGTACGAACTCGATGGTGGAGCACGTCCGAAGACGAACAAGCTACGGGTCCACGTCGTCCCACGTGCGGTGACGGTTCGCGTGCCGTCTTCCGCGAGCCGCTCCACCGTGCCCCGATGACAGCGAGACCGGACGCGACGACCGCTGCGTCACCACGACCGCGTCGCGGCTTCCCCGCATCCGTGTGCGCCATCACCAGCGGACTGCTCGTCGTCGCGATCCCGTTCGTCGCTCGCCACATCGACGGCTCAGCCGACGAGTTCAGCAGCAGAACAGTGCCGGTCCTCCCAGCGATCGGTTGGCTCGTCTGTGCGTCGTTGGCGGCCGTTGTCGTGACCCACCGCCTGCAGATCTGGTTCACCGTCGACGAGGGCTCGGTGCTCGCGGTCGCGTACGACGTCCTGCCACTGGTGCTCTTCCTGGCGCCGGTGATCTCCGTCGCGGCCGTGCTCAGCGGGCATCTGCTGCTCGCCGCCGCGGGCGCGTTCCTGACCGCGTACCACGGCGTGCTGGTGGTCCCGAGACTGATCTCCCAGCGCGTGCCATCCTGGGCGCACGCTGCGCCGCAGTTCCGTCTGGCCGTCGCCAACGTCTACGTGGACAACACCACACCGAAAGCGGCAGCTCAACAACTGACCGAGAGCGGCGCCGACGTGATCGTGGTCGCTGAGGCGACACCACAGTTCATGCGCATCTTCGATTCCGTCGGCGGCGACGTCTCGCATCCTCACCGGGTCTCGGATCCCACCGACACCAGCGACTATGCAGTCGCCATCGCGTCGCGTCTGCCTCTCGGCCCGCACTCGGCCGTGCGGTCGATAGGGCCCCTCCGTCTCGCCGTTGGCGAGGTGGAGATCGGCGGCATCCTGACGACGATCGCCGCGCTGAATCCGAGGTCGACGTTCGACCAGGATGGTCAGGAGATCTGGAAGGACCAGATCGACGAACTGAAGTCCTACGTCCCAACGGTGTCCGGTCCGTTGGTGGTGGCGGGAGATCTCAACAGCACCGAGTTCCGTCCGGAGTTCGAGGAACTGCTGGAGGTCGGTCTGGACGATGCGATCGATTCGCTGGGGCAGGCCTGGAAACCGTCCTTCTCGCTGAAGTCGGTGTGGCCGCTCGGCGCCTTCGGTGTCGTCGCCCGCCTCGACCAGGCGCTCGTGAACGACCAGATCGTCGCGTTGAAGATCCGCAACTTGAAGCCCCGGGGCAGCGATCATCTCCCGTTCGTGATCACGTTGGCGGTCCGTTGACGGTGCCGCCTCCGGCGAGACCTTCGGCGCGCTCCGCGTGGGGAGGGGTTTGAGACAGGTTGGTTCGGGGAACACCAGGGAACGATGCACGCCTCCCCTGCAGGCCATGAGTTCGAGCGGGCCGGGACGCCCGAGTCGGCGAGTCTCGTGGCCGCGTTCCATCCCGACGACGAGCGGGTCGACGAACCGGGCTCCTGGGCGGCGGTGCCGTGGCGGACCATTGTCGGGGCCGTCGGGGTCGTGCTCGCCACGTACCTGACGATCCTGGTCGTCCTGGCCACCGCCCGGATCCTCACTTGGGTGGTGATCGCCGGGTTCTTCGCGATCGTGCTCGCGCCGCTCGTCAACATCGTGCAGAAACGCGTCCGCGGCAGGCGAACCCTCGCCACCAGCATCGTCGTGTTCTCGACACTGCTGACGATGATCGGACTCGCGGTCCTGTTCGTGTTGCCCGTCCGGACACAACTGGCGGCAATCCTCACCGATCTGCCGGGCACGGTGCACAAGGCCGCCAACGGCAAGGGCCCCGTCGGTCGGATCGTGCAGCAACTGCACGTCGACAGCTACGTCAAGGACAACGAAGCCGAGTTGACGAGGGCGGCCGACCGTCTCACGGCGTCTAGGTTCGACACGGCCCAGACCTTGTTGAGCGCCGTGTTCGCGTTCATCACGATCACCTTGATCACGTTTCTCTTCCTGACCCAGTCGGTGGCGATGGCACGGACGGTGCGCGGCGTCATCCCCCGCCGGCAGCACGCGAGGGTCAACGGCGTCGGGTCGGATGCCGCAGCGGCGGTGAGCGGCTACATGATCGGCAATCTGCTGATCAGCGCGATCGCGGGGGTCGCGGCGTTCGTGTGCCTCGTCGCGCTCGGGGTGCCGAGCCCTGTCGTGCTGGCGCTGTGGGTGGCGTTCGCCGACCTGCTGCCGCTCGTCGGCGCCACCCTCGGGGCGTCGGTGTGCGTGCTCGCCGCGTACCTCCACTCACCCACGGCGGGCCTCGTCTCGCTGGTGTTCTTCATCGTCTACCAACAGGTCGAGAACGGCGCCATCTACCCGTGGTTGATGGCGCGCAAGGTGAAGGTCAACCCGCTATCGGTGCTGTTGAGTGTGCTGCTCGCTGTGGAACTGTTCGGCATCGTCGGCGCACTGTTGGCTGTGCCGGTCAGCGGCGCTTTCCAGGTCGTGGTGAAGGCGACGCGGCAGAACCGTTCGCGGGTTCAGCTGGTGCTGCCGGACAGCATGCTCGACGAACCCGAACCGTGAGGGTGGAAGTGCGGCACAGTGAGCCGCGTGCACGCGATCACGGGCCGCGTGTGGAAGTCGGGTCGGCCGGTCACGCGATGGAACCGTCGACCCCGAGGAACTTGGTCAGCTGTGTCGCGAACTCCGGAACATTCCGGCGCAACCATTCGATCAGCATCGCTGCGTGCTCCATCTCGTCGTCCTTGTTGTGGACGAGCACGGCCTTGAGCTCAATCATCGGCGCGTTGGCCGTACCAGTCGATCGCCTCCAGTTCCTCCATCAGCGACACGATCGCTTGATGAGTCGCGTAGGTCAACGCGCTGAGTCCTTCCCTCGGAGCATGCAGTTCTTCGCTTGACATGGTGTGCCCTCTCGGCCGCGGTACGAACGTCAACTCGATACCCCTTCGGCGCCCTGCCCAAACCTCACGACGGCCGGCACCGGCCCGGTGGGCCTCACGTCTTGTGGGCAGCGACATCGGGTACAGGTGATCACGCGACGCCGTCGCGCTCGCTCCCAACAGCCCCGGAGCGCGTTTCGAGATCGGATGAACGACGATGCGCAAGTTCTCCATACGACCGACGCTGACGCTGCGCGGCAGGACGTTCAAGGGTCTACGCGGATGGTCGGGCAAACCGACACACCCGCCGCTCACCGACCTGCCAGTCGCGGCGTACATCCTCGGGGCGATCTTCGACGTGATCGCAACCGTCGGTCAGAACCACGCCTGGAGTCGCGACTTCTTCCGCGCCGGCACCTTCCTCTTCATCGGCGGTGCTGCCGTGTCAGTGCTCGCCGCCCTCACGGGTTTCTGGGACTGGCTGCGCTCCACGGAGAAGGGCACTCAAGCACGACGGACGGCGAACACACACGCGTGGACGATGATCTTCGTGACAGCACTCGCCCTTGCCGACATCGCGTTGCGGCTGGACGGCTACCACACCCGTAACCACCCCACAGTGCCGATCCTCGTCATCTCGATCATGGTCGCCGCGTTGGTCGCCGTCGGTGCGACATTCGGCGGAAGCCTCGTGTTCGAACATGGGTTCAACGTGGAGACCGCGGGTGACAGCCCTGCGTGGCATGTCTCCGAGACCGACGTGATGCCGGGCGATCCGGACCCGGTCGAGGATGAGATGTCGCCTGCTGACCGACTGGCCGACACTGAAGTGGCCGTGACCAGCAGGACTCCCGACCCATTCGCTGAAACGAACACGTGATGAACGTCCAGCGGATGGATGACATCGACGCAGCGGACGTGCGAGAGGCAGACGAGGCCGACCGGTCACGCATCTGGGCTGATCTGGTCATCGAGGTCGGCCGCACGGAGGCATCACGCAGGTGGCTCGCCATCTTCTCAGCCACCGACGCACCGCGCACCGGCTGATCGAAGACCTGCACGACGTTTGAGACCCTGCACCTGCGGGTACAGCCGCAACGACAGACAAGGGAGAGATCGTCGCCGATCACCGGTCAGTCCGCTTCACACACCAAGGAGACAGTCGTGTTCGCAATCAGCACCATGAGTTCATCGGTTCAGGGGATCTTCTTTCTCATTGCGGTAGTGCTCTTCGTGGCCGCCGGGCTCGCGATCACTCCAGGCAAGAAGAACCTGATCGGCTTCGGCCTCGCGTTCTTCGTGTTCGTCTTCATGTGGAACGCATTCGCTGCTGCCTAGTTGTGATCGGCCGCTCCGTCGCCGCTGAACGACTGTGCGGCGAGGAGCGCGGGATCGGTCAGGCCGGTGGTGTGTCGCGGGCGTCGCCCGGCCGGCCCGGTGGATCGCCCGGTATCAACAGCGGGGTCGGTTCGTCGGGCAGATCCGGGAACAGCCTCGTGGGGGGTTCCGGCGGGTCCGGCTCGATCGGCGGGCTGGTGGGGGTCAACTGATCATCCATCTCATCATCCATTCGTCATCACGTTCGGGTGCTCGGAGTGTGTCGCGTTCCAACCATCGGTCACTGGTGCCATACCCCCGTCGAGGCAACGGCAAACCCGCTGTCGTCGCGACGAGTGTTTCGTCGTTGCACCTGCCGGGTACATCGAGACCGGTGTGCTGCCTGGCTCGCCATCGAGGAGGCACTCGTGACCAGTATCCGACGACAGATTTCCATTTCGTGCGCACCGGGGAAGGTGTTCGAGGTGCTTGCCGACGTCGAGCGCCTCGCTGAGTTCTCGCACATGACCGTCGGGATCAGTGCTGGTCCTGGTCGACCGCTGGCGGTAGGCGATCGCTTCGATCAGGTCGTCAAGGTGCTCCACATCAAGCTCGACACCGAATGGGAGGTGACCGAGATCGTCACCGACGAGCGGATTCGCGTCGAGGGGCGATCCAAGGCCAACGGTTCGGCCACGGTCACTAGCAGATCGCCGCGCAAGGCGATGGATCGTTGGTGACCTTCGAGATCGAGTACGACCCGCCATTCGGCATCCTTGGCGACATTGCCGACAAGGCCGTCTTCGAGAAGCGTCACGAGCACGACGCGGAGCAGATCCTGGTCGGCTTGAAGACGCTGTGCGAGGGCGTCGCAGCCCGGTGATCGATCGGCTCGACGCGCTGTACCGCCGCACCGGCGCGAACATGCCCAATGGCGACCCGCTCCCTTCGCACGGCGCGCAGATGGAGGGTTACTTCTGGCGGGTCACGGACGTCGCCTCGTCACGCGTGGTCGTGGTGCTGTGCGGGGTGAACCGTCACCCCGAGGGCGACTGGGCGACGGTCGCGATCGCCACCGAACCAGGTGGCTTCGTCCGCTCGGCGGTGCTCCCGCGGGCGTGTTCGCGACGTGATGCGTTTCTCGTGACCGCCGGCGACGGCGCGTTTCGTGCAACGGCGACCGGCGTGCACCTCGACCTCGGCGACGACGCCGTGGTCGACCTTGCGATCGATCGCATCGTCGGCTGGCCGCACGCGTTGGGTGGAGGAGGCATCTTCTCGGCGGTCCCGTTCCTCGGCCAGTACTGGCATCCACATGTGCTCGGTGGGGCCGTGTCCGGCCAGGCGTCGATCGGGATCGAACGATGGGCGTTCGATGGAGCCGAGATCTATGCGGAGAAGAACTGGGGAGCCGGCTTCCCCGAGCGCTGGTGGTGGGGCCAGGCACAAGGGTTCGAACGCCCAGATGTCTGTGTGGCCTTCGGCGGCGGTCGGCTGACCGCCGGGCGCCTCGCGATCACTGTCGGAGGGGCGGTCGTGCGTGTCGGCGACGATGTCGTCCGGTTCGCACCACCGTTCTCGACGGTGCGCAGTTCGACCGATGGAACCCGGTGGGAAGTTCGTGCGCGTGGTCACGGATGCAGACTTCACTTGGTCGGGGTCGGCGTCGGTGAACCGCACGTGCTCCCGGTCCCGCTTCCGGCGGACCGGCGCAACGTCGACACCGACTTCGAGTTCCTCGCTGCTCACATGACGGTTGAACTGACCGGTGCTGTCCGCTACTCGGGGGAGACCGACCTCGCGGGCCTCGAGACCGGACATCGCCCCACTCTCAGCCAGGGCAATCGGGAGTCGACGGCCGAGGTCGGCCCAATGGTCGGTGAAGCGGTCGACCGGGGCCTGGTTCGGTTGACTCCTGTCGTGTGAGGATTCGTGCGGGAAAGGGACTACGCCGCTCTCCCTGGCCGTGGACTCAGGCGTCGTCACGGGGTCGGAGGGGGTTGGACACGTCGAACTGGCGGCGTTGCGCGGCGGCGAGAAGTTGGGCATCGGCGGTGGCGACCACAGTGGCCTTGCTGACGAGCGCGGCCGCGAGGTGAACGGCGTCGTAGCCGCGCAGTGCTTCGAGTTCGGCCAGATCTCCGGCGACGAGCACGAGTTCGGTAGTGACCGGTACCACGTCGAGTTGGGCCCATAGCGTGTCGAGTTCCGCCTTCGCGGTCGATAGTCCGTGGGCGTCGAGGCGGCCAGCACGATGTGCCGACGCGAGCGCAGCTCGCGCTTCGGCGTAGCCGATCTCCGCGCACACCAGGAAGTCCGACTCGAGCCACAGTCTCTGCGCGGCGCCCGCACCGACTTCGTCGTCAACGAGCAGCTTGAGCAGCACCGACGTGTCGATATAGGTGATCACTGTCGTTGCTGTGCGACGAGCGTTTCGAGCGGGTCGCCCGGGGCGAGCTTCACCCGCCGGGATGGGAGGCGTCGACGAGTGGCCGGCGCCGGACGCACGATCCCGGCCTCGATCAGTGCCGCTCTGCGATCGACGTCGGGGGCCGTCGCCGCAAGTCGGGCGATCGGTCGGCCGTGTTCGGTGATGGTGATCTCCTCGCCCGCTTTGACCCGGTCGAGGTAGCTGCTCAGCTGGTTCTTCAGCTCGCGCACGCCGACGGTGACTCCATCTCGTGATGTAGCTTCACTCATGATGGCATTGTAGCCCCACGACACTCGTCAACCCCAGAGCCGCCGCGCCCGAAGATGACCACTCTGTTCACGCAGCGAGCTCTGTCGCGACGGCGTAGCGCGAGAGTGCCCGACGGATCGGCCAGGATCCCGGTCAGCAGGGGTCGATAGCGGTGAGCGCGAAGGTCGCCAGGGCGTTCCTGGGGAAGTCGCCGACCGGCGTGTGAGAGGTGAAGACGCCGGCGAGTGTCATGGTGCCGGACTTCTCGTCATCGGCGAGCACCACCGTGTAGGTGCCGCCGCCGTCAAACGGGACACCACCGAAGTCGCCGGTGAGCGTGAACGTGCCACCGTGTTCGTCGGTGGGTGTCGCGGTGGCGGTAAGTCCGGTTCCGTCGAGCACGAAGGGTTCTTCCAGGCTGCAGATGGTGCCTGAGGCGACCCAGTCGCCCTCGCCGCCGGAGGCGCTGAATGCCGGCGTGCCCTTGGTGTCGAGGTTGACGACCGCCTTGCCGACACCTCGCTTCGACCGCGACTCGAGCGACACCTGTCCGGTCTTGTCGCGTTCGCCTGGCGCTGTGTAGGTGAACTCGGCATCGGCGGGCAGCGGTGTCGAGGAGGGATCGACGGCGGCCTCGCCGCCGGTCAGCGTGGCGCTCACGGTGCCACCGGCTGACGCGCCGTCGGACTTGGCGCGAGGCTTGGCGGTGATCGTCACCTTCGCATTCGGATCGAGACCGGTCGGTCCGTCGGACACTGACGTCTGCAGGTTGACGCAACGACCGGACTGCCATCCCGACTTGGCTGCTTCGACGTTGAGGTTGTTGGTGAGCGCGGCGAGGAACGCGCCGAGCTTCAGCGTGTCGGAGTACAGCTCTGCGGATTCGAACCAGCTCCGGAACGCGAGCTTCGGGACGTAGTCCGCGCCGACGCGGATGTCCATCGTGTGCTTCGCTCCGGATGTCGAGGTGTCCTCGCGGGTCACGTGGTACTCGTACGTGCTGTCTGATGCCTCGGCGTTGTCGTCGACCTGGATCGATGACTCCACTTCCATCGTGATGGCCGAGGATGCCCCGCCCACAGCAGAGGATGCGTCGGTGGTGGACTTGACCTTGACGTTGCCGGACGCATCGGGGCACGGGTTGAGCTGGATGGCTGTCTTCAGGTGCAGCGTGGCGCCTTGGAATGTTCCCGTGATGTCCAGGGCGACGGCGACGTCGTTGCCGGCGGTCGCGGTGATCGAGACGCCGTTGACGGTGCTGCCCGCCAAGGTCTTGCCGTCGTTCGACGCGTCGACCGCGCCTTTGCCGAGCGTGCTCTGCACGACCAGGCTGCCGAAGAGGGCCGCGCCGAAACCCTCCGCTTGGTCGCCCGCGCGCAATCCGGCGGGCGCGATCGGTTGCTGCGCGATCGCCGTTTGTTGATCGGCGAACGTCCCGTACAGGCCGGCGAACGCAGCGTCTGCAGCGGCGCTGCCGCCAAGCGCGTCGTCAACACCGTTGAGCGCCCAGATCCGACGTTCCGTCTGCGCGTCGAGCGCCGCCAACTCCTTCATCTGCTGTTCAGGCGGGAGAGCACCGAACGAGTCGAGGAACGCAGTCAACTGCTCGACATCGGCGTTGCCGTCTGCGTCGACGAGCGGTGGGACCACCTCAGTGGCCGGCATGGTGTCGCCCGGGACGTCCGCTGTGTCGGATCGTCCTACCTGCACCCCGCTCTCGCCTGTCGCACACGCGCCGAGTGCGAGCAACGTCATGACGGACAAAGCGACCAGGGACCGGCATCTCCACGTGTGCATGGGCCGATCATCGCGCAGCCTCGCTGACATGCGTGACACCGTGGAGCATCGAGGTGAGACGTTCAAGATCGTGCGGCGCGGCAAGCTCAACGCCCAACTCGAACCCGCACGGGTCTCTTCCGGGGCGCGAGCCAAGGAGTTGATCCGACGCCCAGAACCGACCGGATCACCGAGGTGTCCGAAGTGCGTTCACAGCTGGTCGCCGATGAGCGGTTCTGACTGCGCTGCTGCTCGACACCAACATGCTCATCGCTGCGGAGCGCGACTCGTCCGATCTCGACCGCATGATCGCTGACGACGACGAACCAGCGATCACCATCGCCGAACCCGGTGCGGGCGTCGAACTCGCCACCGGCCGGCCCAAGACGAACCGTCGCGCATTCCTCTACGACGGCCACGGTCCGACGCTGCGGGATTCGATCACTGAGCGCGGTCACCTGCGGGCGGCCCGGCCCGTTCACCCGCGTCATCAGTCCGGCGGTATGGGGCAGGCGCGCCACGAGATGGAAGTCGTCCTCGATTCCTTCGGGCGGCGTGGAAAACTGGGGTATGGGCGAGTTCGACTTCGAGGCCACCTTCGGTGACGACTATCTGCACTTCTACCT
>JBAVTH010000017.1:0-5882 GCA_049696035.1 Ilumatobacteraceae bacterium
GATCAAGGCCGGCCAGCTGCCCGGCCCGGAGATGAGCATCGCCAAGCTGGCCGGCACGCTGAACTCGCTGCGCCTGTGCGATTTCGTCGCCAAGGTGCTGGGCCCGAAGCTGATCGCCGACAACGGCGAGTGGGGCACGTACGCGTGGAGCGCGCTCATCCTCGGCACGCCGGGCGGCCGCATCGCCGGCGGCTCGGACGAGGTGATGCGCAACATCGTCGGCGAGCGCGTGCTCGGCCTGCCGAAGGACTTGGGCATCGACAGCAAGTCGCCGTTCAAGGACCTCAAGGTCGGCACCCAGAAGGACTGAACCCGCTCGTCCGAGCATGCCGTTCATCTGCGCGACACTTTGCGCTCATGGGGGCATTTCGGACGGACTGGGACACCGAGGCGAATCCTCGGTACGACGTGTGGACCACGACCAACGGTGGGGAAGTCATCCCCGGCGTGCTGTCGCCGTTCACCGCGACGATGTACAACGAGCTGGACTCGCGCAGCCTCACCGAGCTGATGAAGCCGTACGCGACCGGCAAGCGGGTGAAGGTGTACAAACCGCCGGTCGGCAACTTCTTCGGCATCACCGCCGGTCGGCTGACGTTGAACGTCGGCTTCACGGTTGCGGCGATGAGCTCCCTCGACCCCGACATCGCTGCGGCGATGGCCGGCCAGTTCTTCCAGGGCAGCGACGACGCGCTGCGCTACCTGATCACGGCGCCCGCCGACGAGGTTGCCGCGGCGATGGAAGTCGCCACGGCGCAACGGGAGGCGGCCGAGCGCGAGTCGCGACTGCTGCAGGAGGACCTCTACGCGGAACGGATGGGCCCGGAGGCCGCGCTCGACCGTGCGCTGCCGCTGAAGGCAGCGTGGAAGCGGTTTCACGACCTTCTCCCCTCCGTGTTGGAGACACTGAACCGCCACTACGTCGTCAGCACGGCCGCCGGCGAGATGTCGGTGCGCCTCGCCGGCGTGATCGCTGCCGGAGGCGGCGACCCGAACGCGATCATCGGGCTGTGCAGCGGCCTCGGCAACGTCGAGAGCTCGAAGCCCGCACTGCAGCTCTACGAGTTGGCCCTGGTCGCCCGCAAGTACCAGGGCGTGCGCAAGCTGATCGAGAGCGGCGACACGGCGGCGGTGTTGGCAGCGCTGGCCGCCCCGCCCGACAAGGGGTGGGTGGCGTTCGCCGACGAGTTCGACGAGTTCATCCACCGCTACGGCTTCCGCGTGCAGGGCGAGGCCGACCCGATGGTGGCCGACTGGGGCGAGAACCCGACGTTCGTCGTGTCGCAAGTGAAGTCGATGATGGCACTCAAGCCGGCCGAGTCGCCCGGCGCCCACCAGAAGGCCGCTGCGGCCGGCCGGGTGAAGCTGGAGAAGGCCGTGCGGGCCACGCTCGCCGCCGAGTTGCGACCCGTCTACGACCGCGCGCTCGTCGAGGCTCAGCGGTTCACCGCGATGCGTGAGCTGAGCAAGGCCGTGTGGGTGCTGAACACGCGCCGGCTGCGCCCGCCGCTGCTCGCGGTCGCAGCCGGCCTTGTCGGGGCGAAGCAGCTCAAGACCGCCGACGACATGCCGTACGTCACCTACGCCGAAGTCGGCGCGCTCGTGAAGGGCAAGGCTGTGGATGGCCTGGCCGCGAAGATCACGGCCCGCAAGAAGCAGCGCAAGCAGGCGGAGGACTACATCCTGCCCGACGCATGGGCGGGTTCGGTCGTGCCGACCAAGCGGGCGAAGGTGGTGGCCACGAAGTCGCTGACCGGCCTGGGCGTCAGCGCCGGCGCGGCCACCGGGCGGGCACGCATCATCCTCAACACGGAGGCCGCGTTCGAGCGCGAGATCGAGGCGGGCGACATCCTCGTCGCACCGTTCACCGACACCCCGTGGACACCACTGTTCATCCCCGCCGCAGCCGTGGTGGTCGAGACCGGCGGCATGCTGTCGCACGCGGCCACGGTCGCCCGCGAGTTCGGCATCCCGTGCGTGGTGCTGGTGCACGATGCCACCCGCATCATCGGCGAGGGCGACACCGTCAACGTCGATGGCGCCACCGGCACCGTCACGATCGTGAAGAAGGCATAGACGCGGCGATCTTGCGCGCTCGTTTCAAGTCGTCAGCGGCGAACACATGTAGACTTCCTGTATGACCGCGACGTCTACAACGATCAGAGTGAGCGTGGAACAGCGCGAACGGCTCCGCCAGCTGGCGGAGTCTCGCAACTCGACGATGGCCGACACGCTGGACGCTGCACTGGAGTCGCTGCGGCGCGAGCGCTTCTACGGCGAGATGGCCGCGGCCGAGCAGCAACTCCGCGCCGACCACGCCGGATGGGCTGCGTACGTTCGCGACCGCGACGCATGGTTGAGCACCGACCTGGCGGTGTCGTGAACTTCGGCGACATCGTCACCGTCGACTTCGGCACCCTGATCGGCTCGGAAGCAGGGTTCGTGCGCCCCGCCGTCATCGCGACCGCAGACGCGTTCCTACGGTTCCGTCCGTCGACGGTGTTCGCCGTGCCCCTGACCACCACCCCGCGCACGTTCCCCAGCCACGTCGCCATCGAGCCCGACAACCTGAACGGGCTCACCGCATCGAGTAGCGCCCTCGTCGAGCAGATGCGCGCCGTGGCCGTCGAGCGATGCTCCATGGCCCACGGCAACATCGGCCCGGTTGCCTCACATCAGATACTCGACGTGCTGTCGATGATCACGGGCATGCCCTGACCTCGGCTACGGCACGGAGCCGAGCGGACCGCCGGCGGCATCGCCGGGCGACGCTGCGCTGCCCACAGCAGCCAACTCGGCCACCTCCGGGAGGGCCTCGCCCAGACGTGACCAGAGCTGCCCTGCCACGGCCGCCACGCCGACCGGCGCCTCAGCCAACTCCAGCAACTCGCTGGACGACACGAGCGACGACGCAAGCGCGGCCAACTGCGGCAGGTGCTCGTTCCAGCCCGGGGCGGATGCGCCCCAGAAGACGCCGACGTGCGTCTGGAACAGCAGGGCCAACACGGCCCACTCATCGACCTCGCGGTGCTCGAGGGCCGGCCATCTCGCCGAGAGGAAGGGCGACAGGTGCCGGACCTCCTCGATGCCGCGAAAGATCGGGTCGGGCGCGAGCACGTGCACATGAGTGACCTCGCTGAGACGGATCGCACCGAGGCACTGCAAGCACGGCTCCAGCGTGGTCCACAGATGCAGCTCGGCGCCGCGGTGCTCGCGCCACCGCAGCTTCGCCAGCGCGTTCATCTCGGCGTGGGCGACCGACGTGCCGGCCAGCACGTCGTCCCCAGGGTCAGTCTCCATCAAGCGGTTCCGACCGGTGACAACCGTCGACCCATCGAGTGTGATCACCGCGCCGATTCCCAAGCTGCCGGCTCGGAAGCTGTCCCATGCCAGCTCCATCGCAGCGTGGAAGGGTGGGGCGATCTCGGCGGCGACCATCCGCCAACAGTACGCGAGGGCCGACGCCCGCCCGACCGAGCTCACTGCCGGGGCCACGGCTCAATGCTCCGCGTCGCTGCGCTGAGCTCCTCAGGCGCCGCCCGCGAAGTAGAGCCGCCACTCGCCGTCGATGCCCTTGAGCTGGTGCGGGCCACGGTCCACGAAGGTGGTCGACCCGCCGAGCATCATGTCGCGAACGGTGGACGTCGCGGGAGCCGTCACGATCCACATGATTGCACGGTCCGCCAGCGGCCAGAACCGACACGACTGGTTCGCGCCTTCACACTTCCACCACATCCGGCGCGGATGATGCGCGCATGATCTTTCGCTTCTTTCCCCGCCGTCGGCCACTCCTCGTCGCTCCGCGCCGCCGGATGCGCCGCCGCTTCCGCCGCCGGGTGCTCTGACCGCGGGAGCGGTCAGGTCGCTGGCGCGACCGAAGTGTGGAGGCCGTGTTCGTTGGCCCAACGGCCGACGTTGCGGCCTTCCAGCGCAGCGGCCAACAGATCCGGGAACGCATCGGGTGTACATGCGAACGACGGCACCCCGAGCGCAGCGAACGCTGCGGCCTGCGCGTGGTCGTATGCCGGGGCGCCTTCGTCGCTGAGGGCGAGCAGCACGACCACGCACACGCCCGCCTGCTGCAGCATCGCGATGCGGTCGTGCAGCAGGGCCGAGTTGCCGCCTTCGAACAGGTCACTGACCAGCACGAGCACGGTGTCGGCCGGGCGGGTGATCAGCTGCTGGCAGTAGCCGATCGCCTGGGCGATGTCGGTGCCGCCGCCCAACTGCACGCCGAACAGCACCTCCACCGGGTCGTGCAACAGCGGCGTCAGGTCGGCGACCGCGGTATCGAACGCGACCACATGCGTGCGCAGGGCCGGCATCGACGCCAGCACCGCGCCGAACACCGAGGCGTAGACCACGCTGTCGGCCATGCTGCCCGACTGGTCGATGGCGACGATCACGTCGCGCGACAGGCTGCGCTGGCGGCGGCCGTAGCCCAGCAGCCGCTCGGGAATGACCGTGCGCTGCTCGGGCAGGTAGTGGCGCAGGTTGGCGTGGATCGTGCGCCCCCAGTCGATGTCGCCGGCCCGCGGCCGACGGGTGCGCTGCGAGCGCGCCAGCGCGCCGTGCACCGCCTGCTTCGTGCGCGAAGCGAGCCGCCGTTCGATCTCGGCCACCACCTGGGCGACCAGCTGGCGGGCCGTGGCGCGGGTGGCGTCGGGCAGCAGCTTGTTCAGCTCGACCAACAGGGTGACGAGGTGCAGATCGGGCTCCACCGCGCGCAGCATCTCGGGCTCCAGCAGCAGTTGCCGAAGCTTCAGCCGGTCGATCGCGTCGCGCTGCAGCACCTGCACCACGCTGGTCGGGAAGTAGCGGCGGATGTCGCCCAACCAGCGGGCCACCGCGGGCGCGGACGACCCGAGGCCGCCACTGCGCGAGCCGCCACCGCGGCGGCCTGGCTTGGCGTCGTACACGGCGGCGAGGGCGGCGTCGATGCGGGCGTCGTTGCCGTCGAGTTGCAGGCCGGTGACGCCCTGGCCCTCGACGTCGCCTTCCTCGGTGCCGCCCAGCACCATTCGCCAACGGCGCGACCGCTCCCCATCGCTCACCCGCCCCGGGAAGTCGCTCATGACACGACCCCCAACAGCTGACGAACGGTGACCAGGGCAGCGGCGGCCCGGCCCTCGTCGACCTCCGCGCCGAAGCCGGTGGATGTGACCGGCGCGAGGTTCTCCAGCAGCATGCCCAACTGACGTCGCTCGGCCGGCTCGAACGCACCGAAGGTGCGCCGCAACAGCGGCACCGTCGCGACGAACGCATCCGGGGCGAGCGACGACACCCATCCGTCGATCACGTCGAGCAACTCGCGGTCGTGCACCAGCACCGTGCCGCTGCCGGCCACGAAACCTTCGACGAACGAGGCGCCGACGGCGGGCGGCGTACCGACGGAGAGCGCCCGCGAGACGCGGTGACCCACCTGTGCGCGGTTCCACGCACCGCCGTCGTGCAGCAGCCGGGTGGCGCGACCCTGCACCAGGCCGTGCACGTCGCTGCGCTCGGCCACCAACGTGAGCACCGCCGGCCACTCACCGCGACGGGCCGAGTGGTCGGTGAGCGCCAGCGCTGCCTGCACGCCCGCGAGCCGTTCGACCATCGCGGCCGCCGCGTCGTCGTCGAGCGAACGGCAAGCCATCAACGCCCCGGCCAGCACGCGGATGACGAGGCCGTCGAAAACCCGCCGCAACGCTGCAGCGTCGGTGCCGCGTACGTCGCCGTAGCGCAACGCCCGGGCCAGCGGGCCGAGCGTGTCGATCACCTGCACCACGTCTGGATCGTGTGCCGCCTGGGCCTCGACGCGCGCCACCACTGGTTGGACCACGTCGGGGAGATCGGCGAGCAGCGCCGAATCGAGGATGTGCACGAGATCGGCGAGCGCG
>JBAVTH010000018.1:0-1745 GCA_049696035.1 Ilumatobacteraceae bacterium
GGGCGACACCGTCCATCGCCCGCAGGCGGCGCCGGCCCCGGAGGCAGGCGGGCCTGCAGCCGAACGGTCGAAGCGCAAGTTGCTCATTGTGGCCAGCGCGGTGCTGGCGCTCGTCGGTGCTGTACTCGTCTTCTTCGCGACCAGGGGTGGCGATGGCTCGGCCACTCAGAGTTCGTCTGATGTGATCGAGGTCAACGATGGAGTCGGGGCGAGTCTGGTTGCAGAACCACCCGAGCAGGTTGCCCCGTTCGTTGGGGTGGCCAACGCAGACGGCACTTTCACCTTCACGTGGGCTGCCGTCAGCCAGGCTGGCGCCAGCTACGCGGTCACCGACGAAGGCGGGGCGTCTGCCTCGCGGATCGATGCGCCTAGCTACACGGGTTCCACTTCTTGCATTTCGGTGGCAACGATTTCAGAGAGTGGCCTGATCTCCGCGCCAGTCAGAGGGTGTGTCGAATGAAGACAACTCCGGTCCAACGAGCTGGGCGTCGAGCTCTGGCGCTCGTGCAACAGCGCAACGTGGCCAGCGGTGTGGCGGTTGCGCTGATCTCCACGATGGTGGTGGTTGCCGCGGTGCAAGCAGACGGCACCAAGGCCACGAACATGCAGCTCGACGACGGCTCCGTCTGGGTCTCGAACCAGAACCAGCAGTTGGTTGGTCGGCTGAACGTCCGGGTCGACGAACTGGATCTCGCCGTCGCGGCTGGAGCCAGCGCGGACGTACTGCAACTGGGTCGCGACGTCGCCTTCACCGGCAATGTGGGCGGCGTTCTGAAGATGGACGTCATCAACGGTCAGCCGTCGGGGGGCAAGAACACGATCAACTTCCCCGACTACCAGTTGAACGGCGGTATCGCCACGCTGTTCGATTCGGCGAGTGGCGAGTTGTGGGTGGGTTCGTCGTCTGCGCTGGTCGGTGCCGACTTCCCCGACAAGCCTGATGCCCAGCTCGAAGCCGGTAGTCGCGTGGTGCTCACCGCTGCCACCGGCAGCGGGCCGAGCGCTCGCGGGAAGGTGATCATCGTCGGGCCCACCAGTTGGTTCGAGCTGGAGCTCGACGACAACTTCAAGCCGGTTCGAGAGCCGCAGCCCGAGCCGGCAGCCACGGATGGCTCGGCGGTCACCACCACCGTTGCCGCAGCCCCCGACGGCACCGTGCCGGATGAACCGGAGCCGATCAAGGAACCACGTCCGAAGTCGCTGACGACGCCCATCGACGAGGCGACGTCGGTGACGGCCGTCGGCGACCTTCTGGTGTTCTTGAAGGCCGACGGCTCGCTGTTCTCCACCGACGGCAAGGTCGCCACCGTGCCGGGTGAGGGTGCTGTGCTGCAGCAGGCCGGCGCCAAGAACCGGTCCGTGCTGGTGGCCTCGTCGGCCGGGTTGTTCCAGGTGTCGATCGGCTCCGACACCGTGAAGCAGTTGGCCGAGGCCTCGGGAACGCCGGCGCGCCCCGTCCGTGTCGGGCCGTGCGTGTTCGGTGCCTGGTCGGGCGCCAAGCCCACCTGGTTCAAGGCCTGCAGCGGCGATGTGGTCACGCCTGTCTCACCGATCCCGAATGCCGCTGCCGACTCCGTGCTCGTGTACCGAGTCAACCAGCGCAACGTGGCGCTCAACTCGCTCGGCGACGGCGGCGTGTGGGCCGATCACGACGGCAAGCTCGCGCAGGTCGGCAACTGGAACGACGCGAGCGCGCAGCAGCAGCAACAGGACAACACGAACACGGGTCAGGCCACTCGCCAGGC
>JBAVTH010000019.1:0-1952 GCA_049696035.1 Ilumatobacteraceae bacterium
GCCCGGTCCCGGCGGTGCCGGACTGAACGCGACGAGGCCCCGGCGGCAGTGCCACCGGGGCCTCGTCCCTGCGGTCGTCGCCTTCAGCGGCTCAGAAGCCGCTCACGTTCAGTCGCCCGCCGGTCACGGTCTTGCCCGCGAGCGACGCGGTCGCCGTCGCGCTGCCCATGATCGCGCTCTTGATCTGCGCGGCGGTCGATCCAGGGTGGTACGCCGCGTAGAGCGCCGCGGCCCCGCTCACATGCGGCGTCGCCATGGAGGTCCCGCTGTAGCTCGCATAGCTCGCGACGACCTTGCCCTTCGAGCTCGCGGGCACCGTGGACCAGATCCCGCTGCCCGGCGCGCCGATGTCGACCGTGCTGGCGCCGTGGTTCGAGAACGAACTGATGGCGCCGGTGCTCGTGATCGACGCGACGGTCAGCACGTTCGCCGACGTGTATTCGGCGGGGTAGCAGGCGCTGCTCGTGTCGCAGTTCAGGGTGCTGTTGCCCGCGGCGGCGATGAAGAGGATGCCTGCGGCGTTGGCCCGCCCGATTGCGTCGGAGAGCGCCTGCGAGAATCCGCCGCCGCCCCACGAGTTGCTCGTGGCGACGAGGTTGAGGCCGTGCCGGCTCTTGAGGTCGGTGTAGTAGTCGACGGCCTTCACGGCATTCGCCGTGGTGCCGCCATTGCGGCCGAGGAACTTGGCATCGAGGAGCTTGACGCTCCAGCAGACGCCAGCGACCCCGATGCCGTTGCCTCCCACGCCACCGATCGTGCCCGCGACGTGAGTGCCGTGGTCGTCACCGGCGCCATCGAAGACGGAGCTGTTGCCCCCGTCGAAGTCCCACCCGTACACGTCGTCGACGTACCCGTTCGCGTCGTCATCGACGCCGTTGCCGGCGACCTCGCCGGGGTTCGTGCCGACGTTCGCCGCGAGGTCGGGGTGCGTGTACATGTAGCCTTCGTCGATGATCCCGACGTAGACGTTGCCGCAGTTGGTCTTCCCGGCCGCCCAGGCGATGGATGCGCCGCTGCCGTACTGGTTCGACGGGGAGCCCGTGCTGCCGTACATGCCCCACAACGAGCCGTTCGTGAAGTAGGTGTCGTTCGACGTCGCGTCGCTCGTGTAGATCCAGTTGGGCTCGGCATAGTCGACGTCGGGGTCGGAGGCCAGCGCCGCGATCGCCGCAGCCACTGACATCGGCGAACGAACGACCGTGATGCCCTCGTTGTCCCCGGCGGCGCGCATGCGCGCCGTGATGATCCGTTCGGCGGCCTGGCCGTTCGCGCGGCCCAGCGCCCGTCCACGTCCGGTGGCGGTGACGCCGTCGCGGAACCTGACGATGACTTCTCCGGGCATGAATCGGCCGCCACCCTGCAGGGCACTCGCCGCGTCCGTCACGAGCTGCGTCTCGCTCGCCGGTGCGAGGATCGTCCGGTCGGGCGAGCAGGCCGCGAGGGCCGCGAGCATGGTCAACAGGATGGCGCTGCGGAGAGTGGGGCGCTTCGTCGAGTAACGGTCGGTCATCGAGTGGTCCCGGTGAAGGAGGGTGGGGGGAACGGCCGCGCAATGATGTTGGTCGTCCGGTGCGCCGTCAATGGTGGTCGCCGCCGGGTCGATCCGCGAGCGCCTGGTAGACGAGCGTCGGGAACTTCATCCGGATGTCCGCACTGCTCGGCACGAGCTGCAGCATGAGCACCATCACCAGTCGCTCCGACGGATCGACCTGGTACACGGTGGCGTAGGCGCCGCCCCACGAGAAGGTGCCGACCGAGCTGAAGCCGTTCGCCCCGAGCCGGTCGGTGGTCGCGAAACCCAGCCCGAAGCCGTTCCCGTCGGGGGAGTAACGCGTGCCGATCTGGTTGGTGCGCATGAGCTCCACGCTGCGCGGCGAGAGGATGCGCGTGCCGCCGAACGCGCCGCCGAGCCGCAGCGTCTCGAGGAATCGCGCATAGTCCCGCGCGGTGGA
>JBAVTH010000020.1:0-15015 GCA_049696035.1 Ilumatobacteraceae bacterium
CCTTGTGCTCCAGCCGACCCGAGAGCACCCAGGTGACGATCTCCATGTCGCGGTGGCCGTGCGTGCCGAAACCCTGCCCAGGGGCCACGACGTCGTCGTTGTTGACGAGCAGCAACCCGTGGCCCTGATGGTCGGGCGAGTAGTGGTGGCCGAAGTTGAAGGAGTGATGGGATTGCAGCCAGCCGGCATCGGTGAAGAAGCGTTCGCCTGCTCGTTGGACGGTGATCGTGGTCATGTCGTCCTCAACATCCTTGCGCGCGCAACTATTCCATCCGGCGAGTCACGGCGCTGCGATGAGCGTGGTCGACGTGTGCGGGCGGACCACCGAGGCGACCGCCGACCATGCAGCATCGGTGTCGTAGCCGAGCGCCCAGAAGACCACCCCGCCGATGCGTTCCTCGCGGGCGATGTCGACTCGCGCCTTCACGCCCGCTGCGTCGACGTAGTGCACCTCACGCGTCTGGGTGCAGCTGTTCGTGCCGTCGCTGCTGACGCGTTGATAGGTGAAGCTGGCCTCTTGAGTGGCGTCGTTGCGCACCGGCACGGCCGCGTACTGGGCGATGAGGCCGTCGACCTCGCGCAGGTTGGGGTCCACCTTGCCGGGCGCGTCGGCCGGGCAGCTGCCGGCCGTGGCCACCACCCAGTTCCGGCCGTAGAGGGGAACACCCAGCACGATCTTGCTGTCGTCGCCGACTTCCTTCTTGGCGACGCGGACGGCGCTGCGCACCCAGCTGACCGGGGCGATCGGGCCCGGCTCGTCGGTGGAGTAGTCGTAGGCCATGATCCGAATGCGGTCGACGAGGCGGCCCATCGCCGAGTAGTCGTAGACCCATGAGCCGCTGTCGACGGTGCGCCCCGTGTCGTAGATCGGGGGGATGCTGACCGAGACCAGCTTGCCGGCGGCATGCAGCGCGGTGGCCAGCTCCTCGATGAACGCCACCCAGTTGGGGCTGGTCGTGGCCCAGGTTGCCCTGTCGTCCGAGAACGCGAACTTCTCGTAGTCGATGTCGATGCCGTCGTAGCCGTTGTCCTGCACGATCGCCACGATCGTCTGCACGTGCCGGGTGCGTGCGGCCGGGTCGCCCAACACCGCGGCCATGCCGCCCGCCGGCATGCCGTCGGTGATGGCGGGCAGCACCTTCGCGCCCTGCTCGCGGATCGCATCGACGAGCGCCGGCAGCTGGTCGGCGTTGCCGCCGAACGTGATGTCGGTGGCACCGGTGGCCGAGTAGCCGAACGGCGACACCTCGTGGAGGGCGCCTCCGTGGGCGGCGACGCTGCCGGTTGCATCGGTCATCACCCAGTACGGCGCCCACGCGCTCATCGGGATGGTGGCGAGGGGCTCGGGTCGGTTGCCGGCGCGTACCGCCACCGCCGCGGCGGCACCCAGCACGGCGACGGTGACCAGGCCGACGAGAGGGCGCAGGTGGGCGCGCCGTCGTCGGGCCATCGTGGCCCCCGCGCTCAATCCCAGTTCGGTGCCGTCGAGCTCGTGGAGCGACCTCACCACCGTGTACCCGCGGCCCTCCGGGATGTCGACCACGTTCGGCACCGCGAACGTGCGGCACCCGGCCGCCACCGCGCTGCGCACTCCGGTGGGGGAGTCCTCGATGGCGATGCAGTCCTTGGCGCGCACGCCCAACCGGTTCGCGGCCGTCAGGTAGGGCTCCGGGTGCGGCTTCCCATGGTTGATCTCGTCGCCGGTGATGACGACGTCGAACGACCCGGGAGGCAACGCCTTGACGACCGCATCGGCGAAGCGTGTCCAGCTCATCGTGACCAGCGCGCACGGGATGCCCGCCTTGCGGAGCGCGGTCAGCGTCTCGCGAGCGCCCGGCCGCCAGGGCACGCGCCGCTGCACGCGTTCGATCACGCCGTCGAGCAAGCGGTTGACGATGTCGTCGATGGGTAGGTCGACTCCACCGCGGTCGCGGAGGATGCCGGCCGACACCCGCAGGTCGTTGCCCACCAGGGAGTGGGCCTTCTCCTGATCCCACTCGCCGCCGAACTCGGCGACCAGCTCGTACTCGCACTCGATCCAGTACGGCTCGGTGTCGACGATGGTGCCGTCCATGTCCCAGAGCACTGCCGCCGGGCGCGCCACGGCGCGGGATCTCTTCGTGGCGGCACTCATGACGTCCTCGACCCTAGTGGGCCGGGGCGCCAGAAACCGGTTGGCCCGTGTGTCGTCGAGGCGCCGGCGCTGGGTCGGGAGCTCAGCGCCGTTGGGCGACGACCATCCCTGCGGGCGGCATCTCGGCTACAGCGACAGCGCCGCCCGGCGGGCCTCGAGGATGGCTTCGTGGATCGTGCGCGGCGCCACGCAATCACCGGCCTGCGCCGCGGCCCCCGCGATCGGATCGGTGGGCAGGCGGAAGCCGCAATCGACCAGCGCGTCGCAGGCCACGGTGCGCCGCTCGCCGCTGAAGCGATCCTCCAGCTCCACCTCGCCGGGCCGTACGACACGGAGCAGGCTGCGCCGTTCGATGCGGGCGCCCTGCTGTTGCAGGCGAACGTTGGCGGGGGCGAGATCACCGCTGCGGGAGAGCTCGTTACCGGCGATCTGATCCTGTGTGATGAGGATGGCGCGGCTGCCCAGCTGTTCGGCGAGCGCCACCGCGATGGGGCCACCGATCGGGTCGAAGAGGGCGATCGCGCCCTCGGGCAGCTGAGCGCCAGCTGTCGTGTGGAAACCACGGAGCACGTCGACGACGTCGAACACGAGGGCGCCGTCGGCGACTTCGTAGCCGCGAGTGCCGGGCCTGCCGCCCGTGCACTGCACCACCACCTCGCCCGGTCGGGCGCCGTCGAAGGCGGCCCCCAGCTCGATGGCGACACCTGCCGCCGCGGCCTGGGCGGCGAGCCAATCCACCAACGCGCCGCCAGGACCTGCAACGGCCGCGATGCCACCGACGGTCGCGGCCTGGTCGACCACCCGCACTCGATGGCCTCGCAAGGCGGCGACACGAGCTGTTTCCAGCCCTGCGACACCGGCGCCGACCACCACGACGTCGCGCGGCCGAGTGGAGAGCGCATACCAGTTGGGGTCTTCCGTCTCGCGGCCGCTGGTGGGCTCGCCCACGCAGGTGATCACCGGGCTGCGAGCATCGCGCACCTGGCACGTCTGGTTGCAGCGGATGCACGGCCGCACGTCGGTTGCCCGATCGGCTGCCAGCTTGACCACCAGATCGGGGTCGGCGATCTGGGCGCGGGTCATCTCGACTGCATCGCAGACGCCGTCGGTGATGGCCCACTCGGCCTGACCCCACTCGACCACCGAACCCTGCAGGAAGACCGGCGTGCCGGCAGTGGCGGCCCGCACGTCGCGGCACACGCCGATGTTGCAGCCGGTCGGTTCGTGGAAGTCGGGCCGGGTCTTCTCCGCGGAGAAGATCGAGCCGCGCACCACGACCAGGTAGTCGAGATGCTCGCTGAGCGCGGTGGCGATGTCGACGACGGCCTGCGGAGTGATGCCCGCCCACGGTGCGAGCTCGTCGCACGACAGGCGCAGCCCGACGACGGCAGTTCCGGCAGCAGCGCGGACCGCGGCGATCACCTGGCGGGCGAACAGCAAGCGGTCATGGCCCCACTCGTCGCTGCGCTGGTTGGTGAGGCCGCTGATGAACTGGCGCACGAGGCTGTGCTGGCCGGCGTTGATCTCGACACCGTCGCAACCCGCTTCGACGGCCGACGTCGCGGCCGAGCGGAAACCTTCGACGACGGTGGCCACGTCGTCGGCCTCCATCCACTTGGGGACCTCTCGCGAGTTCACCTCCGGCACCCGCGAAGGCGCCCACAGCTCGCGCTGGCTGTAGGCGCTGCTGCCCTGGCCGCCGGCGTGATCGAGCGAGGCGATCACCAGCGCGCCGTGCGCGTGGCAGGCAGTGGCGATCGCCGCCCAGCCGGCCGTGGACCGTGACGCCAGGGGTGCCCGCTCGTAGGGCCAATCGCTGTCGTGCACGCTGGCGCCCTCGAGCACGATGATGCCGCAGCCACCGAGCGCACGGCGCTCGTAGTAGGCGGTGTGGCGGGGCGTGAAGCGCCGTTGGTCGTCGCCGAGGTTGGTGACGTGCGGTCCGAACATCACCCGGTTGCGGGCGGTGGTGGTGCCAAGGGGCAGCGGCTGCAGCAGTTGCATCGACAGTCGACGCTACTCGGCGGTCATTCGCCGCGAGATGCCGACAGCTCCTTGCCGCCCAGCAATCGCTTGATGTTGTCGAGATGCCGCAGCAGCACCAACACCCCCAGCCCGACGGCGGTGGCGACCTCCCACCCCGGGCCGCCCAGCAGGGCGATGCCGAGCGGGAGGCCGACCGTGAGCTGCAGCGATGCCAGTGAGGCCTTGCCGGTGGCCTTGCGCACCGCCACCCACACGACGGTGAGGATCGCGAACAGCAGCGGTTGCAGCACCACTGTCGCGCCGCCCAGCGTGGCGACGCCCTTGCCACCTTTGAAGCGGCGAGTGACGGGGTACATGTGCCCGACCACGGCGGCGGCCGCCGCGCCGTAGGCCGCCGGAGACGGCCGATCGGTGAACAGCAGCGCGACAGCGGTGGGAATGGCGCCCTTGAGGCCGTCGAGCAGGAACACGAGCACGCCCCACTTGGTGCCCATGGTGCGAGCGATGTTGGAGGCGCCGGGGTTGCCGGAGCCGACCTCGTGGATGTCGATGCCCTTGCTGCGGGCGACGATCACCGCGCTGGGGAAGGTGCCCAGCAGGTAGGCGGGCACGAGCAACAGCCAGATCATCCGCCTCTCCTTCCCGGTCACGAGCCACGACGGCGGTCGCTACTGTACGCACCGCACCACGCGGTTGCGTGGCCCTGTGCGGTGCCGACCGGCTACGGTCGTCGGCTGTGGCGCTTCCGGTCGATGCAGGTGTGTACTACACCGGAATATTCTGGAACTCCTACGAGCAGGTGATCGCCCACCTCAACCAGCGGGCTTACGACCTGGAGTCGGGCAGTTGGGTGGAGCACCTGCGCACGCGGCGCACCGAGCCCTACGAGCGGGCGTTGTCGCTGAACTGCGGCAACGGCTGGGTGGAACGGTCGCTCGTCGCAGCCGGCGTGGTGCGCTCCATCGTCGCCGTCGACTTCCTCGAGCCACTGCTGCAGACAGCACGTGAGGCGTCGGTGGGGCAACCGATCGAGTTCGTCCAGATGGACACGAACGCTGCCGAGTTCCCGCCGGGGCCCTACGACCTGGTCGTCAACCACGCCGCGGGGCACCACATCGCCAACCTCGACCGGGTCTTCCGGCGGCTGCGCGAGCTGCTCGAACCCGACGGCACGCTGGTCACGTGGGACTACACCGGCCCGCACCGCAACCAGTACGGCCGCCGGATCTGGGAGGCCGCTCACGCCGTCAACCGGCGCCTGCCCGTCGAGTACCGGTCGCCGATGGCATACCCCCACCTGCCGACGATGCTCGTGGCCGATCCCACCGAGGCGGTGCACTCGGAGCTGTTGCTGGAGACGATGGACCGCTACTTCGTGCCGATCCATCAGCGCTCGCTGGGCGGCCCCATCGCCTATCTGTTGCTCACGCACAACGAACGGCTGTACGCGGCTCCGCCCGAGGAACGCGATCCGCTCGTCCGGATGATCCTCGCCGCCGACATCGAGCACATCGAGAACTTCCCCGAGGACAACCTGTTCACGTTCGCCATCTCCCGGCCGCGACCTGCTACCGAGCTCGCCCCCGAGATGCTCGCCCGGTGGGCCCGCGCGGAGGACGAACGCGAGCAGCAGGCGGCAGCCGGCGACGGCCGTTACTACCTCCCCACGCCGATCCAGCTCGCTGAGTACGGCGCCGGCTCCGGCGCGCCATCGCCGGCGGGCAGCGAACCGACCCCCTATGAGGCGGCGTTGCGCGGCGTCCGGTTCAACGCCGCTGCGCTGGTCCGGTCGGTCGCCATCCGGGTGCCCGCAGTCATCCCTGTGCTGCGCGCTCTTCGTTCTGCCGCACGTGCCGTGGGTGGTCGTCGCCGGCGCCACTCGGGTGAGGATGCAGCAGCCCCAGGTCGGTGAGGCAGTTCCTCGGCGGGCACCTGCACGGTGCGCACGACGAGGTTGGCTACTGTTCGCGTGATGCCCGCCGGTTTCGTGGTCCTGTTCGTCCTCATCCTCATCGGTGGGCTCGCGATGGGCGCCGTCAACGCGGCGAAGGCCCGCGATCTGGCCGAGCGCACCGGTGAGGACCCCGGGCGGGCGATGCGGCGCATGTGGTTCGCACAGGATCCTCGCGCCGAGCTGCGCCACATGGAACGCGAGGCCGATCTGCACCAGGAGCAGGAGCGCATGGCGAAGGCGCAACGCGAGACCAACGAACGGCTGCGCCGGGCAGAGCTGGCAGCGGCTGCGGCCGCAGCTGCGGCCGCTCGCGACGCACAGGACGATCGCCCCGCCTCGGAACGTCTCGAGGAGCTGCAGGAGCTCTATCGCCGGGGCCTGGTGAACGAGGACGAGTTCTCCGAGAAGCGCAGGGAGATCCTGGGCGACGTGTGACCGGTGAGGTCGTAGGGGTCGGCTCCCGCCCCCTACGTCAGGACGGGTGTGCGAGCCGGCTTGGTGTGGTCCATCGCCGGGCGCGGCTTCAGCGACACGGCCACGGGCTGCGCAGCCAGATCTGCCAACGCAGCTTCGCCGCCACCGGTGACGCACTCGGGGTCGGGGCCGTCGAGCGGGAGGCCGGTGAAGAACTTGGCCGCCATGCAGCCGCCCTGGCAGGCGTCGAACGCGCCACAGCTGGTGCACGCGCCGGCGCTCTGCGGCTCGCGCAGCGAAGTGAACAGATCGCTCTGCTTCCACACCTTGGCGAAACCACCCTCGTCGCGCACGTTGCCGGCACGGAACTCGTCGTGGATCACGAACGGGCAGGCGTAGACATCGCCGATCGGGTCGATCAGGCACACCACGCGGCCGGCGCCGCACATGTTGAGGCCCGGCAGCGCCGGGCCGAGTGCGTTGAGGTGGAAGAACGAGTCGCCGGTGAGCACGTTCTCGCCGTGCGCCATCAGCCAGTCGTAGATCTCGCGCTGCTGGGCGTTGGTCGGGTGCAGGTGGTCCCAGCTGTCCACGCCGCGGCCGCTGGGGCGCAGGCGGGTGATGCGCAGTTGAGCGCCGTAGCGGTCGGCCAGCGCCTTGAACTGATCCAGCTGTGACACGTTGTGGCGGGTGACCACGACGCTGATCTTGAACGGCCCGAAGCTCGCAGCCGCGAGGTTGTCCATGGCCCGGATGGCCATGTCGTAGCTGCCCTCGCCACGCACTGCGTCGTTGGTGGCGGCGTCGACGCCGTCGAGGCTGATCTGGATGTCGAGGTAGTCCATGGCGGCCAGGCGACGGGCCTTCTCGGCGTCGATGAACGCACCGTTGGTGGAGAACTTGACGCCGATGCCGCTGGCGACCGAGTACTCGACGAGCTCGAAGAAGTCGCGACGCACCATCGGCTCGCCGCCGCCGATGTTGATGTAGAAGACCTGCAGCTCGCGCAACTGGTCAAGCACTCGCTTGGCCTCGGAGGTGGACAGCTCGCGGTGGTCGCGCCGGCCCGACGACGACAGGCAGTGCACGCACTGCAGGTTGCAGGCGTAGGTCAGCTCCCACGTCAGGCAGATGGGGGCGTCGAGGCCGGTCTTCAACTGGGTGACGAGCTGGTCGGCGCTCATCGGTTCGCTTCTTCTCCGCCGTCGCGGACAACGACCACTTCCGACTCCAGCAACGAGGCGAACGCCTTGGCGAACGACGGCCAGCGTGCCGCATCGATCGCGCAGGCGCGCAATGCGTCGGCCAGCGAGGGGTGAGCGGCGAGTGCGCTGGCGACCGTCACCATGTCGACGTGCTGGAGGAACACGAGCCGACGATTGCCGTAGTGATATGCGAGCGCGCCGAAGGGCTCGGGCCGCACAGCCACCTGCGGGTGCAGGGCGAGTGCCTGCCCCAGCAACGGGTGCACGATCAGGTCAGTAGACACCGCACATGCCGTCGATGGAGATCTCCTCGACCAGCAGTTCCTCGATCACGTCGACGCGGGTCTCGGCCTCGGCGGACTGAGTGGTGTTGTCGATGACTTCGTTCTCCATGCCCGGGGAGCGTATCGTGCGCCGCCGCCGGGCGCTGCCTCGCGCGTCGCCCCGCACTCCTATACTCCGACGAATGGCGGCGGCCCAACCCTCCACCCGTGGGATCGCTCGCTGGGGCTCCTGGCGCATCCCGGTGCTCGCATGGTTGGTGTCGCGCGCTCTCGGCTTCGTCGCCCTGGTCGTGACGCCCACTCCCGACGGCAGGTGGTTCAACCAGTTCGGGCTGACGGCGATGGACGGCGGCTGGTACCGCATCATCCTCACCGACGGGTACCCGAACTGGTCGTCGGTGAAGGTGGGCACCGCCTGGCCGTTCTTCCCGCTGTACCCGTGGCTCGCCGATCAGCCGACGAGGCTGGGCGCACCCATCGGGCCGTCGATGATCGTGGTCTCGTGGGCCTTCGCGCTCGTCGCGCTCGGGGGGATGTGGCGCCTGGCAGCCGGCCGTTACGACGAGCGCGTCGCAGCCCTTTCCGTCTGGCTGTTGGCGTTGCTGCCGGGCTCGATCGGATTGGTGCTCGCCTACAGCGACAGCCTGTTCGTGGCCGCGCTGGTGTGGACCCTCGTGCTCGTCGACGAGCTGGGTCGGAAGGCCGCGTCCGGAGCGATGATTCCGCGGTGGGCGTGGTGGAGGGTCGGGGCCTTGGTGGCGGTCGCTACCGCCAGCCGGCCGAACGGGTTCATGCTGGTCCTGGTGGTGTGGATCGCGATCTGGTGCGTCCACCGCAGCTGGCGCCACATGGTCGCCGTGGCGTTGCCGTCGGCGGTCTTCCTTGCTGCGTGGATGGTGTACTGCCAGCGCAAGGTGGGCGACCCGCTGATCTTCCTCACCGCCAAGGATGCGTGGGACGAGTCGTCGTTGTGGAAGGTGTTCGCTCATCCCTTCGCCCGCGAAGCCGTGCCCTTCCACCTGGCGGTCGGCGTCATCGTGGTGGCGCTCGCCGCTCCTTCGGTTCGTCGATTGCCGCTGTGGTGGACGTGGTGCATCGGCCTGCTCGTCGTTCCCCAGCTGCTGCTCGGCGTGGAAGGGCTTGCCCGCTACGTGACCCTTGCGGCGCCGCTCTCGGTCGCCGGTGCGCTGACGCTGTCGCGTCGGCCGGCGTGGGTGCAGTGGGCGACGGTGGGGGCCGCGGCCTGCGGCCTGATGTTCCTCGGCGTGTGGGTGGTGAGATACTCATGGGTGCCATGAACAGCCAGCCACACGCCCGGCCCGCTTCGGCAGCCGCCGAGGCGTCGGGCGCCGGCTACGCAGGCGCCGTGTGCGTGGTCACCGGAGGTCTCGGGTTCATCGGCTCCAACCTCGCGCTCGCGCTCAGCCATGCCGGTGCTCAGGTACGCGTCGTCGATGCGCTCGTCCCACAGCACGGTGGCGATCGTCGCAACGTCGTGGAGTTCGGCGCCGACGGAGGCGCCGACGTGGAGATCACCATCGCCGACATCGCCGACGCGGCGGCCGTCACGCCACTGGTCGCCGATGCCGACTTCGTGTTCAACATCGCCGGCCAGGTGAGCCATCAGGAGTCGATGATCGACCCGATGCGCGACCTCGACATCAACGTGAGCGCACAGCTTCGGCTGTTGGAGACGCTCCGCCACGTGCGGCCGGCAGCGGTGGTGGTGCACACCAGCACCCGCCAGGTCTATGGGCGGCCGCAGTACCTGCCCGTCGACGAGGCGCACCCGACGGTGCCCCGCGACATCAACGGGGTCGACAAGCTCGCCGGCGAGCAGTACCACCGGCTGTACGGCGAGGTCCACGGTCTCCGCACCGTCGCGCTCCGGCTCACCAACGTGTACGGCCCGAGGCAGAACCTGCAGAAGCAGGGTCTCGGCTTCCTGCCCGTGTTCATCCGCCGCGTCCTGCGTGGTGAGGGCCTGGGTGTGTTCGGCGATGGGCAGCAGCTGCGCGACTGCCTCCACGTGCACGATGTGGTCACCGCGCTCGAACTGGCGGGGATCGCCGCGCTGAGCGGGCGGGTCGCGCCGGGTTCGGTGTTCAACCTCGGAGGCGACGAGTCGCACACTCTGCTGGCGATCGCCGAGCTGTGCGCAGCAGTGGCCGGCACCGGCTCGGTGGTCGAGTTGCTGCCATGGCCCGACGAGCTGAGTCGCATCGACATCGGCGGCTTCCAGACAGATTCGCGGGCGGCTGCGCTGGCGTTGGGTTGGTCGCCTACGATTCCGCTCGCAGACGGAATCGAATCGACACTCAACTTCTTCAGAGAGCATCCGTGGTACCTGTAATCGACGTGAGCCGCCGGATGGCTCGTCATCGCCAAGCGTTCATCGAGTCGGTCGGGCAGGTGCTCGACCGGGGTTCGTTGCTGCTCGGGCCCGAGCTGCTGGCGTTCGAAGGGGCCTTTGCGCGCTGCGCCGGCGGTCGTGAGTGCGTGGGTGTCGCCTCCGGGGCGTCCGCGTTGCAGCTGGCCCTGGCCGCCCTCGATGTGGGGCCGGGCGACGAGGTGATCGTGCCCGCGATGACGGCGGTGCCGACTGCAGCCGCAGTGTGCGCGGTCGGTGCGACGCCGGTGTTCGCCGACGTCGAGCTGGCGACGGCCGCGCTCGACCCGTCGGCGGCGCAGGCGGCGCTCACCGCTCGTACCCGTGCAGTCATCGGGGTGCACCTCTACGGCCGGCCGTTCGATGTCGGCGCGTTGGTCGCGGCAGTCGGTGTGCCGGTGGTGGAGGATTCGGCGCAGGCTCACGGCGCCACCGCACGCGTCGCGGGCACCATGGCCGCGTACTCCTTCTATCCCACCAAGAACCTGGGCGGAGTGGGCGACGGAGGAGCTCTGGTGACCGACGACGCCGGCCTCGCCGAACGGGTGCGACGCCTCCGCGCTCATGGCATGGCCGAGCAGTACGTGCACGTGGAGATCAGTCAGAACTTCCGGATGAGCGAGATCGAGGCAGCATGGCTGGGCCTGACCCTTCCGTTCCTCGCCGCCGACAACGAACGTCGCCGCTCCATCGCCGCCGCGTACCGGCAGGCGGCTCCCCATCTGGTCTGGCAGGCTGATCATCCGAGCCACGTTCACCACCTCGCGGTGGTGCGCGCACACGACCGTGCGGCCTTCCGAAAGCACCTCGACGCGAAGGGGGTGGGGAGCGCGGTGCACTACCCGCTGGCGCTCACCCAGCAGCCGGCCTACACCCGATTCGCCGGCGCGCCGTGCCCCAACGCAGAGCTGTGGTCGGCAGGCTGTGTCAGCGTGCCGTGCTTCCCCGAGCTCACCGATGCCGAGGTGGCGACGGTCTGCGATGCGCTGCAAGGCGCTCCAGCGTGACCGAGCTGCTGAACCCGCTGGTGACCTCGGTCTCGGCCTTCTTCCCCTGCTACAACGACGAGTTCGCCATCGGCAAGATGGTTCGCGATGTGCACGCGGGCTTGGAGGGGGCGGTCGACGACTTCGAGGTGATCGTGGTCAACGACGGTTCGAAGGACGGTTCGTTGTCGGTGCTGCGCGAGCTGGCGACGGAGTTCCCCCGCCTGCGCATCGTGAACCACGAGGTGAACCGCGGGTACGGCGGCGCGCTCATCTCCGGGTTCCAGGCTGCCACGAAGGAGTGGGTCTTCTACACCGACGGCGATGCGCAGTACGACGCGACCGAGATCGTGCGCAGCATCGCTGCCGTACGCGACGACACCGATGTGGTGCAGGGCTTCAAGATCGGGCGTGGCGACCCGTGGCACCGCAAGGTCATCGGCCGCGTCTACCACCACGTGGTCAAGCTGCTGTTCCGGCTGCGCGTGCGCGACACCGACTGCGATTTCCGGCTCATCCGCCACACCGTGCTCGACAAGGTCGCGCTGCAGTCGCACACCGGCGTCATCTGCGTGGAGATGATGTGCTCCTTCCAGCGCGTCGGCGCGAAGTTCGTGCAGGTCGGCGTCAGTCACCACGCCAGGCCACACGGCAAGTCGCAGTTCTTCCGCGTGCCGGCGATCGCCCGCTCGGCGCGCCAGCTGCTCCAGCTCTGGTGGCGGCTGATGGTTCGGCGCGCCGGCTGAGCAGACGGGGGTAGCGTGGCTGCCCCTGTGAGCGCCGACCTGTTCCCCGACCTGCCCTCCGAGACGGCCCAGCTGGCCTTCTCGCGCTCGTGCCGCGACGGCATGATCGAGCGCTTCGCCCGGCTCGACCCGGAGAGCGCAGCCGACGAGATCACGAAGGAGTACATCGAGGTCACGGTGGCCGAGGCGCTGGAGGATCTGCAGACCCCCGGGGCCGGCGACTTCTTCGGCCGGATCACCGACGATGCGCACGACACGTGGTACGTGGGGCGCCGGCACATCGAGAACGATCAGCACGACCCCGTGGTGGTCGATTGGCGTGCCCCGATCGCCGCCCCGTTCTACCGGGCCACCCACGCCGACCCGTTCGGCCTCGCGCACCGCCGGCGCTTCACCATCGCCGACGGCGAACTGGCCGGCTACCTCGACGAGCAGCTCGACGACCCCGAGCACGAGTCCGCCGGCTCGGGCATCCCCGACCCGGTGCTCGCCGAGATCGGCGCCGCCCGCACCGGCGCGATGCGAGAGATCGTCGCCACCATCCAGGCCGAGCAGGACGTCGTCATCCGTGCGCCGCTCGAGCAATGCCTGGTGGTGCAAGGTGGCCCCGGCACGGGCAAGACCGCCGTCGGCCTGCACCGTGCGGCCTACCTGCTGTTCGAGCACCGCCGCAAGCTCGTGCGCGACGGTGTGCTGGTGGTGGGCCCCAACAAGGTGTTCCTCGACTACATCGGCAACGTGTTGCCGTCGCTGGGCGAGCGCAGCGTGCAACAGCGCACGGCGCTGGATCTGTGCGTGCCGAAGGTCGAGATCACCGGCGAGGACGATCGCGAGTCGCGTCGCTGGAAGGGCAGCCCGGAGCTGCTCGCCGAGTTGGAGGCGGAGAGCACCAGCCACATCACCGTGCCCGATGCGGATCTGCGCATCCCCCTGGGCGCACGCACGGTGACGATCACACGCGACGAGTTCGCCGGCTGGTTGCAGCAGGCGATGGTCGCCAACGCGCCGGTCAACAAGCGTCGCGACTCGATGAAGGGGCTGGTGGAACGCGACATGATGCGCCGCCTCGATCGCGACGATGTGTGGGCGAAGGCGCCCGCGCTGCGTGCGGCCATCACCAAGGCGTGGCCCACTCAGCTGCCCGTCAAGCTGATCGACGGGCTGCTGCCCGGTCCCCGTGGCAAGAAGCGGCAGTGGACGGTCGCCGACCAGTTCCTGGTCGACGAAGCCAACTCGCTGCTCAACGGCACGCCGTTCACGTATGGCCACGTCGTGGTCGACGAAGCCCAGGATCACTCCGCGGTGGCGCTGCGCTGCATCGGCCGCCGCAGCCCGGCCGGTTCGATGACCATCCTCGGCGACCTCGCCCAATCCACCACGCCCGCCGGCCAGCAGGACTGGGGGGAAGCGCTGCAGCACCTGCGGGCGACGGCCTCCGAGGTCGCGCCGCTCACCATCGGCTACCGAGTGCCGGCGCCGATCCTCGACGTCGCCAACCGGCTGCTGCCTCACACGGACGTGACCACGCAGGCCAGCCGCAGCGTGCGCGTCGATGGTGTTGCGCCGCTGGTGCGCCGTGCGGCCACCGCCGAGCTGGCCGACGCCGTCGCCGACGAGGTTCGCCTCGTACGCCACCGGCATCACAACACGGGTCTGGTGGCACCGGTTCGGCTGCACGCAGCCATCGGTGAGGCGCTCGGCCGCATCGGCCTGCATGCCACCGACCATGTGCACGGCTTGGCCGCGAACGATGTTCCCATCTTCCACGCTGAGGCCGTCAAGGGCCTGGAGTTCGACGGGGTGGTGGTGGTGAACCCGCACGAGATCTTCGACGGCAGCGCGTTGGGTGCCCGCCTGCTGTACGTGGCGATGACCCGAGCAGTGCAGGTGCTGCACCTCGTGACCGATGCCCCGTTGCCGGCGGCCATCGCCGGTTGAGGCGCACCCGGCAGCGGTGCCCCGAGGCGCTATCCGCGCGTGCGGCGACGCAGCAGCAGCCAGACGGCGACGAGCGCGATCACGACGACCGCAACGACGACCACCACCAGCCATGCCTTCGATGAGGTGCCACCGTCGACCGACTCGTCGGGGATGTCGGCGATCACGTTGATGAGGACCTGCAGGACGTGACTCATGTTCGGTTCCTTGGTGTCGGGTGCCCGAGCCTGGAGCCGGCGATGGACGCCAGCAGCACGACGAGCAGCGGGTATTCGAGGTACGCGTGGTACGAGGCAACGGCAGCGTAGATGCGACGGCCATCGGGCCCCGCCACCAGCTGCAGCAGACCGATCACGACCGCGGTCGCGGCCAGGAGCGGCACGAACACACGCGGGCGCAGCAGCGGCCCGAACGGGCCCACCGAACCCGCTGCCCGATGCTCACGGCGCGCGACAGAGGGCAGGAAGCCGCACCAGATCACGTAGTGCATCAGCTGGCCGAAGCAGAACACGATGATGAAACGCAGTGGCCACTGCCCGGCCCAGCCGGAGGGCGAGTAGACGGCGGCGACCTTCGAGGGAGTGCGATCGCCCGCCCACGACCATCCCCAGCCATCGCGGTCGAACGCGCCGGCGAACACCACGACCGGAATCGCGACCGCCCATCCCAGCTGGGCCATGCGGAACGCCCAGCGGCCGGCGCGAGTGCCACGGTCGCGTGACCACTCCCACAGGAACGCGACGGGGGTGAGGTTGTGCAGGTGGGCGACTGCGACGCCGTACCACTCCGGGTGCCGGAGTGCGGACACGGCGACGCCGGCGACCGCCAGCACGCCGATTGCCGCGGCGGCCCAGCGGCCGCGGGTGCACCAGGCCCACGCCCCGACCACGAGCGCGAGGGCGATCGAGGCCTCGATGCGAGTGCCCTTGGGCCCCAGCTGGGCCAGGCGAACGGCGGCGATCGCGGTGAGGGGCAGCAG
>JBAVTH010000021.1:0-5421 GCA_049696035.1 Ilumatobacteraceae bacterium
TGCCGTTGCCGTTGCCGCCGTTGCCACCCCCGTGGTGGTCGTGGTCGTGGTGGTCGCCGTCGTCATCGCCGGGCGTGGTGGAGTCGGTGGGGATGGTGGTGTCGATCGGTGTGTTCACCGTCGGGTCGGGGGCGTCTTCGCAGCGGATCCTGGGCTTCACGCTGACCTTGATGCCGCTGTCCTCGGTGCTGACGTGGATGCGTACCCGCTCGTCGTGGGAGAAGCGCACCTCGACGTTGTTGCCCTCGGCGTTGATCGTCGCGGTGTTCGGGTCGGCGGTCACCTCGGTGATCGCACCCTCTTCGGTGATCGTGTAGTGGACGGTGGCCTGCGTTCCATCGCACAGCAGCCCGGTCCATGTTGCCGGCCCGGCGGCATCGACTGCCGGCTGCACGACCCCACGCATCTTGCCCAGCGCCACGCTGACCTTGGCGCGCGGCTGGCCGTCGTGAGTGCCCACCTCGGCACGGATGCCGAGCGAGCGAGTCTGGCCGCCATTGGTGAACGTGATGCGCACGCTTGCCCGCTGGAGCACCCCGTCGTCGTGACCGTCGTGACCGTGATGGCTGTCGTCGCCGTCGGAGCTCTCGTACTGGGTCTCGCCGATCACCGCGGTCGGATCGTCGCTGGCGACGTTGGTGATGTCGGGGCCGCCGTCGGCGGTGGCGCCGATGGTGAACGTCACCGACGTGATGGTGCCGTCGCCGAACACGTCACCCGACCATCCGCCGTCGCCGCTCACATCGGCGATCGCCCCGGCACGCACCTGCACGCCCTGGCGGCCGTCGTGGCCACTCACCACGACCTTGCCGGTGCCGGCCTCGTTGACGAACGCGACCTTGTTGGGCTTCACCGTGGTCGCCGTCAGGCCGTCGGCCGGGTTGACCGAGACACTCGCGATCGCACCGCCGGGGCCGGTCGTCACCTGCACCGTGAGGGGCACGCCGAACAGCGGCAGCGTGGTGATCGTGGGTGCAGCGGGTGCAGCGGGTGCAGCGGGCGCCGGTGCCGCCTGAGCGATGGTGGCCGCGCCCACCAACAGCGCGGTGGTGCTCAGTAGCAGGGCACTCAAGCGTGTGATGCGTTGCATGTTCTCTCCTCGGCGATAGCCCGCGACGGTAGACACGCCGCGGGGCGAGGGAAGGTTTGGCTCCAACTCGCACAGATGTCCGGGCATTCGAACCATCGGCTCGTAACACCTGGCAGCTGAGGTCATCGCTCGATCTGGACGATCTCTTGAAGATGCCCCAAGAGGTGCCCACCGTCCCTTGCGGCGGCCGGAGCCTTGTGAGCACCATGAGTTGGCAAGGAGGTTCTCCCATGCATCCGCACTCCCACAATGCGCGTCGTCCCGCTGTAGCCCTCGCTGCCGGCCTGATGGCGGCGAGCGCCCTCGTCGGAGGAGCCGGCCTGATCGGCGGTTTCATCGACATCGGTCATCGGTTGAACTCGCGACTGCCGTTCTCCAGCCCGGTGTTCGGGGGCATCGCCCTGGCCGTGGTGGTGGGCATCCCGTTCGTCGTTCTCGCGAAGTACGCCTGGCGAGGCGACCGGCGCAGCGGCGAGGCCGCTCTGGTAGCCGGCACGCTGCTGGTCGGATGGATCGTGATCGAGTTGGCGTTCATCCGAGAGGTGAGCTTCCTCCACCCCCTGTGTGCCGTGGCAGGGGCCGCCTTCGCCGTGGTCGGGTCGCTCACCAGGGGTGGGGCCGATCACGTGGTCGATCGGGCGGCGGTCGCCCGCTTCCTCGCAGCTCCTCGCATCGCGTTGGTCGGTGCGTCGTCCGACCCGAAGAAGTTCGGCAACAGCGTGTTCCGGGCACTGCGCGACCACGGCTACGACGTGGTGCCGGTGAACCCGGGCGCAGCCGAGATCGAAGGCGTCCCGTGCGTCGCGACGGTGGCCGACCTGGACAGCGACGTGGATGCGGCGATGGTCATGCTCACCGGCGATGCGGCGGTCGAGGCCGTGAACAACTGCGCTGCTCGAGGCGTCCGAGCCGTGTGGCTGTTCCGTGGGATCGGAAGCCCCGGCGCGGTGTCCGATGCGAGCGTCGAGGCCTGCCACCAGCACTCGCTGGACGTCGTGGTGGGTGCGTGCCCGCTGATGTTCCTCGAACCGGTGGCGTCGGCCCACAAGGTGCATCTCGCCGTGCGCCGATACAACAGGGCATTCGCCGAGGTCGGCTGACGGCTGCAGCTCCCCCTGTCGCCACCTGCTATGAACGGCAGGGCAAGGGGGTGCAGGTGAGCGAGACGAGTGGACGGATGGCCGGGCGGCGTGTGCTGGTGATCGGCGCCGGCCAGGAGACGTACGGCCTGCCGGCCGAAGCGGTGACGCTCGGCAATGGCCGCGCGGCGTGCCTGCGGCTTGCCGCGGAGGGTGCCCGGGTGGCATGCGCCGATCTCCACCTCGACCGCGCCGAGGAGACTGCCGCGCAGATCATGGCCGAAGGCGGCGTCGCCTCGGCGTTCATGGTCGACGCCACCGAGGAGGGTTCGATGACGGCTCTCTTCGGTGCGGCCGTCGCTGCGCTGGGTGGGCTCGACGGGGTGCTCGTGAACGTGGGCATGGGCGGCCCTCAGTGGCTGTCGGGCACGAGCGCGGCTGCGTGGGATCGAACGTTCGCACTCAACGCCCGTGCTCACTTCCTGGGCTGCAAGCTGGCGCTGCAGCACCTCGACGACGACGGTGCGGTGGTGCTGGTCTCCTCGGTCGCCTCGCTGAAGCCGGGGAGCAGGATGCCCGCCTACGACTCGTCGAAGGCTGCGTTGGCCGGGCTGTGCCGGCACGCGGCGTTCGAGGGTCGTCGTCGGCGAGTGCGGGTGAACGTGGTGGTACCCGGCCTGATCGACACGCCGATGGGTCGCATCGCCACACGCGACCGGCCCAACCGCACCGCCGGCCAGCTGCCGCTGGGCCGGCAGGGCACCGCGTGGGACATCGCCAATGGCGTGCTGTACCTGCTGAGCAACGAGGCGAGCTACGTCAACGGTCAACTGCTGGCGATCGACGGTGGCCTGACCACGATCCAGTAGGGAGCGGTCAGCGGCCGCCGCGGAACAGCGCGCTGAGGTCGAGCGTCGGCACGTGCTGGTGGGTCGCCAACGACACGTACGTGCAGGCCAGCGCATCGCGGCCGGCACCCAGCGCCGTGCCCACCAGACCGAGCGCCTCGGCGAGGCCCTCCGGCGGCACATCGGCGATGACCTGGGTCCAGATGGCCTCCTCCAGCACGCTGAACGCTCGCTGCACCTCATGGATGTCGAACCCGGCCTCGAACCGCTCGTGTGCGATGCGGTTGGCATGATCGATCATCGGGACCAGATCGCGCGACTCGACCGTGGTCTGCACCAGCGAGAACAGCTGGCCCAGCCGTTCTCGTCCAGCTGCCGGCCCGGCCTTGTCGTAGTGGGGCAGGCCGGCACGCTCGAGCATGTCGGTTGCGCTGCCGAGGATGGCATCTGCAGCGTCGGAGAGCACTTCGGTGACCGTGGGCATCTCGACCTCGTTTTTCGTGGAACTCTCGTTCCGTTCAACACCCTATCCAGCGAGCCGTCGCGGCAGCACACGGGCGCGGAGGTGGTGCGTCACGCCTGCGGGGCGAAGCGGCGCCGATCCCACATCATCGTCTCGCACGCCTCGCCCATCTGTGCCGACCACTGCTGGAAGGCGCCGTCGTTGACCACCTCGAACGCTTCCGCAAGGGTTGCTCCGTGATCCAGCAGGGCGGCTGTCGCTGCCGGTTCACCGAGCACGTCGCACAGCAGCACCACATCGCTGATGGCGCGGATGCAGGGTGGTCTCGTCGTCCCGTCGGCGAGGACGACGGGGCTCAGCAAGCGGTAGAAGCGTTCGAGCTCGGCATCCTCCATGAAGCAGCACAGGTTCTCGTCCCAGTCGAGCCAGGTACGGATCGCAGCCCGGCCGACCGCAGCGTGGAACAGCGGGTACAGCGCGACGGCGACGCGCTCGGTCACCCCCTGCTCGTACTGCATCAGCTGCTGGAGTGCTCGGTAACCGTGATACCTGCGCAGTGTCTGAGCGTTGCCGGCCGTCGTTGCGGCCACGATGCTCTGGCTGTGGTGCACCCCGTCGCCGGCCAATCGGCGCAGGAGGTGATCGCGCTGCCCGTGCAACCACGGTTGGGCGCCGGGCTCGGTGGCATCGGCCAACAACGCGAGCACGAGTGCCGGATCCGTGT
This sequence comes from Ilumatobacteraceae bacterium, assembly GCA_049696035.1. GTDB lineage: Bacteria > Actinomycetota > Acidimicrobiia > Acidimicrobiales > Ilumatobacteraceae > UBA668. Next base: position 4,205 of record JBAVTH010000021.1, read on the forward strand.
CGGGGTGGACGATGGTGACCGGGCAGGCGTCGAAGAGTGCGGTGACCTCTGCCGGCAGCGCACCACCGTCGGAGGCGGCGCCCTCGGCCAACTGGCGGAGGGCGGCCACGTGGCGCGAGCCGTCGATCACGACGAACTGGCCCGATCCGTCGGTGAGCGCCTTCACCAGGATGCGGCCGGCCAGGCAGCCAGGGTTCCGTGAGATCGTGCTGGTCAGCCCGTCGAGCCCGTTGGCGCACAACCGCTGGTACGACCTGACGGGCACGAACGCACGCAGGAAGGCTGCCTCGCCGGCCATCGCCGGGTCATCGCCGACCGAGAGCTCGTCGCCCGGGTCGAGGAGCAGCCAGTGCAGCGGCATCGTGGCGGTGCCGAGCAGCGCTGGGGCGCGCATGTCGAGGTGAATGTCCTCGGCAGCACGCGAATGAAGTTGATCCACCGCTTGCCCCTATCGGCCGGTCAGGTGACCGCCTTGAGCACCCGCGTCACTTGGCGCGTGTGGTGGGCCGCTTCCGCCGTGCGAGGTAGCCGTCGTTGAACGCTTCTTCCGCCTCGAGGGTGCGCTGCACGTCGGCGCCCACGAACGAGGCCAACTTGCCGCCGAGCAGCGGCACCGACGACTTCACCTCGCCGACGATCTCGACGATGGTGGTGCGGCCGGGGCCAGGAGCCAGCCGAAGGGTGCCGCCGGCGCTGACGGGCACTCCCTTGGCCTGCACCTCCCACGTGCCCACTCGCACGCGATCGGCGTCGGGTGCATGCCAGTGGTCGCGCTGCTCCACCGAGTTCATCGGGGAGAGGAATCGTTTCGCGAACCCGGGCACTTCCATGGGCACGCTGCGCCGCGAACGCACCGACACCTCGCCATCGACATCGCTGTGCTCGAGCATCTTCATGTCCTTGTGCCCGAGCGCGGCGTACTTCTCGGTCAGCACCGCGGGAGTGGTCATCATCGCGAACACCACGTCGGGCGTCGCCGCATAGCTGTGAGTCGAGGCAACCTTCATGGGCCCATCGTTCGCCTACTCGGCGAACATGGGTAGGGCCGTAGTGCCGTGCTCCTGCACGACCTGGCCGGGCGATGAGCTAGCCCTGCCGGCGATCTTCCTTCTTGGCCTTCTTGACGTCGCGCTTCTCTTTCAGCGACTTGCCGGCCTTCTTGGCGGCGGGCTTCTGAGGTGACTTTGCGGGCATGTGCCCTCCCTTGGGTTCGCTGC
>JBAVTH010000022.1:0-7853 GCA_049696035.1 Ilumatobacteraceae bacterium
GCACCCGCATGCCGGCGGCCTCGACAGCCGGCACGAGGTGCTCGTCGACCGGGTCGATGACCAGTGTGGCTGCAATCGGGGCATAGAGACGGGCGACGCCCACGACCGACGGCTCGTGGCCGAGCTCCTCCAGCATTCGATCGGCGGGCCCCTTCAACGCGACCCCTCCGACGATGGGGGAGATGGCGACCACGGTGTCGCGACGTCCGGCGAGCACCTCGTCGACGCCGGCGAGAGCCCTGATCGGGCCGATCGAGACCAGCGGGTTCGAGGGCGCGATGACGACCGCTTCGCTGTCGGCGAACGCGGAGCGGGCGGCAGGGGAGAGGGATGCCTCGGCTGCGCCGGCGAAGCGGACACCAGCGACGGGCACCGAGTGCCGGCGCTGCACGAAGTACTCCTGGAAGGGCACCTCGATGCGCTCGTCGCGGAGTGTGACCATGGTGCTGACCCGATCGTCGCTCATCGGCAGCAGTCGTTGCGCAAGGCCCCATGCTGCGGCGATCTCGGCCGTGACGTCGGTGAGGGTGGCGCCCTCGGCGAGCCGGGCCGTCCGGTAGAGGTGTGTGGCGAGATCGGTGTCGCCGAGGTTGAACCAGGTCGGCGCGGCAGCCGAGCCGTCGGGACGCACCGCGGCGTAGCGCTCCAGGGCTTGCATCGCCCGCCACGTCTCACCGCGCAGCCCCCACCCCCGTTCGGGGTCGATGGCCGTGGCGAGCGTGTAGGTGATCGTGTCGATGTCGGGTGAGATGGACAAGCCGTGCAGCACCGTGTCGTCGCCCGTGTTCACCACGCCGAGGGTGCGGCCGGCCGGGTGCACGCCGGCGAGCGCCGCGAGGAACCTGGCGGCGCCCACCCCGCCGCACACCACCGCCACCGTGCTCATGGTCGTCTCCTGTGTTCGCCGCCGTCTTCGTGGCCGGCGGCCACCGTTCGGTACAGATCTGCGAGCTCGTCGCCGCAGCGGCGCCAGGAGAAGCGTGGCCACTGGGCGTTGCCGGCAGCCACCAGGTGAGCACGCACCGACGGCGACGTGAGCGCAATCGTCAGGTTGCCGGCGAGCGCATCGACATCGGTGGCGCTGCAGAGGAGCGCAGCGTCGCCGGCGACCTCAGGGATCGAGCCCGCGTCGCTGGCGACCAGCGGCACACCCACCTGCATCGCATCGAGGAGAGGGAACCCGAAGCCCTCGTCGAGCGACGGGTAGGCGACCACGGTGGCGTGGTGCAGCAGCCAGGAGCGTGCGGCCTCGTCCACGCGACCCGTGAACATCACACGGTGAGCGCGATCTCCGAGCGCGTCCACCGCTGCGTGGATCGCGTCGCGATCGTCGCCGTCGCCGCCGGCGAGCACCAGTTGCAGGTCGGGGTCGAGCCCGGCCACCGTTCCGAAGGCCTGCACCAGCCGGGGGAGGTTCTTGCGTCGTTCCAGCGTGCCGATGGCCAGCACGTACGGTCGGCCTGCCAGCTGGGGGATGGGGGAGGAGGCAGGGCACGGCGGCACCGGCAGCGCTGCGAGGTGCACGGTGTGGACCGAAGCGCCTGGCAGCAGTTCCCGCACGGCGGCGGCAGTCGCCTTGGAGCTGGCATGGATCACCGCGCCGGTTGCGACCGAACGCTGCAGCACGTGCCCGGCCAGACGGACGGCGGGCCGTGCCTGTTCGGGATGCCGCAGGAACCAGCAGTCGTAGACCGAGACGACGCGAGGGCGGGCGCTGGGCGGCACGATGTAGTTCGTGCCATGGATCACGTCGAGGTCGCCGAGCCAACGGTCGACCCGCGGCCGCTCGCCGTACGCCCAGCACCGGTGAGCCACCAACGCAGGGATCGGCAGGCGACGGGCCGGTGGGGCCGGGCGCGCTCGGAAGGACAACACGTACTCGATCAGTTCGATGTCGGATCGAGCGGCCACTGCATCGCGGACGGCCTCGACCGCAAAGCCGATGCCTGTCCTGTGCCCGAACAGCGGGCTTGTGTCGAACCCCACGCGCAACGGAACCATCTGCCCGTCGAGGCTACTGGCCTCGGCCCTGCGTTCGAAGCAGGCGCGGGCGCCGAGGTCGATCTGCGGGTCCGCAACCGGGCCTCGTGCCCTAGACTGCAGCGACCTCTCGACGGTCCCCACGACGGAAAGAACGCCGACCATGCCCCGCGCATTCATCACTGGAATCACCGGCCAGGACGGCCAACACCTCGCCGAGTTCTTGCATGGCAAGGGCTACGACGTGTTCGGCATGGTCAAAGGTCAGAACAACCCGCGCATGGTGCAGATGCGCGACGAGTTCCCCTACGTCGAGCCGGTTCCCGGCGACCTGGCCGACCTTCCGTCGTTGGTGAAGGCGCTGGAGTACACACAGCCCGACGAGGTGTACAACCTCGGAGCCATCTCGTTCGTGGCGCTCAGCTTCAACCAGGCCGAGCTCACCGCCAACATCACCGGCCTCGGTGTGCTGCGCATGCTCGAGGCCATTCGCATGGTGGGAGGGGCGCAGAACAACTCGATCCGATTCTACCAGGCCAGCTCGTCGGAGATGTTCGGCAAGGTGCGCGAAACGCCGCAGACCGAGCGCACTCCGTTCCACCCGCGCTCGCCCTACGGGTGCGCCAAGGTGTTCGGGCACGACATCGTGGTCAACTACCGCGAGAGCTACGACATGTTCGCCTGCAGCGGCATCCTGTTCAACCATGAGGGCCCGCGCCGTGGCCTGGAGTTCGTCACCCGCAAGGTCACCAACTCGGTCGCCCGCATCAAGCTGGGCCTGCAGCAGGAGATCGTGCTCGGCAACCTCGACAGCAAGCGCGACTGGGGCTACGCCGGCGACTACGTGAAGGCGATGTGGGCCATGCTGCAGCAGGACGCCCCCGACGACTACGTCGTCGCCACCGGCACGACCTACAGCATCGAGGACCTCGTTCGTCTGGCGTTCGCCGAGATCGGCATCGACGACTGGCAGCAGTACGTGCGCCAGGACCCGAAGTTCTTCCGCCCGGCCGAGGTCGACCTGCTCATCGGCGACCCCACCAAGGCCAGGGAGAAGCTGGGCTGGGAGCCCGAGGTCCAGTTCCCCGAACTGGTCAAGATGATGGTGGCCCACGACCTGGCCGTCGAGGGCGCCAAGCTCCGCTGACGCTCGTCGTCAGGCCGAGTGAGGTACGCGCTCGACGGCCCTGAGGCTCAGCTCTCGAAGGGCATGTCGATGATGGCTTCCATCACGGAGCCCTCCGTGGGCATGACCCCGGCGCGCAACTTGATCTGCAGTGCGATGGCGAACGTGGTCATGGCAGCCACCGAGGAGGCGACGAGGCCGATCTCGATCCGGCGGAACAGCTCGTCGGCGCTGAGCCACGTGGCCATCACGAACGTGATCATGCCGATGCCCCAGCCGAGCGCCACCATCGCATGACCTCTGAGAGCGATGACCGCCTGGGCGAGGGCCAGGGCGATCATGTAGAAGGCGCTGCCGAGCGCCAGCATCGCCATGGTGCGGCCTTTGAGGTCGGCTTGGTACATGTGCTCCATGATGAACGGGCCGAGCACGAAGGCGCCGGCGGTGCCGAGCACTCCGACTGCCAGCACGATATAGATCAGCTTCCGGAACCCGGTGCGGAACTCTTCGATCTCGTTGCGGGCGGCCAGGCGTGACAACCGTGGCAACAGCGCGGCCTGGACTGCCTGGAACAGGAACAGTGGGATGCGCGAGATGAGCACGCCCTTGCCGAACTGGGTGACCATGTCCTTCTGGTCGTCGTTCTCCAGGAGCTTCGCGGCGATGGGGCCGGCGTTCACCAGCCCGGCGGCGAACACCGAGCCGAGCAGCAGCCAGCCGAGATTCGGGGTGACTTCCTTCCATGTGGCCGGCGGGCCCTCCTCGGTGCTCAGCGCTCCTTTGCCGGCCACCCAGAGGAGACCGGCCAACGGCGCCAGCGCGACAGCGAATCCATAGGGTCCTGCGGTCTTCACGCCGACGACGGCGAGCGCGATGCACAGCACCACGCGGACGGCGCCATCGGCACCCATCACGATCGCGTAGGCGCGGAAGCGACCGTGGCCACTGGCGATGCCACGGGCCAGATGCACGGGGGCGTAGCTGACGAACGCGATGAGCAGCGCCGCGAGCAGCACCCAGTCGCCGTCGAAGATGTGCTTGGTGATGTAGGGGCTGCTGGCCAGCACGATGACCCCGACGGTGAGCGCCAGGCCTGCACCGAGTGCAGCCACCTTGCGTACGACGGGGCGGCCGCCCTGACCGAGAGCGCGACGATGTGAGAGCGCCCTACCGAGCTCCTGCTCCAAGGGCAGGAAGAAGCCGGGTGCCAGAGCGAAGGTGGCGAACCAGAGCGCCTGTACCGGGCCGAAGGCTTCGTCGCCGCCGAGGGCGTTGGTGCCGACCTTCAGGAACGCGAAACTGGCCAGCCCGGCGACCAGCAGGCCGATGCCGACCGGGATGGTGCCTTCGGGGAGGGGCACACGCGAAGCGGAGGGAGATTCGTCGGAGGGTGCCACCAAGTGGACGAGACTACCCGGCAGACTGGTCGAATGGCCAAGCACCTCCTTGCTCGGCGTCAAGTGCACCGTCGTCACGGCCGATACCTGGTCGTGTTCCGCCGCCTGATGTTGGTCCTCGCGATCGCGGCGCCGACGTGTGTCGTGTCGCCTGTGGTGGCCCCCGCCGCGGCATCGCCGGCCGTCGCCGACACGGTCATCACGCTCGACGGGCACGGCAACGGGCATGGATACGGACTCAGTCAGTGGGGTGCCTACGGCTACGCGGTGGACTACGGCTGGACCACCGCCCAGATCCTCGATCACTACTACGGCGGCACGGTTGCCGGCACCGTGCCGCTCGAGAGCACGGTTGCCGTGCGGCTGATGAACCTCGACGATGCACAGACAGCAGTCGTCAGCGGTACCGGCGGGTTGCTCGTCGACGGCGTGGCCGGCGGGCCGTGGCAGTCCGTGGTGGCCCGTGAGGTGGCACCTTCCACCTACTCGGTCTGGGCGCGCGCCGACGCACAGGTGTGTCCCTCGGCGACCGACGATCCCGTGGCCACCGGCTGGACGTTGGTGGCCGCTTCGGTGGCCACCCAGGTCACCGTTCGTACCCAGATGGACTCGTCGGCCACCGCCAACTACTCCGATCTGGCAGCGACGTGCGAGCCCAGCGGCACGGTGCGCTCCTACCGCGGGGTGATCCGCGCGGTGAACGGCGCCGCGGGCGAGAACCGCACGGTCAACGAGGTGCCGGTGGAGCAGTACCTGCGCTCGGTCATCGCCAAGGAGATGTCGCCGGGGTGGGCAAGCGCCGGCGGTGGGCGCGGCGCCCGCGCGCTGGAGGCGCAGGCGGTGGCGGCGCGCAGCTTCGCGCTTGCCGAGAACCGCTACCCGTATGCACGTACCTGCGATCTCATCTGCCAGACCTACCTCGGCGCCGCGTCGCGGTCGTCGGTGGCCGGCAACTTCAGCCGGGTCGAGTATCCGGCCACCGATGCCGCGGTGCTCGCCACCGCCGGTGTCGTTCGTCGCGTCGGTACGGCCGATGGGCCGATCTCCCTCACGATGTTCGCCGCCTCGTCGGGTGGGTGGACCGCTGCCGGGGTCGGCCCGATCATGCCGTTCACGGCTGTCGCCGACGCGGGCGATGCCACCTCGTTGAACCCCAACTTCAACTGGTCCACCACCTTGCTCGGCAGCGCGGTGACCGCCAGGTATCCGGCGATCGGCACGTTCGTCGGGGTCACCGTCCTCGCTCGGAACGGCTTCGGCGACTGGGGTGGGCGGGTCACCTCCATCCAGATCACCGGCTCCGCCGGTTCGGTGATGAAGACCGGCGACGAGTTCAGGAGCGCATTCGGGCTCAAGTCCAACTGGTTCAACGTACGCGGGTCGACGCCGATCGACCCCTGTGCCGGCCGTAACGCCCCACCTGTCAACGGGGCATTGGCCACCCAACCGCCCGCCCGCTACCGCCCGATTGCCCCGACGCGGCTGATCGACACTCGCACAGGGGTCGGCAGTCCCGCCCAACCCGTCACTGGCGGCTGCACCCTCGTGGTCGACCCGGGCCTCGACCCCTCCGTCACGGCCGTCGCCGTCAACCTCACGACCGTCTCCCCGGCCGCTGCCGGCTACCTCACCGCCTACCCCTGCGGCGTGGAGCGGCCGGTCACGTCCGTGGTGCAGGCCATCACGTCACGAGCGGTCGCGGGTGCCACCGTCGTGCCGCTGGGAGCGGATGGCACGTTCTGCATCTACACGTACGCGACCACCGACGTGTTGGTCGATCTGTTCGGCAGCTACCAGCCGTCGGTCGGTGAGAAGTTCGAACCGGTCTCGCCGGCGCGGGTGTACGACTCGCGCGCGTCGGGCAGGCGCATCGCCGCGGGGTCGGTCGTGACCATTCCGATCGCCGGCGCCACCGCGCCGGCGGGCGCCACCGGCGTCGCGCTCAGCGTGCAGGCCATCGACCCGACGGGTGCCGGATTCGTGACGGTGTTCCCCTGCTCGTCGGCGGTGCCGATCGTCAGCTCGCTCAATGTGGTGCCTGCCGGCAACATCGCCAACCATGTCGAGGTGGCACTGAGCGCTGCCGGCACCGTGTGTGCGTTCGTCAGCACCTCGACGCACCTGATCGTCGATCTCAGCGGCTGGTACGGCGCAGGGGCGACGACCGAGTTCTACGCGATGACACCGGTGCGAGCGCTCGACACCCGCAACGGGATCGGGTTGTCCGGGGTGTTCGGAGCCGGCTCGAACAGGGTCCTGCCGCTGGCCGGGTCGAACGGATTGCCACCGGCCGCGGCGCTGCGAGCGGTGGTGGGAGAGGTCACCTCCGTGTCGGCGTCGTCGGTCGGCTTCCTCACCGTGCACCCGTGTGCGGCGGTCGTGCCGGAGGTCTCGATGGTGCAGACCTCGTCGTCGGTCAACGCCGCGTCCGTGGTCATCGGCGCCGACGACGCCCAGGGCCGATGGTGCATCGCCGTCAGCAACGCCATGCACGTACTGGTCGATGTGAGCGGCTACTTCGCATAGTCCCTGCCGCGTGCGGTGCAGGCGGGCGGTCAGGTGGACGAGTACGCGACAGGGCGCCGGCGTTGCCGCCGGCGCCCTGTTCGGGGGGCCTTGGATGTTGCGAGGTTCAGGCGGCGGTGCGGATGAGGCCACGGACCTGCTTGCGGGCGGCCTTGGCGAGATCGTGGGCCTGGCCGACGATCGCTGCCGCCTGCTCGGGCAGACGCTCCTCGAACTTCTCGACGGCTGTGTCCAGCTTGGCGTCGAGGGCATCGAAGCGCTGGTCGAGCTTGGCGATCTGGGCCTCGAACGTGGACAGCATCTCGTCCATCTGGGTCTTGCTGGTGCCGAAGCGGTCTGCCAGTGCCTTCACGACCTCACGACGGCGCACCTGCGCCTGCTGGAAGGCGAGGACGCCGAACCCGATGGTGATGTAGGCGGCGTCGCGTACGGCGGCGACGAGCTTGTCGTCGAGGCCGGCGAGCCTGTTCGCGTCGAGGCCGGAGAAGTCGAAGGTGGGGAAGCTGGGGCGCTGCGCCATGGGAGTCGTTGGTCCTTACGGGTGGGAGGCGCCGACGGAGGTGCCGGCGTCGTCGGAAGTGTGATTGCACGATAGCGCAGAGCGCTAACTATTGCAAGCACTTTCTTCGACGAACCTCCGGTGGTGGCCGGCGGCGCCGGCGGCAGCGGGTCTGGTCTGGACGGTTCCGCGCGCAACCCGGAGTGAGGTGACCATGGGCGGCGGGGTTGCCGCCGCTAGCCTCGAGTGTTCGTGGAACCCGCCGGATCGCTCGCCCCGCCCGTAGTGGCCGTCATGGTGGTGCACGAGCCCGGTCCGTGGTTCG
>JBAVTH010000023.1:0-2646 GCA_049696035.1 Ilumatobacteraceae bacterium
TACCTGCACGGGTTGCTGATGGACAGCGAGATGAACCGCGACCTTGCCCGGTCGTTGGCGGTGGCCGGCCACCGGGTCGTGCTGCTCGACCTGCTCGGACATGGTCGCAGCGACAAGCCACTGCGCGCCTCGGAATACCGGATGGACGCCTACGCGGCCGACGTGGTGGCGCTGCTCGATCACCTGGGCATCGCTCGTGCGGTGATCGGCGGTGTCTCGTTGGGCGCGGGCGTCAGCCTGCAGGTGGCGGTGATCGCCCCCGAGCGGGTGCAGGCGCTGGTGATCGAGATGCCGGTGCTGGAGTGGGCCGTCCCTGCAGCCGCGATGCTCTTCACCCCGTACCTGCTCGTCCTGCACTATGCGAGCCGGCCGATGGGATGCGTCGCCCGGCTCGCAGCCCGCGTGCCTCGCACCTCGTTCGAATCGTTGAACAGCGTGCTGCACGCGGTCTCGTCGCCTCCCGAGGTGTCCAAGGCGGTGCTGCACGGCATCCTCACCGGCCCCGTCGCACCCACCGAGGAGCAGCGTCAGGCGATCGTCGCTCCCACGTTGGTGATCGCCCACGGCCGCGACCTGATCCACCCGTTCGGCGACGCCGAGGCGCTCGTCGAACTGCTGCCGCACGCACGCTTGGAGCCGGCGCGCTCGATCCTCGAGCTGCGCGTCGTGCCGCACCGGCTGACGCCGCGCATCGTCGCCTTCCTCGATGAGGTGTGGGTGACGAGTGCTCGCACGGCGGAACCGCGCACGGCGAAACCGCGCACGGCGAAACCGCGGACGGCGAAACGATCCAAGGAGGCCCGTCATGGGTGAGCGACCAGGTCCCGTGCTGGTCACCGGCGCCAACTCCGGCTTCGGCCTTGCCGCATCGCTGCGCTTCGCGGCCCGCGGGTGGGAGACGTGGGGCACGGTGCGCTCCAAGGCGAAGGCGAAGGTGCTGGCCGATGCGGCACGCGCGGCGGGGGTGGGCGAGCACGTGCACCCGGTGGTGCTCGACGTGTCGGACCACGACGCCGTCGTCGCCCGCTGGCCGCAACTACCGCCGTTCTACGCGGTGGTCAACAACGCCGGCTACAGCGAGCTCGGCGCGGTCGAGGAGGTGACCGCCGCGCAGGCGAAGCGCCAGCTCGACGTGAACCTGATCGCGCCCGCGATCGTGTCTTCCTGCGCCCTGCCCGCCATGCGCGAACGCGGCTCCGGCCGCATCGTGATGATCTCCTCGATCGCCGGACGCGCAGCGATCCTGCCCATGAACGCGTGGTACCACGCGTCGAAGTTCGGCTTGGAAGCGCTGTCGGATGTGCTGCGGATGGAGGTCGCCTCGTTCGGCGTGAAGGTGGTCGTGGTGGAGCCGGGCTTCTTCAAGACCGAGATCGAGGCCCGCGCCGGCGCGCAGGCGGCCGAACGAGGCGCCGACCCCGATTCGCCGTACCACAAGGCCTACGCCAGGATGCGGCGCACCGCGGACGCGATCACGTCGCTCGCCCCGCCCCCCGACTTCGTCGCTCGCACGATCGTCACCGCAGTGGAGTCGGCGCGGCCGCGCACGCGCTACCTGGTGGGCACCGACGCGCTGGCCATTGCCGCCGCCAGCCCGTTCCTGCCCAAGTTCGTGACCGACGAGGTGGCCCGATTCGTGGCCGATCTCCGCGGTTGACGCGTTCGCAGGACCGAGTCAGTCGTACTCGGTGAGCACTGCCGTCACCCGCACCATCCTCGTGATCGTCGACGGCGACAGAGTCGGGTTCGCAGCCAGCCGCTCGGTGATCGAGACCAGCGTGTCGCGCTCCTCGCGAAGGTCGCGACGGTAGGCGGGGTTGTCGGTGTCGACGATCTCGCCGCGCAGCTCCTTCAGGTACGAGTCCAGCACCTGCCGGAGCAGGTGTGCTTCCTGGTCGCTGAGGTTCAACTGCATGAGAGCTCCTTGGGTCGCTGCCCACCATCGTGACCTCCGCCCTCGGCCGGCTGTAGGGCCGTTCGCCCTCCGACGACATGCCGGCCGGACAGGACATCCGCCCCTGGTGTTGCGGTGCGCGGCGAACGCACGCTTCTCGCAGAGCGAATGGAAGGACGGCGCATCATGGCGGATGCGGGCATGCCACTCGATCCCTTCAGCGCGCCACCGCGGGTGACGTCGACAGCCGGTGCGCCGGCGACGCCGTCTCCACTCCCGCCCGCCGGGCAGGCACGGCCGTCTCGACGCCCGAGTTCGGCGGGCCGCCGTTGGCTGCTCGCCGGTTCCGCCGTGCTCGCGCTCGGTGCCGGCTGGCTCGTGCTCACCCGCAACGGCGACGACGATCGCGCAGGTCCCACCACGGCGGCCGCGACCGCACCGTCGGCTTCGCCGGTGACGGCTTCCTCGATGCCCACCACTGTGCCGCCCACCTCACCACTCACGACACCGCCGCCCACGACCTTGCCGCCGACGACCGCAGCGCCGACCACCTCGCTGGCCCTGCCCACCAGCGACGGGCTGGTCGCTGCGTTGCCGACAGCGATCGACTTCCCGCCCGACTGGACCGCTCCCTCGAGTGGTCCGTCGACCGACCCGGGCCCGTCGAGCGGCCCCCGCAAGGGCTTCTGCGGTGGCGGTGATGCGGAGACGCGTGCCGTCGCTGCCGGGATGGTCGCCTACGGCGCGCTGCC
>JBAVTH010000024.1:0-1904 GCA_049696035.1 Ilumatobacteraceae bacterium
GGTGACGACCCGAGCGATCGCGACCCGTTCACGCAGCAGATCGCCGACCTCCGTAGCGCTTCTGGCGCCGTCGACTTCGTCGACTGGTTGATGCACCAGGTCGAAGACCGGCTGTTGGCCGAGCTGCAGCGGCGTGGCGGACGATTCCGAGGGGAGTTCTGAGATGGCGCCCAACGTGCAGCTGCAGAAGGCGTTTCTGTTGACGGAGACGAAACAGAAGATCGAATGCATGTTCAACCCGGCCAAGTTCAGCTTCTCGATGAGCAACCGGTGGCAGGCAGAGCCGGTTCCGGGCTCGAACACCCCTTCGATGCGGTACGCGGGTGGGGAGACCGGCAAGTTCTCGCTGAGCCTCGTGTTCGACACCACCAAGACCGGATCGACGGTGACGACGTACACCAACAAGCTGCTCAAGCTGATGGAAGTCGACACCTCGTTGGCCGACTACGACGCACAACGCAACAGCGGCCGGCCACCGTGGGTGACGTTCCACTGGGGTACCGAGCTGCACACGTTCAAGGCGATCATCAGCTCGCTGCAGGTCTCGTTCACCTACTTCTCGAACGAGGGCCTGCCGTTGCGCGCGAACGTCGAGGCGTCCTTCGAGCAGTACGAGCCCGACGCGAACTGGGTGCGCCAGAACCCCACGTCGGGCACGCCGAAGCCGCACCGCGTGCACATCGTCTCGCCCGGTGAGACGCTCGACCGCATCTCGGCCCAGTACTTCGGTGACGCCACCCGTTGGCGCTCGATCGCGAGCGCCAACGGCATCAAGGATCCGCTCGCGCTGGCTCCTGGCACGGCCCTGAGCATCCCCGACCGGAGCGACTCGTGACCAGGCCGTCCGGTGTCATCGAGCGCCCCAAGATCGAGGTGAACGGGACTGCGCTGGCGGTCGACCTCTTGAATCTGATGATCGATCTGCGAGTGGAGTCCACGGTGTCGCGGCCGGCGCAGGCAGTGCTTCGCTTCATCGACGACGAGTTCTCCATCCTCGACGACACCAAGATGACCATCGGGGCCGAGGTGAAGGTCTCCTTCGTCGACATCAAGGACGGGAAGCCCTCGTCGATCTTCGTCGGTGAGGTGACCTCGCTGGGCGTCGAAGCCGGTCCCGACGACGTGCCGATCACCGTGGTGACGGCGCAGGATCTGGCGCATCGTCTCGGGCGGGGGAGCCGCCAACGGGTGTTCGCCAACCAGACGTACAGCGACATGATCAAGAAGATCCTGGGCGAGAACGGTTTGCAGGCCAAGGTCGCGGCGCTCACGACGGTGTTCGAGCACTTCACGCAAACCGTCGACGACGCCTCGTTCATCGACGAGATCTGCCGACGCACCGGAATGATCTGGACCATGGCCGGCAAGCAGTTCGACCTCCATGAACCGGCTCTGTCGTCACCTGTGGTCAAGCTCGTACGCGGCGAGAGCCTCCGGCGGTTCCGGGCCCAGTTCGATTCCGCCGAGGTCGCCGAGAGCGTGGCGGTGCGCAGCTGGGACCCGAAGGCGAAGCAGGAGATCGTCTCGACCAGCACCAAGCAACCGGACGGGCTCAGCAACAACGAACTGGTGCGGGCCTCACGCAAGAGCGCTGCCGGGTTCAAGGCCAGCAAGGCCACCGGCTCCAACGTGACAGCCAGCCTCGACGAGGCGAAGGGGATGGCCGCCGCGCTGCATGCGCGTTCGATGAGCGACGAGCTGCGCGTTCGCGGTGAGGCGGACGGCGACCCGAGCATCGTGGCCGGGTGCACCGTCGAGATCGAGAAGGTCGGCAAGAAGCTGTCGGGCCGGTACTTCGTGACGGCAGCCGATCATGTCTACTCGGGTCGCGACTACGTCACCCGGTTCACCTGCGGCGGAGTCCGGCCGGCGACCCTCGCCGACCTCGTGGGCGGGGGCTCGGC
>JBAVTH010000025.1:0-4161 GCA_049696035.1 Ilumatobacteraceae bacterium
CCACGGGGTCACCAGCGTCGTGATGGGCAACTGCGGCGTCACCTTCGCGCCCTGCAAGCCCGAGGATCGCGAGTACCTCGCCGAGCTGATGGAGAGCGTGGAGGACATCCCCCGCGACGCGATCATGAGCGGGCTGCCATGGGATTGGGTCACCTACGGCGAGTACCTGCAGGCCGTCGATCGCATGCCGAAGGGGCCCAACGTGGGTGGCATGGTGGGCCACTGCGCACTGCGTCAGTATGCGATGGGTTCGCGCAGCATGGAGAAGGACGAGCCTTCGGCCGACGACATGACCGTGATGACCGGTCTGCTCGCCGAGGCGCTGCGCGCCGGCGCGCTGGGCTTCAGCACCAGCCGCACCTATCTGCACAAGGTGCCCGACGGGCGTCCGGTGCCGGGCACCTTTGCCCAACCCGACGAGCTGTACGCGTTCGCCGAGGTGCTCGGCCGTCACGGCGCCGGCGTGTTCGAGAGCGCCAGCCGCCTGGGCGAGGGTGAACGCGACTCCGTGGACACGCCGCTCACCCGGGCCGAAGTGGCGTGGATGGGCGAGGTCAGCCGGCGAAGCGGCCGGCCGGTGAGCTTCGGCCTCACTCAGCACGACAGCCGGCCCGATCTCTACGCGCGCATCATCGCAATGGCGAAGGAGGAGAACGCGCTCGGCGCCGTCGTACGCCCGCAGACCACCGCCCGCAGCGTCGGCATCCTGTTCAGCCTCGACACGCGCACACCGTTCGATCGGGCACCGTCGTGGCGCGAGCTGCGCGGCCTGATCAACGGCAAGAAGTTGATGGCGCTGCGCGATGCCGCCACGCGCGCGCGGCTGATCGAGGAGGCCGACTTCCACAAGCCGAGCATGGATCTCACCCAGATCTTCGTGCTCAACCAGCCAGGAGGCGCCCGCTACGACCTGAACCCGGAGCACTCGCTGGCGGCCGAGGCCGCGCGACGTGGCATCAGCGCCGCGGCCGCCTACATCGAGCTGCTGCTGGAGACGAACGGCGAACTGGTGTGCAGCTGGCCGTTCCTGAACCAACAGCTGGCGGCGGTGGAGGAGATGCTCGACGATCCGTTGGTCACACTCGGCCTGGCCGACGCCGGCGCCCACGTCGGGCAGATCCTCGATGCCAGCCAGCCGACGTTCTTCCTCACCTACTGGGTGCGCGAGCGTGGGCGCTGGAGCATCGAGGAGGCCATCCGCCGGCTCACCAGCGACACCGCCGACCTGTTCGGCATCGAGGGTCGCGGCCGCCTGCAACCGGGTTCGTTCGCCGACGTGAACGTGATCGACTGGGAGGGCCTGCATCTGCCGGCCCCGACCTACGCCTACGATTTCCCCCACGGCGCCGGCCGTTACGTGCAGGATGCCCAGGGGTACGACTTCACCTTGGTGAACGGGCAGGTCTTCATGGATCATGGAGTGCACACGGGTGTCTTCGCCGGCGCCCTCCTCAAGAACGGAGCAGCATCGTGACGTCACCCGCCATCCAGGCACTGCGCGCCGAGCATTCGCACGCACTCGAGTTGTTCGACTCGCTCACCGCCGACGAGTGGGCGCTGCCCAGTGGCTGCGCCGGCTGGCGCGTGCAGGACGTCGCCCAGCACATGGCCAGCACGTTCCACTCGATCGCCGATGCGAGCAGCATCGAGACCGGCAGCACGCCCGACGTCGAGCAGAACGCCGAGGTGCCGGTGCAGGCCCGTCGCGACTGGTCGGTGGATGAGGTGAAGACGGAGTACCGCGAGTGGAGCGAGAAGGGCATCGCGACGCTCGCCGCCATGCAGGAGCCGCCGATGGCCGACATGGTCGTGCCGCTCGCCAACCTGGGCAGCCACCCGCTGCGACTGCTGGCGAACGCGATCGCGTTCGACCACTACTGCCACCTGCGCCACGACATCGGCGCTGCCGTGCGCCGCGCCGCCGACCTGCCTCACGATCCGCTGGTGCTGGAGGCGACGATTGCGTGGATGCTCGCCGGCGTCCCGCAGATGTGCACGGCGGCGCTGGCCGCCTGCGACACCGGGGTGAACCTGGTGTTCACCGACCTTCGGCATTCGGTGCACCACCTACGGCCCGGCGCCGCCGGCGAGCTGTGGACGGTGGCTTCCGGCGCCGACGACTCGCTGCCGATCTGCGTCACCTCCGCCCACGAGTTCGTCAGCTGGGCCACCAAGCGCAGCGACTGGCGCAACCACGCCCAGCTCACCGATCACGCCGCCGCCGCCACCCTCGACGCGATCAACGTCATCTGACCCGGCGCTGCCCGCGCGCGGCGTACGATTCGCCGCATGACTGTCGTCCTGCTCCACGGAAACCCCGAGACGCCTGTGATCTGGGAGCCGCTGCGCGCCGAACTGGGCCGCACCGATGTGGTGACGCCGCAGCTGCCCGGGTTCGGCTGCGCGGTGCCCGACGGGTTCGGGGCCACCAAGGAGGAGTACGCCGAGTGGTTCGCCGGGGTGATCGAGGCCATCGTCGCCGATCACGGTCCGGTCGACTTCGTCGGCCACGACTGGGGCGGCGGCATCGGCATGCGAGTGGTCGCGCAACGTCCGGAGCTGTTCCGCACCTGGGCGTGCGATGTGCTGGGCCTGTTCCACCCCGACTACGTGTGGCACGACTTCGCCCAGATCTGGCAATCCGATGGCGGTGAGGCGTACTTCGAGCAGCAGTTGGCCACGCCGGCCGCCGATCGCGTCGCCCTGTACGAGATGATCGGCATCCCGCGTGCCACCGGCGAGCAGCTGGTGGCGGTCGCCGACGACGTGATGAGCCGCAGCATCCTCGCCCTCTATCGCAGCGCGGCGCAGCCGGCGATGGCCGCCTGGGGTGCCGAGCTGGGTCCGGCCGGCACCCTGCCCGGTCTGGCGATCATCGCTCCCGACGATCCGTTCGTGAGCAGTGACACCCTGGGTGTGGAGGTGGCCGATCGGCTGGGCGCCAGCCGCCATGTCATCGCCGGTCAGGGTCACTGGTGGATGCTCGGCGACCCGGTTGCCGGCGCTGCCATGCTGCACAGGTTCTGGGCCGAGGCCTACTGATGGATCTGCTCATCGTCACCTGCCCCCGTTGCGGCGCCGAGGGCACCGCCCGCTTCTACGGCCCGTGCGAATCGTGTCGCACCGAACTGCGCGCCAAGTTCCTCGGCGAAGGGCGTGTCGTCGAGGTGGCCGAGTACGTGCCGAAGATGAACGTCACGCCCAATGCGGTGGCGCTGAAGGACGACTGAAGCGCCATCGACGCGACGTGTTGCCGCGCTGTGCAGCACATGGCCACGCCGCCGTCTGGTGACCCGTCGCTCTACGTGATGATGATGCAGCCGCGCACGCTGGCGATGCCGTTGACGGTGGAGACGCGAACGTTGCCGGCGGTGTCGGTGGCGGTGAACTGGGCGTTGATCTGGTGCAGCCCCTCGGGCACCTGAGGCACCGGGAACGGGCCGATCGTCACCTGCCAGGTGCTGCCCGTCTTGGTGAGCGACGAGCTGTACGGGGTGCCGGCGACGCTGTACTGCACGCTGACCGACGCGACGCCGCGGTCGTCGGTGACGTTGGCGGTGATCACCGACGTGAGTGCGCTCGGGTCGATGCAGCTCGCACCGAACGTGGCGTCGCCCGAACTGAGCGCAGCCGGGTTGGCCGAAGCCGACTGGAAGGCCGGCGGGCTGATGTCGGGGCCGGTGGTGGTGGGCGCGGGGGTCGTCGGAGGTGCGGTCGACGGTGGAGTCGTCACGGGGACCGTGGGCGCCGTGGTGGGCGCGGCGGTGGGTGGAGTGGTCTTCACCGTGGGCCGAGTGGTGGCCACAGGGACGGTGACCGGCACCGTGGGCGGCACGGTCGGTGCTTCGGTGGGCGCGGTCGTGACCAGTGTGGTGGCAACGATGGTGGTGGCCGTGGTCGTGGTGGCCGGTGCGGTGGTGGTCACCGCGATCGTGGTGGCCGCGTCGGTGGAGGTGTCCACCACCAGTACCGGCGTGGTGGTGCCGGCGGCCACCCGTTTGGCACTGTCGCCCCCGCGCACCACCAGCACCCCGAACAGCAGCAGCAGCGCGGCGGCACCGAAGGCAACGAGTGCGCGGCGGCGGTTGTTCCGAACGGGTCGCGGGAAGCCGTCGCTCTCCTGCCAGATGCGATCGCCGTCGCGCCGTGGCAGCACCGCGG
>JBAVTH010000026.1:0-3532 GCA_049696035.1 Ilumatobacteraceae bacterium
GGCACACCTGAGCCCCGCGCTGCGCCGGCCAGTGTGGTCAGGAGGGGTACATCGACAGGATGACGCCGACCAGATCCGGCGGTTCGATCGCGCCGGGGTCGTAGCCCGGGCGGAACGTGCGCAGATACAACGTGCGGCCCGGGCCCCGCAACCACGGCGGGCGGTGACGCTTGGCTGGCCGGCCCCGCGCGGTCAGCAGCACCGTCTGCAGGCGGTGGATGTACTGCTGGAAGCGCCACTGCGCGCGGATCGAACCGAGCACCCGGTACCAGTAGCTGCCGACCAGGTGCTCGTACACGCCGAAGGCCACGGTGCGGTGCTCGATCTCCTCCGCCGCGTGCCAGGCCCACAGCTGCTGCCACGGGCCGAACGTGCCGCTCCGGCCGACCGGCGAGTCGCCCGCCGCCGCCTGCACCATCATCGCCGTCGCCATCGCGCACGTCATCGCCTCGAAGCCCTCGGCGAACACGAGGTTGGCGCGATCGCTCTTCTCTGCCGTGCAGCGGCGGTAGTCCTTCTCCAGGTCGTCGAGGATCTGCTGCAGCTGCGCGCCGACGGCAGGCCCGACCTGCTCGATGATGATGTCGTTGATGCGGCGGTGGTTCTTGAAGTGCTGCGCCTCCTGGCCGCTGAAGCGGCGCACGTCCTCGGCGAGCGCCTCGTCGGTGATGCGTGGCGTCACCGCCCGCATGGTGCGGATCAGGTAGGGCTCCAGCGCCGGCATCATCAGTGAGAACGCGACCATGTACGTCTCCCGCACCGGATCCACGCCGGGCAGCACGTCGTCCAGCTCGGCCGGGAACTCGAAGTCGACGCGGCGGACGCTGATGTCGTGCATGGCACAGCCTGGCACCGGGCCGGCCGCTGCATCAAGCGCTCACTGCGGTCAGGCCGTGGCGTGCGCTCCGCTGCGTAGCAGGTCGTGCACGCGCGCAGGCGCCACATCCACTTCGACCGCTTCTGCTGAGCAGCACGTCCGCTCCCGGCGGTCCGAGCAGTGGAACTGCCGACCCGCGCTCAGAGGGTGGCGACGAGCTCTTCCACCGGCACGACCATGCCGGTGTAGAACGGGCCGAACTCGGCGTAGACGCTGGACGCCTGGTCGAAGCGCATCGTGTAGACGACTTCCTTCAGATCGTCGGGGTGCACTGCGAACAGGGTGACGCCCCACTCGAAGTCGTCGAGGCCGGTGGAGCCGGTGACGTACTGCACGACACGACCGGCGAACTTGCGGCCGCTGGTGCCGTGCTCGTGCATCAGGTCCTTGCGCTCCTCGTAAGGCAGCGTGAACCAGTTGGCGTGCGCTTCGCGCTTCTTCGACATCGGGTAGAAGCACCAGGCCGGCATGTGGTGCGCCTTCGGCGGGATGTCGGGGTACAGCCGACCCTGCAACATCTCCTCCGGCATGCCCTTCGCGTACTCGCTGACCTCGGTGAGGCTGACGTAGCTGTCGACCACCTCGAGGCCGGCGCGCTGCAGAGCCGACTGCAACGAGCGCAGCGACTTCCAGTCCTCGTGCATCGCCATGAACGCGGCATCGCACTTGTGCCCGAGGGTGGAGACCGCGACGACCTGCACGCCGTCGGCCTCCGCGGCCTTGACGGCCGCCACGACGCTCTCACCGTCGAACATCGGGGTGGCCTTGCAGAAGAGGTGCAACATGCCACGACCGACGGAGGGCTTGATGGGTTCGCTCATGCGGTCAGGCTACGGCGCCCGAGGTGGCGCGGCTCACGGGGCCACCCGCTCGGGTGAGTAGATGTTGAGCCGATCGGCCCTCACGAAGCCGGCGAGGGTGAGGGCGGCGCGGCGAGCCGTGTGCACCGCCAGCGCGGTAGGGGCACTGACCGCGACGAGCGTGCCGAAGCCGGCGGCCCACGCCTTCTGCACCAGCTCGAAGCTGGCCCGCCCGCTGACGAACAGGCCCATGCCGGTGGCGGGTAGCGCCCCGTCGAGGAGCAGTCGGCCGATCACCTTGTCGACCGCATTGTGGCGACCGACGTCTTCGCGGGTGAACAGCACCTCACCATCGGCGGTGAAGGGCGCTGCGCCATGCACCGCACCGGTGGTGTCGAACAGGCCCTGCGCGGCACGCACCGCGTCGGGGATGCCGTGCAGCACGCTCAGCGGAATGGGGGTGGTGGCCGGCAACGGCAGCAAGCGCGCACACAGCTCGTCGATCGCGTCGTTGCCGCACAGGCCGCAGCTGGACGTGGTGTTGCCCAGACGAGGGCGCGGCGTGGGCGCGCGACCTGCGGTTTCGACGGTGACCACGTTGAACTCACTGCCCACCGCGCTGCCGTTCGCGCAGTAGCGCACGCCGACGACCGGGAAGCCCGCGAGCAAGCCCTCGGTGTGGCAGAACCCGACGGCCAACTCGTAGTCGTGGCCGGGCGTGCGCATCGTGGTGCTGACCGTGGCGCCGTCGAGCTGCACCGTCATCGGTTCCTCGACGATCAGCTCGTCGGGGTGCCGCGTACGCTCACCCGCGTGCACGGTGGTGACCAGGAGGGTCTCGCTGCGGCGGCGAACTGCCATCCGCCCGACGGTAGCCGCACATCGCGCGATTGGGAACCGCCGGCGGAATAGGGTTGCGCCATGGAGACTCAGAACAGCGGACGCATCTTCGCAGCGGAACTGGTCGGCACGTTGGTGCTCATGCTCGGCGGGCCGGGCGTGGCGATCATCGCCGGCAACAAGGTGGGCGTCATGGGCATCGCACTCGGCTTCGGCCTGTCGCTGCTCATCATGGCCTACGTCATCGGGCCCATCAGCGGCTGCCACATCAACCCGGCCGTCACGCTCGGCATGCTGCTCGCCCGCAAGGTCACCCGCACCCACGCGGTGTTCGCCTGGGTCGGCCAGGTGCTCGGTGCGGTCGCCGGCGCCGCCATCATCTACGGCATCCAGCAAGGCCGCGATCTGCCCCGCGGCCAGTTCGCCGCCAACCTGTGGAGCGGCGACTACTACGGCCTCGGTTCCACCATCGTGGCCGAGGTGGTGCTCACCGCGCTGCTGGTGATGGTCGTGCTGTTCACCACCACCCGCAAGTTCGCCCCCGGCTTCGGCGGTCTCGTGGCCGGCCTCACCCTGACGCTCATCCACCTCATCTCGATCCCGATCGACAACACGTCGGTCAACCCGGCACGCAGCATCGGCGCGGCGCTGTTCGCCGACAGCTCGTTCGAGGCGTTGCAGCAGCTGTGGGCGTTCATCGTGTTCCCGCTGCTCGGTGCGGTAGTCGGTGTCGTGCTGTTCCTGATCCTCGACGAGACCCGTCTGGAGGACACGATGCTCGCCAGCGTGCCCGGCCTCGACGACGTGCGCGACGCGTTCGACAAGGTCGCCGACGAAGCGGTGGAAGCGGTGGAGGACACCGTCGACTGATGCCCGCCGGGCACCCTCACCGCGACACATCGCGGGACCGGGTTCAGGCGGGCAGGAGGGCGAGCAGGTCGCGGCGGTGCTTCGGCCCGAGTGCCGGCTCCGGCGGGCGGTTCTCGCGGTCCTGCCACGCGGCCAGCACACGCGC
>JBAVTH010000027.1:0-1692 GCA_049696035.1 Ilumatobacteraceae bacterium
GGCGCGACCAGCGGTCCGGCCTGTAGCGCCTCGCGGGCCAGCAGCGTTCCAGCGATCAGGCGCACCTTGGGCGTACGAGCCGACCACTGCGTTGAGATCGCTCGACGGCACCGAGCGGAACGCTCCATCCGCTCCGATCTCCACAGTGCGGAAGTCATCAGCAGAGATCTGCTGTCCCGCCGGCACATCTCGGTTCAGCTGCAACACGGGCGACTTGTCATCGACGCTGCGATAGATCGCCAGGTTGATCAGCACTCCGATCGCAACGATCAGCGCGCCGAGAGCGAGGCGACCACGCGCACGCGAGGAGATCCGCGCTGGCGTACTCGACGGGCGCTCCCTTGACGTCGGAGTGTTTCGTTCCAGGACAGTCGCCATCGTCAGCCTCCTGCTCCGATCGTCTGGATCTCTCGCACCCGGTACACGAACGGCACCGTCGACCTCGCCTCGCCCAAGTCACCCGACGCCCCGTTCGACGCCGTCCAACTTGCTGCCCACACCAAGGTCACCGACCCGTGGTAGCGGTCGTCCGTCGTGCCAGTCACCTTCGCCACCGACGGCTGGGTGAACGTGTGACCGCAGAGTGCCTTCCCCGTGTAGCCAGGAGTCGGTGGCAGACCACCGAAGGGCTCACAGGTCACGAGTGAACCGTCGCCAGGGCGCCACTCGATTCGCACCACGCGGGCCGTCGCCGTCGCCGACAAGCCAGGGATCGCCGAGGTGGCGGACACTACTCCGGGATCAGCCACCGACAACCACGTCTCGAAGTTCACGTAGCCGCCGATCGAGAGATCAGGCGACAGCACCGGCGTCGGCTTCGGCAGCTTCTTGGTCACTTCGTCGAACGCCAGCTGACCGAGATCGCCTGGCGGAAGGACCGGCACCCAGACGTACTGGGCGGTGCCGGTGCAGATTCGGTAGTAGAGCATCCACACGACACCCGAGGCGTCCTGCCGGACCGTGCCGATGTCGGGTGGACCGGCCTCCGGTGATTGGTTGGCTGCCTGATCCCAAGGCCCGCAGCTCGTTCCGGCGGGCGGCGTGACACCGCCTCCCGGGCCATTCCCCACGACCCACGACGTGACCGAGTCGGTCCCTGCGCCGCCCTGGCCACCGAGAATCTCTGCACGCGCGATCGTGGGAGCGCCAAGCATGGCGACGACGACGGAGACCGCAATCAACCCTCGGGCGGACACCGGTTCTCTCCCTCAACCCGCTCGGTCCGCTTCTCTTCGGACGTGAGCCACCTGCCTCCCTCGAGCACCATCGTGGTCTCGAAACGCGACGTGACCTGAAGGTTGTTGACAACAACGGGAGCGCCTCCAGGCTTCGCCGGCGGTCCGTACAACACGCCGGTGTCCCACGCGCAGTAGGTGACGGTCGCGGTGGTCGGCCCCGCGACGGTGATCGATTGGACCACGACGTACCCGGGATCCTCGGTTCCAGCGAACAAGCCCCCGGTCACGAGATCATTCACGGTCTTGGTCAGCGCAGCTCGGGCTGGCCCGACCGACGCAGTGAGCTTCGTAGGGTCACAGTCCTTCGGCGAGCGAAGGCAAGTCCAGTAGGCGTCGTACAGGGCGAGGAAGTCGGCCTTCACCTGAGCATCGACCGGGACCGCCGTCGTCGTGGGCGCCAGCGTCGTGGTGGTGGAGGCTGAGGTCGTGGCCGGCGCACTCGTCGATGTCGTCG
>JBAVTH010000028.1:0-8647 GCA_049696035.1 Ilumatobacteraceae bacterium
GCGGCCCGCGACGAGATGGCACTCACGCTCGACGACGTGCTCACCCGCCGCACCCGCGCCCGCCTGGTCGATCGCGCGGCGACCGTCGCCGCCGCAGCCTCCGTGGCGGCGCTGCTGGCGCCCGAGCTGGGCTGGGACGACGCCGAGGTACGGCGCCAGGTCGCAGAGTTCGCCGGCCTGTGCGCGGCGGAAGACGCCGCCGCAGTCACCACTCAGCCGACACCGGCGGAGGCCGACGCATGATGCATCCCACGTCCCCCATCGAGCTCAACGGCAACGAGGCCCGGCTCGGCGACCCCACGCCGCTGCCGGACGGCTTCCTCGAGCAGCTGTCCGCCGTCTGCACCACCATCACCGACCTCGCGGCAACGGCGGAGGCCAGCCGCGACTGGTGGCCGTTGGCCATGCACTGGTCGCTCGCCGGCCAGGTGCTGCAGCGGGCAGCAGTCGTGGCCCGCCCCACCAATGCCGCCGAGGTCGCGGGCGTGCTCGGGCTGTGCAACGCCGCCCGAGTCCCGGTCACACCGGCGGGCGGTCGCAGCGGGGTGCTCGGCGCCTCCATCCCCCTGTTCGGCGGGGTGCTGCTCGACCTCACCGCGCTGCAGGGAATCGTCGGTGTCGATGTCATCTCCGGGATCGTGGAGGTGCTGCCCGGCACGTTCGGCCCCGACCTGGAGAACGAGCTGCGCAGCACCCACGGCCTCACGGTGGGCCACTTCCCGCAAAGCTTCGACATCGCCACCGTCGGGGGTTGGGTGGCATGCCGCGGCGCCGGCCAGTACAGCACCCGCTACGGAAAGATCGAGCAGATGGTGGTCGGGCTGGAGGTCGCGCTGGCCGACGGCACGCTCGTGCGCACCGGCGGCTTCCCGGCAGGCGCGCAGGGCCCCGACCTCACTCAGCTCTTCGTGGGCAGCGAGGGCACGCTCGGAGTCATCACGCGCGTGTGGCTGAAGGCGCACCCGGCGCCGCCGTCCGAGCAACGGGCCGCGTTTGCCTTCGCCACCTTCCAGGACGGGCTCGAGGCCTGCCGGCGCATCATGCGACGCGGCGCGACGCCCGCCGTGCTGCGCCTCTACGACGCGCCGGAAAGCCAACGCGGCCAGGGTGGCGACGGCACCTACTGCGTGCTGCTGGTGCTCGACGAGGGCGACGAGACGTTGGTGGCAGCGACGATGTCGGTCGTGGCCGACGAGTGCGGCGGAGCCACCGCGCTGCCTCGCGATCTGGTCGAGAAGTGGATGCACCATCGCAACGACACGAGTGCGCTGCAGGCGCTCACCCGCAAGGGCTTCGTGGTCGACACGCTCGAGATCGCCGGGCCGTGGAGCGCGTTGCCAACGGTCTTCGACGAAGTACGTGCTGCGATGATGGCCGTGCCCCACGCCCGTGCGGCCACTTGCCACCTCTCGCACAGCTACCTCGATGGCGCCTGCCTCTACTTCACGTTCGCCGCCACTCCCCCGCCGGCGGAGATCGAGACCACCTACGTTGCGCTGTGGGACTCCGGCCAGCGAGCCGTGCTCGCCCACGGCGGCAACCTGTCGCACCACCACGGCGTCGGCCTCAACCGCGCCCGCTTCGTGCCGCAGGCACTGGGCAGCGCTTTGCCCGTGCTGCAGGCCGTCAAGCAATCGCTCGATCCGAACGGCATCCTCAACCCCGGCAAGCTCGGCCTGCGCACACCCTTCGGAGAGGTGGCCTGGCCATGACCACCCTCGACCGCGTTGCACTGCGCCAGGGCGCTTCAGTTTCGCTGGTGTTCGCCGTGCCGTTCTCCGTCGCCTCCAGCTGGCTGCACAGCAGCCGACCCGATTCTCCGTGGGTGTCGGTGCTGTGGCTGGCCGCGCTGGCCGGCTTCACGCTGGGCGCCGGGATCGCCGCGTGGGTGCAGCGCACGGGCTTCCCGCTGCTGCATGGGTTGGTCTGCGCAGGCGGCACGTACCTTGCCGCCCAGGCGGTGTTCATCGTGGTGAAGCTGTTCCGCGGCGGCAGCATCAGTTGGCTCTCCGTGTTCTTCATCTTCACGGTGGTGCTCACCGCCGGTCTGGTCGGGGGCGGCCTCGGCAGCGCGTTGCGCAAGCGGGGCCTGTTGCCCAGCAGTCAGGGAAAGCCCGGTGACGCCCGCACGACGACCGAACTCGACGAAGGGGGATTCCGATGAGCGTGCTGGTGGTGGATGTGGGCACCTCGGGTCTGCGCGCCGCAGTGGTGCGACCCGACGGCGCCGTGAGCGCCTTGCACTTCCGGGCGTTCCGCCCGCAGACGCCGTTCCCGGGCATGGTCGAGTTCGACGCGACCGGAATGGCCGCAGCTGTCCTCGAGGTCGCCCGCGCCTCGTTGGCCGAGGGTGGCCCGGTGCAGGCGGTGGGCATCACCGCCCAGCGCGCCAGCACGGTGGTGTGGGATCGCGCCACCGGCGAACCGGTCGGTCCCGGCATCGGCTGGCAGGATCTGCGCACCGTGTTCGACTGCATCACGGCGAAGGCTGAGCACGGCCTGCACCTGGCCCCCAACCAGTCGGCCACCAAGGTCGCCTGGCTGCTCAACACCTTCGATGCCGGCCGCGAGCGCGACCTGTGCTTCGGCACCGTCGACACCTGGGTCGCCTGGGTGCTCAGCAACGGCTCGGTGCATGCCACGGATCACTCCAACGCCGCGGTCACCGGCCTGCTCAAGCCGGACGCTTCGGGATGGTCCAGCTCGGCCTGTGCCTCGTTGAACGTGCCCTCGGCGATGCTGCCCACGCTGGTCGACACCTCGTCGGTCTTCGGCGAGGCATCCGCCCTTCCCGGCGCCCCTCCCCTGGCGGCACTCGTGGGCGACCAGCAGGGCAGCCTGGTGGGCCAGAGCTGTGTGCGCCCGGGCCAGGCGAAGATCACCTTCGGCACGGGCGGAATGCTCGACCTGTGCACGGATGCCGCTGCGCCCACCACCGGCAACCGCACCGCGGAGGGCATCTTCCCGATCGTCGCCTGGAGCCGCAACGGCCGCTGCACGTGGGGTGTCGAAGCGATCATGCTCTCCGCGGGCACGAACGTCGAGTGGCTGGTCGACGATCTCGGCATCCTCGACGAGCCTGCCCAGAGCCACGACGTCGCCGCACAGTGCGCCACTGCCGACGGCGTGGTCTTCGTGCCCGCGCTGATGGGGCTCGGCACGCCCCACTGGGACTACGGCGCCAGGGGCACCCTGCTCGGCCTCACGCGCGGCAGTGGCCGCCCGCAGATCACGCGTGCCGTGCTGGAAGGCGTTGCCCATCGCGGCGCCGATCTCGTCGAGGCGGCACAGAAGGGCACCGGCTACCACGTGCCGGTGCTGCGCATCGATGGCGGGATGAGCGAGAACCCGACGTTCGTGCAGGCACTCGCCAACGCCACCGGCAAGCCAGTGGAGGTGTCGCGGCACACCGAGGCGACGACCGTCGGCGCCGCCTATCTGGCCGGACTTGCGGTGGGCGTGTGGAGCTCGTTCGACGACATCGCCAACGCCTGGCAACCTCGCACCACGGTGGAACCCGACGGCGTGCTCGACCGCGAGCAGTGGGCCGCGGCGATCCGACGTTCGCAGCGGTGGATACCCGACCTGTCGGCTCTGGACTTCTAGAGTTGCTCTGCTCACCCCCGGCCGGGAAAGCTAGGGGTGATCGTTTCGAAAGGATTACCCGGAGTGGAGATCGAAGTGACCGAGACCGGCGAGCATGCCGCAACGTCCGCTGCCCGACATCGAGTAGGCCGCCGCGCCGTGGTCGGTGCCGGAGTCGGTGGCGCCGCGCTGTCGTTGTTGCCATTCCTCAGCGGTCGTGCCGGCGCGTCGGCCACCACCGACGAGAGCACCACCACCACCGTGCCGCCGCAGCGGCCGACTGCCGATGATGTGGCGTTGTTGGGCTTCGCGCAGCAGGTGGAGCTGACGGCCCAGGCGTTGTACGACGAGGCGCTCACGGTCAAAGGGTGGTCCGACAGCCACGCGGTGGTCGTCACTGCGCTGCGCGAGGCCCACCAGGCCTACGCCCAGTCCCTGTCGGGCTTTCTGGGGCGCCAGGCTCCGGGCACACGCTCCGACGACCTGTTCAAGTCGTTGCAGGCCGACTTCGGCGCCTCGGTGGAGGGCGCGCTCGCTGCCGCTGCCTCGCTCGAGTCGGCGGCTGTCGCCACGCACGGCGAGGTGCTCTCCAAGCTGCAGGGCACCGATGCGGCGGCGTTGATCGCCTCCATCCAGTCCAACGAAGCCCGCCACGCCACGGTGCTGGCCGACATGGCCGGCGAGACCGACAACGCAGTGCTGCTGGTCGACGAAGAGAACGAGTCCCTGGTGGGCAAAGGGTGAATGAGATGACCAACGAGACCGAAATCGCCGAATCCGCCGCGTCGCTCGACCGCCGAGGCCTGTTGCGCATCGGCGGCCTCACCGCCGCCTCCGCGCTCGTCGTCGCCGCCTGCGGCAAGACCGAGGCCGGCACGCTCGGCCGCGTCGGCGAAGGTGGGGCCACCCCCGTGCTCGACGACCCGGTGCTCGACAACGGCGTCCTGATGCGCACCATGGCGGGCATCGAAACCTCCATCGCCAACGCCTACCAGCACATCCTCGACGGAGGGTTCGTCGCCACGGCGGGCCCGACGTATCCCGAGATCGGCGACCAGACCGAACTGGTTGCCCTGTTCCAGGAGCATCACAAGGCAGCCGCCGAGCGCTTCAACGCGCTGGCCACCGAGGCCGGCGCCGAGGCGTGGGAGTGCGGCAACACCCGCCTCGACGAGGCATACATCGTGCCCATCTTCGATCGCGTGGAGAAAGGCGTGGAGGCCACCGACAGCGCCAAGAAGATCGAGGCCAGCGACGACCCGAACCGCGACTACCTCCACCTGGTGCACACGCTCGAGTCACTGTCCGCCGAGTCGTGCCAGGCACTGGTGCCGGTCGTCACCGAGCCGGCCATCAGGTTCACAGCGATGCAACTGGGCGTTCGTTCCGCTCGCCAGGCGGCGCTGATCGCGCTGCGCATCGCACCTGGCGCCTACGTCGTCGGAGCTGCAGAGGCCGCCGCCTCCGCAGCGACCACCACCACCGTCGCCGCTGCCAGCGGCGCTGCACCCGCCTCCACGGCCATCCCTCTCCCGGTGGCGATCCCGTCGCAGTTCGGCCTGCTGTCGCCGGTGGTCTACATCGGCGGTGCCGGCGACGAGAACGGCGTGCGCCTGAAGCTCAACTTCGAGACGCCCAGCTTCAACTCCTACGCGTATCCGTTCAACACCTGCGCCTGATCCAGCTCGGCTGCGTACACTCGTGGCGTGGTGAGTCGGCCGGGTGGCCGCGGCGCGGTTCGACCGTGTCGAGGAAAGTCGGGACTCCGAAGGGCAGGGTGCTGGCGCGAGCCAGGTGGGGGCGACCTCACGGAAGTGCAACAGAGAACAGACCGCCGATGGGCCGGCTCGCCGGCCACAGGTAAGGGTGCAACGGTGCGGTAAGAGCGCACCAGCGTGTGGGGCAACTCACATGGCTCGGTAAACCCCACTCGGAGCAAGGCCAAGCAGAGAGCACGGACGGCCCGTCCGCCTGCCGCAAGGTGGGCAACTCTCGGGTAGGCCGCATCAGATGGATGGTCACCGGCACGGCTTCGGCCGTGTCACAGAATCCCGCTTACAGGCCGGCTCACCACACGCACACCGCCGGGCGGCGGGCTGCTCGAGTCCACATGCGCCTCATTCGCGCCAGGCAGGCAGGCCGTTGTGAGAAGCTCGCGCGCACAACTCGCCGAATCGCGGCGCTGCGTCGAAGAGGAGTGTCCGTGTTCGTTCGTGGGGTTTCGGGTGTGCGGTCCTCTCGGTCGCCGTGGGCGGCGGTGGGTGCCGCAGTCGCAGTGGCGCTAGGTGCCGGGACGGTGTTGACGACGTCGGCTGCCGGGTCGACGGGCGCGTCGTCGTTCGTGCCGATCACCCCCTGTCGGCTGATGGACACCCGCGCAGCTGCCCAGATGGGTCCGCGGGCGACGCCGATCGGTGCCAACGAAACGTATGTGGCAACGGTGTGGGGATCCAACGGGAAGTGCACGATCCCCAACACGGCGACGGCGGTGTCGTTGAACGTGACGTTCGTGAGCCCGTCCGAGGGAGGGTTCGTGTCGGTGTTCCCGGCGGACAAGCCCTGGCCGGGCACCTCCAACCTGAACTTCACCGCCGGGCAGGCGGCGGGGCCGAACGCGGTCACGTCGGCGTTGTCGGCCGACGGCAAGCTGGCATTCTTGAACGCTGCCGGCACCGTGAACCTCATCGCCGACATCGTCGGCTACTACGAACCCTCCAGCAGCGGACCAGCCGGACCAGCGGGGCCGACAGGCCCGGCGGGGCCGGCTGGTCCCGCCGGTGCAAACGGAACGAACGGTGCGCAAGGGCCGGCTGGCCCAGCCGGGCCGGTCAATCGGATCACTGATCAGCAGATCGCATTGTTGCGATGGGACCAGGATCCTGGGCGGGCAGGCACCTACCCCACCACCAACAGCCCGTGGGGCGTTGCGTTCGACGGCACCAACATCTGGGTCAGCAACCGCCTCGGCAACACGGTGTCGAAGATCAACCCTGTGACCGGAACGAAGACCGACTACACCACCGGCAGCAACCCGTACGGGGTGGCCTTCGACGGCACCAACATCTGGGTCGCCAATCGCGGCAGCAACACGGTGTCCAAGATCAACCCCAACGGCGCCGCCCCCGGCACGCCGGTCAACTACGCCACCGGCACCTTCCCGGTCGGGGTCGCGTTCGACGGCACCAGCATCTGGGTCACGAACGAAGGTGACAACTCGGTGTCCAAGATCAACCCCAACGGCGCAGCCCCCGGTACACCGATCAACTTCGACACTGGACTCAACCCGTTAGGGGTGGCCTTCGACGGCACCAACATCTGGGTCACGTGCTACGGCAACGACGTGGTGTCGAAGATCGACCCCAACGGCGTAGCCCCGGGCACGCCGATCAACTACACCGCCGGCACCGACCCGTACGGGGTGGCCTTCGACGGCACCAACATCTGGGTCGCCAACCATGCCAGCCACACGGTGTCGAGGATCAACCCCAACGGCGCTGCCCCCGGAACACCGATCAACTACACCGCCGGCATCAGCCCGTACGGGATTGCGTTCGACGGCACCTACCTCTGGGTCACCAACGAAACGGACAACGCTGTGTCCAAGATCAACCCCGGCGTGGCGGCGCCGGGCACACCGGTCAACTACACCACGGGCAACAGCCCGACCGGCGTGGCCTTCGATGGCAGCAACATCTGGGTCGCCAACAACGGCAGCAACACGGTGTCGAAGATCGTGCTCTGACCCTCAGGGGCAGCTCACAGCTCCGGCACGATGTTGAACGCATGCAACGCCGGGCCGCCCTTGCGGATCAGGATCTTGGTGATCGACGCCTGATCGATCTGGCTGCGCCAGGTGATGCTGACATCCACACCCAAGGCCCAGGCCATTGCCGCCTTGATGGGGGTGGCGTGGCTGACCACCACGACGTCGCTGGTGCGCGCAGCCTCCAACAGATCGTCGCATGCAGCGTAGACACGGTGCCCCATCTCGTGCAGCGTCTCCCCACCGGGCGGCCGGTAGTGCGGGTCGCTGATCCACTGCTGCCACTGAGCACTCGGCACGTCGGCCAGCGGCATGCCGTCGAACTCGCCGTAGTCCATCTCCAGCCAACGCTCGTCGATCTCGGGTTCGAGGCCGAAGACTTCAGCGGTCTGGCGGGCCCTCAGCGCCGGCGAGCAGATCAACCGATCGATCGACGTGACGACCGAGGTGATGACGGCCGCCTGAGCGCGACCGACTTCGTCGATCGGCAGGTCGATGCGACCCTGCAGGCGGCCACCGGCATTGGCCTCGGTGCGGCCGTGTCGAACGAGGTACAGCACCCTGCCAGTGAACCACACTCACGCGCCGCCCCGCCCGCCGGGCTCGGCCGCGCCTACCGCTCGGTGAGCACACCGTGCTGCAGCAGCGCTCGCCGGCGAGCCGGGTCGGCGAGGTGGAAGCGCCGCCACACCCACCACAGCATCGCGACCCCGGCCAGCTCCATCGGCACGTTCAGCCAGCCGCGTTCCAGCGAGGGCACCTCGTTGTCGCCCCACGAGCCGGAGAACGGCCACCAGAACACCTTCGTGGCGGCGAACGCGCCGTCCCACACCAGGTGCAGCAACATGCCGATCGGCAGGCCTAGCAGCAGGCGGCGGATGGGCTTGCGGCCGGCGGTGAGCAGCATCACCAACGCCAACGCTCCAACCGCTACCGACAGGCTGTGCGCCCACCGCGCCTGCCCGAGCGGCACGTCGACGAGATCGGGCAGCACCGCGCCCACCAACAGCAACCGGTAGTCGAAACGGGGGTCGGTGAACACGAAGTACACCGACAACAGCGCGGTGCCCAGGAACCAGAGGAGCACGCGCGACCTAGCGAACCATGATGCGGCCGCACTGCGGGCACTCGGCCAACGTGTCGGCCGGCACTGCCTTCACGATGTCGAGCTCGCGTGGCGAGAGATCCATGTGGCAACCGCTGCAGTGCGAACCTTCCAGCCGGGCAACCCCGACCCCGCCGAACTGCTTGCGTACACGCTCGTAGAGCGCCGAGCCGTCGGCGCCAAGGCCGGTGGCG
>JBAVTH010000029.1:0-3290 GCA_049696035.1 Ilumatobacteraceae bacterium
GGCCGGGGCTCACCACGGTGGCCTCCGGCGGGGCGGCGGTGTTCGACCAGCGAGCGTCGTTCAACGCCGGCCCGCCACGCGTGGAGGTCCCACTGCCGGTGGATCCGAACAGCCTGCCGCGAGTGCAGGTGTCCGGTGCGATGCATCAGAACGGCACACCCCTTGCCGGCAGCCAGTACCTCTACCTGCGGGCCTACGACTCCGCCGGCGCAGTGCTGCTCGCCTGGAACCAACTCGTCGACGTATCGATCGACGACGGCACCTATCAGTTCTCACGGGTGCTGCCGCCCACCGCGACTCGGCTCGCGGTCGAAGGGTACGTCGGCACGCCGGTGCTCGAGATCTTCTCCGGGGAGCTGACCGACCTCGTGATCGGGCCGAACCAGCGCACGTTCGACATCGACTACGTCGTGCCGACCGCCACCGTCTCGGGCACGCTCACCAACGGTGTGTCCGGGCTTCCCGGCCCGCTCGCCGTGAACGTGATCGTGAAGAACGCACTGGGCTCTTCGCTGGGTGCAACACCTGTGATCGTCAACCCCGACCCTGTCACCGGCGCGTACTCCTTCACCACGCCGCTGCAGCGGGTCGCGGCCAGTGTCGAGGCATCGGTGCAGGTGGGGCAGTACGGCGAGACGTTCCGCAGTGCGCTCGTGTCGGTGGTGGATCACACGGCCTCGCTCGACCTCAGCGGTGTCTTCGCTCCTGCGCAGGTGACGGTGTCGGGCGACTACCTCGACGAGCTCGGCGCACCGATCGGCACCCCGTCGCAGCTCGGCATCTGGTTCTTCGACGGGAACGACGTGTTCCTGACCTCCCGCGGTGCGATGGTGCCCGGCGTGGTGGGCGCCGGCGCCTATTCGGTCGGCTTCACGGCACCTGCCGGGGCAGCGAAGGCAGAGGTGTACGTCAACGCCGGCGTGCAGGGCGAGTCGTTCCGCTCGCCCCGCGTGCCCATCACCCAACTCACGGCCATCGACCTCGATGTCGTGCTGAACCCGGTGCGCCTGCACGTCACGGGCACGTTCACCGATGGCGCCGGTGTGCCGCTGACGGGCACCGTCCCGATGGACATCCAGTTCAAGGACAGCACCGGGATGGTGGTGACGGGCCAGGTGGGCAGCGTCGTTCCCGACTCGGTCACCGGTGCCTACGCGATCGACTTCGTCGGGCCGCGCAACGCAACGAGCGCGACCGTCAGAGCACTCGTCGGCGTCAACGGCGAGTCCCGCGCCGCCGACGTACCGGCGCTGACCCACGGCAACAACGAGTTCGTGTTCAACGTCGGGTTCAGCCCGCCGGTGGTCACCTTCACCGGGCGGATGACCGGTGTCGGCGGCGCCCCGTTGGCCGGCCCGATCCCGGTGTACGTGCAGGGCCACGACGTGAACTTCGAGACCCCGTTCGGGGCGTATCGCTACGTGACGCCCGACGCCGAGGGCGACTACTCGTTCACGATCGTGATGCCGTCCACGGTCGTGTCCGTGAACGCGGAGGCGCAGATCGGCACGATCGTGGAGTGGTTCCACACGGCCGAGGTGCCGGTCGTGGATGGCAACAACACCGTCGTGCTCGACGCCGACTACCGCCCGCCGTCGGCGACGATCTCCGGCGTGCTCGTCAGCGCACCGGGCGTGCCGCTGGCGCCGCCGTTCGTGCCCGGCGCGATCAGCATCGGCGTGACGTCCTACAACGCGAACGGCGACGTCGTTCGCTACGTCCAGCCTTCCATCACTCCTGGTGCGGGCGGGGCCTACTCGTTCCCGGTGTCGCTGCCTCGCACGGCGACGTCGATCGAGGTGAGAGCGTTCATCTCCGGTGAGAACTTCGTGCAGACGTTCGCCGGGTTCGCGCCGGGCGTGCAGCAAGACCTCACCTTCGATGTCGCGTACAACCCGCCGCGCCTGAACGTGTCGGGCGTCGCCCGCAAGGACGGCCAGTTCGCCACCGGGCAGGTGCGGGTGGACATCCGCCGCTACTCGTCGCCGACGGTGTGGACCGACTCCACGATGTTCCTCGCGATCGGCGCCGCCGGTGCGTACAGCCGGAGCAACGTCATCCTCCCCGTGGGCACGATCAAGGCCGATGTCACCGTGAAGCTGTCGAACGGATCGAACTCGTTCTCCACCACGGCGGACGTGCTGGTGCCGGGAGAGCTACGTCCCGTCGTCGTCGACTTCGACGACGTGCAGACGACGGTGACGGTCAGCGGCACGCTGCAACTGCTCGGTGCGGCGGCGCAACCAGGCAACCTGTACATCTCGGCGTTCGACTCGAACGACGTGCCGCTGACGGTCGCGGAGTGGTACAAGACCGTGACGCCCGGCCCCAACGGAGAGTTCAGCGGGGTCACGTTCGTGGTGCCGCAGAACACCGCTCGTGCCGTCGTCTACAGCTTCCTCACCACACCTGGTTGGAACGGCAACTACTACGCCTCGCAGCAGGTGCCGGGCATCGTGCCGTTCACCGACACCGCCACCGGCTTCGACGTCGATGCCAAGGGCGTTCGCATCACCGGCTCGCTGGTCGATGCCGGCAACAGGGTGACGCTCGACAACGATGCGACCGACATCGCCTTCGACGTCACCTATCACACGCCGGTCGTCGGAGTGGGCAGCGGCAGGACGGCGTTCTACGAAGCCGACAACTCGTTCCTGTTGGAGCTGTTCGTACCGGTCGACGCGACCTCGGTCGATCTGGGGATCACCAATGCGGGCACCTCGCAACCGGCCACGATCGTGACGCCGCTCGTCAACACCGTGACTGACTACCGGTGGGACGTCGACACCCACCCCGTCGACCTCACCGAGTTCATCCTGTTCGGCACCCTCACCGATGGCGGCGTGCCGGTGACGACGCAGCCTGCCCTGACGTTCGAGGTCGTCGGTTACTCCTACGTCGATTGGGACACGCCGTACCAGGAGGTGTGGCGGCGGGAGTTCACCACCGTCCCGTTCCCCACCGGCAACTACGGGGTCGGGTGGGTGGACGTGCCGAGGTCGGTCACGCTGATCAGGGCCACCGTCAAGGTGGACGGCGCCGACGACGGTTGGAGCCGTGGCTACACCGACTTCGTCGTCGGCGGCACGAACCAACGAACGTTCGACATCGAGTTGGGGGCGTCGCGGCTGCGCTACCGCGGCAACACGATCCTCGACCAGTGCCCGGCGCCGCTCGTGTTCTACCGCGAGTTCTGGACGTTCACCAGCCAGCCCACCCTGCCCTACGACTGGGAGACGAACACCTGGCCGGGAGGCACCTTGGCCGGCAAGGTGCTGGTGATCCCCGAC
>JBAVTH010000030.1:0-14183 GCA_049696035.1 Ilumatobacteraceae bacterium
CCGCGGTGCGGAGCGCCCGCAGACGTGCCAGACCGATCCCTGGCGCACCATGGCACCATGCCGTCTGACAGGTGGTGGTGCCCGCATCGTCCGCGTGCTCGAAGCGCAGGTCGGCCCAGTTCGAAGCCACCGGCACGAATCTGGACTGCTCGTAGGCGATCACCTCGGCAGCTGCGAGTGCGAACCGGTCGTGGCCGGAACGCCCCGCCATCTCGATCAGCGCCGCGGCAACTCCGGCTGCGCCGTGGGACATACCGGTGAGTGGTGCTCCACCGGGGATCGGCGACGGGGTGGCGCGGCCGATCGCCTGTTGCTGCATGGCGGCCAGGAGGTGGTCGCCGCAGCGCAGCGCGACGGTGCCGGCATGGTCCCCCACGCCGCCCGACGACAACGGTGCGAGTGCGAGGATGGCTCCGGCGGAACCGCCGACGACATCGAACGCGGCGTCGGCGCTCACCAGCTCCTCGATTCGGTGGACCAGCTCGCCGGCGGCCGACAGCAGCGTCTCGTCGTTCCAGAGGCGGCCGAGACTCGTGCAGGCGTAGATGATCCCGCCGATCCCGGAGAACGCACCGATCGAAGCCGGTAGCTCGTCGGCAGCGATGCGCTGCTGCACCGTGCGGATGGCCGTCTGCGCCAGCCTGGTCGCCACCGGTCGATCGGCCGAGGCGCCGAGGTGACCGAGGAACAGTGCGACGCCGGCGAGCCCGTCGTAGAGGTCGACGCCGAGCGGCTCCAGCCGGGCGCCGCTCTCGCCGATGGTGGTGAGGCCCAGCCACGACACGTCGTGCTCGCCGAGGATGGCCGCGTCGACCAGCCGGTCGCCGACGGCGGCCGCCGCCGCGACGAGCCGATCGTGGTCGGCGGATGGTCCGGCACTGCGGTTCGCCGCCGGTGGCGCAGTGCGCTTCCAGCCCGAGGCGAGCGTGGACAGAGAAGCCCGGATCAGCCACTGCTGGCGGCGCAACTCGGAGTCGTTCAGGCCGAGGAGGCGCCGGCGCACCACGTCGAGGCCGGTGTTGGGCAGCAGCTCGCTGATCCGGCCGCCCGAAGAGGTGAACAGATCGTGCGACGACGGTGTGGTGGTGAACAGTGGGACGTCGCCCTGCCACAGGTCGGCTCGCTCGGCGTCGACGGTGCGGGCCAGCGCCGGCACGACTTGGACCGAGTGGTGGAGGTGGTCGAAGAGCCGGTCGCGCTCTGCCGCGTCGCGCAGCACATCCGGATGGTGGCTCTCGTCGAGGAGACGGAAGTACGTGCGCGTCGGCCGCAGCAGGACTCGCACCTCATCCGCTGCGAAGCGCTCGATCGGGCCGTCTGCGGCCAGCAGGTTCGTGCGCTCGGAGCGGAACAGGTCGAACATGGCCGTGAACCCGTTGACGAGGTCGTCGCTGAACTGGGAAGGGTCCGTGGGCCGTCCGTCGACCAGGGTGCGATTGTGCTGCGTGGTGAACTCCGCATGTTCGCGGGTCATCCGCATGTCGGCGGTGCCTGCGTCCGCCCACCGTGGCACAGCGAACGGCGTCCGCTGCATCTCGGTGGTGCCGATGCCGCTCACGTCCATGCCCGTGTCCGTGGCGCCGCCGTACATCCGGTGCGGCAGCAGGCCGGTGGCGATCACCGACCTGTAGAGCGCGCCGATCGCACGCTCCCATGCGAGGTGCTCGTCGAGCGGCGCCAGCTGTGGGTGGAACAGCGTTTCGAGGTCGAGCAGCACCGGATCCGCACCGACGGCGATGACGTTCTCGAAGTGGAGGTCGATGGCGTCGATCATGTAGCCGACCGCCAGCAGCCCCCCGAGTCGCTGGTAGTAGCGGTGGGCGTCGGCGAGCGAGGTGGACGGCGCGGCGACGACGAACTCCATCCAACCGTGGTCGTGTTGGTCGAGCACGGTGATCGTCCTGAACGGCGCATGGGCGCCGCGCTCGTTCAGCCACGACAGCAGTTCCTGCACGTGCACGTCGGCGGCCATGGAACGGGGCTTGTAGACGACGCGGGTGCCGCTCGCGAACTCGGCGATGATCACCGAGCGACCGCCTCGGTGCAGGTCGCCGGCGCCGCCGACGACGCTCACGAGTGCCCCGAGCTCGCCGCCTCCACCGAAGGTCTCGGTGAGCTGGGGCCAGTCCTCGCAGAGGTGCTCGGCGAACTCGATCGACGCCGCCACCCAGTGCTGCAACGTGGCGGTCACCAGGTCGGCCAGCACGCCGTACTCGTCGAGGATGTCGGACGCCACGGCAGGCTCTGCCAACCGCTGGATGAACGAGTCGTACCGCTGCTGCGGCGTGTCGCCATCGAGCAGGCCGCGCAGATCGGCCACCCGCATCTCCAGCACCAGGGTTCGGCTGAGCATCCGGATCAGACGGTCGGGTACAGCGGCGTACAGCGCTGCTTCGATCCGATCAGGGTCGAGGAGGACACCGCGTTCCGCCGGCCGCATGTCGGTGAGCCCTGCCCGCACGGTCGCCCGTGCGGCTTCGATGGAGGTGGCTACCAGGGTCAGGAAGCCATCGGACGTGGACGTGGACGTGGCCGGACGCGCCGGCTCGATCGGAGCGACCGTCGCCGGGGTGTGCGACGGGCGTGGGAGGACGGATGACATCGGGCGCAGCTTTCGTGAGCGGGTGACGACGGACTGGGTCCGGGGTCCACCGCATCGGACGGACCCCGGACCAGGCGTGCAGTCAGCAGCAGCAGCTCTCGGTGCCCGACGTGCAGGTGCTCAGCAGCGAGCTCAGGTCGGAGCGCTTCATCATGCCGCCCGTGACCGCGTCGAGCTCGGTGTCGCTCAGCTCGATCCCGCCGGCGGGATGTGCCGGCACGCCGGCGAGCTGGGCGGCGGAGAGGCTCTTGCGGTATGCGGCGTCCTTCCAGACGCGAATGGTGTCGATCATTTCCGTTCTCCTTGTGTTGGTGCGGCAGCGCTGCTGCCGGGCCACCGCGATCTGCGGTGCAGGGTGAACGTACGCTCGCGAGGTCATTCGCTCCATCGGGCAGATCCCCTATTCGCGCACTAGGGAACGGGCTGAGATGGCCTCGTGCGCGCTGTGTCGTCGCGTCCGGTCACTTCGGCTGACGGCGACCCTTCACGCGAAACCGGTGGGCCGCCAGGAGGAGCGGTCGGGATGCTCCAGCGGGAGCGGGAGCGCCTCCACCGAGCCGCTACGTGCGCTGCGATACCAGGCGGTGACCAGCTCGAGCGACGCCTGCGCGTCGGTCAGCGTGATCGGAAACGTGCCGCCCTCGCCGAGTGCATCGACGAATCCTTGGAACTGGCCGGTGAACAGCGTCTTCGTCGGGGCGACCTCGGCGAACACGCGGTCGGCGGCCTCTGCCGTGGCCGGCTTCTTGAACTCGAACGTCCACGGCCCGGCGGCGGGGTCGTACGGCGCCGTCGACGACTCGATGGTGACGTGCTCGAAGCACCACACCAAACGGCTCGACTCGGTCGCCGCGCCGAGGTTGACGTTCATCGACACCAGCCCGCCATCGGCTGTGCGCCCGATCGCGACCGCACAGTCCTCGGTCTCGATCTCGTTGACTCGCGTCGCGGTCAGGGCGCGTACTTCGACCAACGGCCCCCCGATCCACGTCAAGAGGTCGTGGATGTGGATGGAATGGGTGAGCACCGAACCGCCGCGTTCGCCCTTCCAGGTACCGCGCCACGGTGCCTCCGCGTAGTACCCGCGACCGCGACGCCACCAGGTGGAGGCGGAGGCGGTGTAGAGGCGCCCGGTCAGGCCCGCGTCGACCAGCGCGCGTGCGTGCAGCGCGCCCTCGCCGAAGCGGTACTGCAGGATCGGCATCAGCCGAGCACCGGAGGTGGCGAGTGCTTGTTCGGTCATCACGCGCAGGCGATCGCACGCGGCCACCGAGTCGACCAGCGGCTTCTCGCAGATCACATGCACTCCCGCATCGAGGCACCGCTGGATCTGCGTCTCGTGCATCGATGGCGGCGTGCACAGATCGACGACGTCGACACCCGCGGCCAAGACCGCGTCGAGCGAATCGACTGCCGGCACGTGCCAGTCCTGCTCGGCGCGCTCTCGGCGCGCTTGGTCGACGTCCGCGATCACGCTCACTGCCGCGCCCTCGACGCCGAGCCAGCTCAGCAGGTGCATCTGGCCGATGCCGAGGCCGACCACTCCGACTCGTAGATCTGTCAACACTCACCCCACCTGGTTGCCGCCTGTTGCGCGCGCAGGACGAGATCGCACACGGCGATCACGTGCGCCTGCGACATCAGTCGTTCGCCGTCGTCGGCGACGTCGGCCAGGAACGCTTCCGCCCAGTCGACCGGTCGCTGGGTGACATCGACACGACGCGTGCCGTCGCCGTCGACGACGATCAGGTGCTCGGCGCCCGGCTCGCCGGCAACGTCGACGTTTGCTCGCGCCTCGATCACGCCTTCGGTGCCGACGATCGTCAGCCGAACATCACCCCACGTGCCAAGGCCGTCGGCGGTGAGGTAGTCCAGCCGGTGATCGCCGACCACGCCGTTCGCGATCAGTGTCATCGAGCCGATGTCCTGCATCGCCGGACGTTCGGGGCAGGCTGCGTTGCCGACGGCAGCGAGACGAACCTGCGCGGGCGCCGACAGACCGTCGGCGCCCACCGCGACCGAGAGGAACTGGTCGGCCTGGTGCGAACCGATGTCGACGAGGATGCCGCCGGTGGCTTCGTCGTTCCAGAACCACTCCGGTCGGTGCGTGGCGCTCAGCAGGTGCGGGCCGGCGCCCACCACGTGCACGATCTTCCCGATGGCGCCGGACCGTGCCATCGCCACGGCCTCACCGATCGCTCGATTCTCGAATCGTTCGGAGAACAGCACCGTCCACGGCCGACCGGCCCGATCGGCGAGCGCAGCGCGGATCTCGTCGAGTTGGGCGGCCGTGGTGACGCCCGGCTTGTCGCTGAGGACATGCTTGCCGGCGCGCAGCGCGGCGGCCGCGACCGCAGCGCGTTCGCACGGGATGCCGGCGAGCACGATCAATGGGATCGACGCGTCGGCGAGGATGGCGTCGGCGCTGCGTTCCTGCGACTCCTTTTGCCACCCCGTGTACATTCCGATCAGGCCGCCGGTGGGTGCGTGGGCGACTGCCGTCGCACCAGCAGCAACCAGCCGGTCGACCATCTGGAAGAGGTGCAGGTGATCGGCCCCGATGACAGCGAACCGCGCTGGCGAGGCACTCACGACACGGACCTTGTCGCCGCGTCGAAGTCGAGTGCCCAGCTGTTCGCGTCGTTGGTCAGCTGGTGCACCATCGACTCGTGTTCGATCGTGCCCCACGGCCCCTCGTGGCGCGGGTGATCGCGGATCGGCTGCTCCGCACCGTCCACCAGGAACGGACCGGTCGACGAGAACTCGACGGCACCCGACGACGGTGAGGTCCACGACACCCGGAACTCGGCCCAGGCCGCTGGAGGTTGCGTCGGGTCGGCTGCAGCGGTCTGCACGACCTCGGGCTCGTTGGCGGTGATCGTGGCGACGAACGTCTCGAAGTCGCCGTCATCCTCGTCGTTGCCGACCTCGACGAGCCACACGTTGTCCGGTCCGCCGTCCGCAATCAGGTCGTACGGCTTGGTGAATGTGCGCGCCGGTACGCCCGGGTCATTGGCCTTGAACGTCGCGGTGCGCCACGACCAGAGTGCGATGTAGCCACCGGCCTTGGCGACGATGGTCCAGTTGCCCACCTGGCGTACCTCGTCGAAACGGTCCTGCGGCACGAACGCGTGCGTGAACTGGCGGTACGGGAACACCGACCAGAGCACAGCGTCCGTGGCCTCGCTCCACGCGGGTTGGTAGAGATGGATCGCCGTGCGCCGGTACTGGGCGCTGCGCGGCATCGACGCAGAACCGGTCCAGTAGCCGGGGGAGTCGTCGTCGCTCCAATCCTCGGTGACCTTCGGGTCGGTGAGCGGGTGGGTGGTGAACACC
Source organism: Ilumatobacteraceae bacterium (assembly GCA_049696035.1). Lineage (GTDB taxonomy): Bacteria > Actinomycetota > Acidimicrobiia > Acidimicrobiales > Ilumatobacteraceae > UBA668. The sequence goes on from JBAVTH010000030.1 coordinate 5,939, forward strand.
ATCGCGTCCTCGTCGATCGCGGCCTGCCAGCAATGGACCTGGTCGCGCATCTCGCCGAAGCGATGATCGAGCGCGCTGGCCAGGCTGACCTTGCGATGGCGGTATGCGTAGGTGTTCGCCTCGCCGAGGAAGCCGAAGTTCACGATCGCGTCGAATCTGTGCAGCCATGCGCGCACCAGCTCGGGGTCGTTGTCGTTGATCGCTGCGATCAGCTTCACCTGGGCGAACAGCTCTGTGTCCCACAGCTTGTGCTCCGTCGCCTGCTGCAGGCCGGTGCGCGCCATCTGCCACAGCCCGAGCCCGCCGAGGCTCCACCAGAATGGCAGGTTGGCGGGGTCGGCGAAGTCCTTGCCGTAGGGCGCGAGTGGGGCGTCCTCGAGCGGTGCGTTCGTGTCGAGGAACACGCCGTGACGTTCCCGAACGACGCTCTCCTGGTCGTCGATCGCGATGTCGACCAGCAGCTGCGGCGGCCGGTAGCGCGTGCCGACGGCGAGGAAGGTCACGCCTCCGTCGGTCTCGGACTGGTACTCGGCGGTCGTGTCGTCGAAGAGGAACTTCGTGGTGCCGAACGTGTCCTCGTCGAGCGACGACAGCTTGTCCTTCTTGTACGTGCGGCCGCGGGGTGCGGTGTAGCAGCCGGCCTGGGTGTGCGCTGCCATGTCCAGCACGCACAGGTCGAGTGCCATGGCCGCGGCCTGCACCAGCTCCGGATCGTCGGCCTGCTCGGCCAGCAGGTGCAGCGGGGTGATGTTCTTCAACATGTAGACGTGGCTGTGCCACTCGAAGAAGCCCAGCTGGCCGCGCTCGCGCACCCACTCGAGGATCTCGGGCTTGGCGCGAGCCATGTGCTCGGCACCGGAGAGGCCGGCGATCGGGAACAGCTCGTCGGGGTACCGCTGCCCGCCCAGGTACTCGATGACCAGGTTGATGACGCGATGGTTCTCGGACCAGAACCACAGGTTGTCCAGCCGCTCATCGGGCAGCGGGTCGTCGTAGCGATACCGGTTGGCGACGATCCGCTGGTGGATCGCTTCGATCACGTCCGGCGACAGTCGTGTGCTGTCGGTGGCGCCCTGCCCGAGTGCCAGCACCCAGTGCAGGTACATCAGGTCGAAGTCGCGGGTGTCCTGCCACTCGTCGATCTTGGTGAAGACGTCGGCGAACGACTCGACGGTGATGTCCGCAATCGCCCACCTGTAGTCGGACTCGCGGGTGGCGCGGGCCAGATGGGCGGCCACGCCGACCGGGCTGCCGACGTGTGGTGTCGCAGTGGCGAACTGCAGGTACTCCGTGGCGCGCTGCTGGTAGGTCGCCTCGTCCATCAGTCCCGGACTTCCCGGCGCGGCCAGGACGGTGGCCGCGGTGATCTCCAGCGGAGCAGTGGTGGTCGTGGTCGATGGCCTCGGGGCGCTGGTGTCGGACGCTTGCGTCGTTGTGGACCCCGCCGCGCTGTCCGTGGAACTGCCGCCGTCATCGCTGCATGCGACCATGCCCACGGCGAGCGCGCCCGTGGACACCTTCAAGAACTGACGTCGGCCAATGGAATCGGTCATTGCTGGTGCCCCTCTGTTGTGGACCGTCGAGAATCGGTGGTGCAGCCTGGTGCGAGCCACGCGAGAAGTTGGGCGGCCTCACGCCCGAGGAGCCGGGGGTCGTCGTCGGGGACGAACTCCAGCAGGGCTACTCGTGGGCCGTGCGACCAGGGGACTTCCGCCGCTGCCGCCAGTGCGGCGGGCCAGACCTGCTGGCCGTCGGCGAGCGGATGGCGCTCGCGGCCTCGCCACCAGTACACGTGCAGGTGCGCGAGACGCGACGCGAGGGCATGGAGCTGGGCGAGCTGGGCGTCGGAGTCGTCGAGCAACTCGTCGACCCAGTAGACGGGCTGCCAGTAGCAGTGCAGGTTGGCCGCACCGACCTCGTCGAGCAGGCGGTTGGCCGAGGCGGCAGTGTGGGTGAGCGTCCAGCCGTGGAACTCCAGACCGACCTGCAGCCCGCGATCACGAGCGGCGGCAGCGATGCGGGTGAGGCCGTTGCGCTGTGTGACCCAGGTCTCGGGGTCGCAGTCGGGCAGCACGCCGAACGGCGTCCAGACCCGCACGGTTCGCGCACCGAGGGCGGCTGCTGTGTCGAGCACGGTGGCGATCTCGCCGTCAGGCGCGGATGGTTGCAGGTACGACCCGTACGACGTGATGGTGATGCCGCTGCGTGCACTGGCTTCGGTGGCACGATGGGCAGCCGCTGCATCGCCCGGAGGCACGTGGACATCGGCTCCCCACTCGATGGCCAGCAACCCGGCCTCGGCGGCGGCGAGCGCAACCGCCTCGATCGGCAGCTGGCGAAACGTGACCGAGCACAGACCGGGAAGGATGGCTGCCGCAGTCACTTCGCCCGACGCCTCGTTGAGGAGCGGACGTTGAGCGTGACCGGCAGTGAGACCTCGGTCTCACCGACGGACCCGGCGATCAGTTGCTCGATCAGCTGCAGCGCGGCAGCACCGAGCTGCTGCACCGGTGCCGTGACGGTTGTGAGTGGTGGGTCGCTCATTGCCCCGGCGCCGATGTCGTCCGAGCCCACCACGGACAGGTCGCCAGGCACCGACTTGCCCGCAGCGCGACAGCCGGCCATGATGCCGAGGGCTTGGAGATCGTTGAACGCGAGCACCCCTGTGACCTCTGACGCGATCAGCTCATCGGTGAGCGCGATGCCCGCCTCGAAGTCGGGCCTCGTCGGGCCCAGAGCGACGATGCCATCGAGGCCCCCGACAGCCCGGTGGCGTTCCCTCGCCGACCAGTAGGCGTCCGGTCCACGTACCACACCGATCCGGCGGTGGCCGAGAGAGCGGAGGTGGGCAACGCCCAACTCGACGATCGCATGTTGATCGAGCGTCACCGATGCGACACCCTTCGCCCGACGGTTCACGAACACGAGCGGCGTGGCACCGACGACGTGGCGCCAATGCTGCGTGCCTGCCACTGAGCTGCACACCACGAAGCCATCGACGCTGCCAGTCAACGCGCGGGCTTCCGACAGCTCCTCGTCCGCTCGCTGATCCGTGTCGGCCAGCAGCATGGTGAGCCCAGCGGACCGACAGCACCGCTGCAGCGAGCGAACGACCTGGGCGAAGAACGGGTTGGTGATGTCGGGCACCAGGACGCCGAGGCTGCCCACTCGCCCTCCGGCGAGCTGACGCGCCGCCTTGTTCGGGATGTACCCGAGCCGAGCGACCGCTGCTTGCACCGCCGTGCGGGTGGGGGCGCCGATCAGCTGCGGGCGGCTGATCACGCGCGACACCGTGCTGGGGTGCACGCCGGCCTCGACGGCTACATCGGCGAGTGTGACGGCGTGACCGGACACCGAGCTCCAGCGCCGCCCGGGACGAAGGTGGACGGGACGACGCGGTGAGCCTACAATCTCGCACGGAATCGTGCAAGCGCTTGCACACGAGAGGAGCATCATGAGCCTGCCGCATGCGGCCGTCGTCGTTCCGCCAGCACTCGCTGCCGCGTTGCTCGACGAGCCGGCGTGGTCGCGGTTGGCTGCGGCAGCGACGGTCCTCGAGCCAAGCCCCGTGACGACGCTGGCTGAGCTCGATGGTGACGCGCTAGCCCGGGTCGAGGTGCTGCTCACGTCGTGGGCCTCACCTCGCTTCGACGAAGCGGTTTTGGCCACGCTGCCGTCGCTGAAGATGGTGGCACATGCCGCCGGCACCGTGAAGCACGTCGTCACGCCGGCAGCGTTCGCCCGCGACATCAGGGTCACCTCGGCGGCCGCAGCGAACGCGGTGCCGGTGGCCGAGTTCACCTTTGCCGCGATCCTCATGTGCGGCAAGGACGTGTTCGCCGCTCGCGATCGCGTTCGCAGCGACCGCGGATGGCGCCCCGGTAGCTCCACCTTCGACTTCCGGCCGACCTTCGGGAACAGAGGCCGCACCATAGGGGTGGTCGGCGCGTCGATGATCGGTCGATTGGTGATCGAGCGGTTGCGTTCCATCGACTGCACGGTGCTCGTCGCCGACCCGTACCTCACCTCCGCCGAGGCCGTCGAGCTCGGAGTGACGAAGGTGGGGCTGGACGAGTTGTGCGCGGCGAGCGACGTCGTCTCCGTCCACGCCCCGGAGCTGTCGTCCACACGGCACATGATCGCGGGCCCACAGCTCGGCCTGATGCGCGATGGTGCGTGGGTCATCAACACGGCGCGAGGCGCGCTCATCGACGCGGCGGCCCTGCAGGCCGAGCTGGTCAGCAGCCGTCTGAATGCGTTCATCGACACACCCGATCCCGAGCCACTGCCGACGGAATCGCCGTTGTACGACTTGCCGAACGTGGTGCTCACCCCGCATCTGGCCGGCTCGTCAGGCAACGAGATCGGCCGGCTGGGCGCGCTCGCAGTCACCGAGATCGAGCGATACGCCTCCGGACTTGCCCCGCTGTACCCCGTCCTCCTCCGCGACCTGGAGAGAATCGCATGACATTCGCCGATGGATCCGACCAGCAGCGCGCGAATCCGCTCGCCCGCGGCCCGCTGGTCGATCGCACCGACGTGCAGAAGGCGGTGTTGTACCTGTACGAGCCGTTGCTCGTCCACCAGAGCGAGCACGGGGCGCGGGTGCGACTGGGCAGCTTCGGCGCCGCGTTCGCCCCGCGGGTGGCCGAGTTGGAGGGCTTCGCCAGGCCCCTCTACGGCATCGTGCCGCTGACGGCCGGTGGCGGCGAGTTCCCGCACTGGGGTCGTGTGGTGAGCGGGCTCACCGCCGGCACCGACCCCGCCTCGCCGGAGTACTGGGGCCCGGTCTCGGCTTCGCCCGACCAGCGAATGGTCGAGCAGGCGGCGATCGGGTTGGCCTTGGCGTTCTGCCCGGAGCAGGTGTGGGAGCCGCTCGACGCCTCGGCGAGAGCTCACCTGGTGGCATGGCTCGGCGGCATCTTCGAGTTCGAACCAGTGCCCAACAACTGGCAGTTCTTCCGAGTGCTCGTTGCGCTCGGGCTGCAGCGCGTCGGCGTCGCGTTCGACGAAGCGGCGCTGCAGTCCTCTCTCGACACCCTGGAGAGCTACCGGGTCGGCACCCATTGGTACGTCGACGGCGGCCTCGGCAACGTGGACTACTACGTCCCATTCGCGTTCCACACCTATGGCCTGATGTACGCGGCGGCCAACCGGTTGGGCCTCGGCGACGACGTGCAGGCCGAGCGCTACCGCCAACGAGCGGCGCTGTTCGCGAACGACTTCCTCCACTGGTTTGCCCCCGACGGCGCCGGCATTCCTTTCGGTCGCAGCCTCACCTACCGGTTCGCGATGAGCAGCTTCTGGGGTGCGCTCGCCTGGGCGGATGTGCCGGCGTTGCCGTGGGGCACGGTGAAGGGGCTGGCGATGCGCAACCTGCGCTGGTGGGCCACGCAGCCGATCAGCGACCGCGACGGCGTGCTGTCCGTGGGCTACGCCTACGACAACCGGCGCCTCGCCGAAGGCTACAACTCTGCCTGCTCGCCCTACTGGTGCATGAAGGCCTTCACCGGCTTGGCCGCGCCCGCCGGCCACCCGTTCTGGACGTCGGCGGAGGAGAAGCTGCCACCGTTGACCGCCCCCGTGGAGCAGCCGGCTCCCGGCTTCATATTGCACCGCGACGACGTGCAGGCCGTAGCGCTGGTGGCCCACCAAGGCCCGCCGTTCTCGATGTTCGAGCAGTACGCCGCCAAGTACCGCAAGTTCGCCTACTCCACCGTGTTCGGCTTCAGCGGCGACCTGGAGCCGATGTTCAGCAGTCGCACCACCGACTCGATGCTCGCGCTCACCGACGACAGCGGCGTTCGCCGGGTGCGGCTCGGCGTGGAGGCCGCCGGCCTGGAGGACGGCATGGCCTGGAGCACCTGGCACCCGTGGCCCGACGTGCGCGTCGACACCGTGCTGTGGGGTGGTGCACCGTGGCATGGCCGGCTGCACCGCATCCGTTCTGCCCGGCAACTGGCCACCGAGGAGACCGGCTTCGCGTTGAGTTACGACCCCGACGACTACGGCCGCGTGCGCGCCGAGGCGCGCCTCGGTGCGACCACCGCGTGGGGCCACTCATCGATCGTCGACGTTCATGGCGCCCGCGAGCAGACGGTGCGCGCCCTGCCGGGCAACGCCAACGTGATGTACCCGCACACCGTGGTGCCGATGCTGACGGCGAGGCTCGAAGCCGGTGACCACCGGCTTGGTTGCCTGGTTCACGCGAGCCCGAACGCGGCGGCGCCCAAGGTGGCGCCAGCGGTGCCCGACGCGGCGGTGCAACTGCTCGACCGCATCAGTGAACGGGCGATTCCGGTGGTGGCGTCATGAGTGCGACGGCACCGGCGGTACGGCCTCGCCGGTGCATCACGGGCATGTCGGCGATCCTGCTGCCGTTCCGCGAGGACGGAGCGATCGATTGGGCTGCGTTCGAGGCGCACGTCGTGCGCACGAGCGAGGCAGGCCTGACCCCCGCCGTCAACATGGACACCGGGTACGTGCAACTGCTGAACGGCGCGACCACGAAGGAAGTGCTCGACCTCACGGCGGCGCTCACCGGTGGCCGGTTCGTCGCCGGTGCGTTCGTGGCCGACTCACCGGGCGACCGCTACGACGAAGCGGCGTTGCTGCGCGCTGCGCAGGCGATCGCCGAGCGAGGCGGCACACCCGTGATCTTCCCGTCCCACGGCCTCGGGGCGCTGAGCGAGGATCACTGGGCTGCCGCGCACGCATCCGTCGGCCGGAACGTCGGCCGGTTCATCGGGTTCGAGCTGGGCTCGATGTTCGTGTCGTACGGGCGCATCGTCGGCATCGACACCTACCAACGGCTGATGGAGGTCCCCGAGTGCATCGGGGCGAAGCACTCGTCGTTGTCGCGGCAGCTGGAGTGGGATCGGTTGCGGCTGCGCGACGAGGTGCGGCCCGACTTCATGGTGCTCACCGGCAACGACCTGGCGATCGACATGGTGATGTGGGGAAGTGACTACCTCCTCGGGCTCTCCACGATGGCTCCCGCCGAGTTCGCGTTGCGCGACCGGCTGTGGTTGGCAGGTAACCCGGCCTTCCACGAGCTCAACGACCTGTTGCAGTACCTCGGCCAGTTCGCCTTCCGCCCGCCGGTGCCCGGCTACCGCCACGATGCGGCGCTGTTCTTCCAGCTGCGCGGTTGGGCCGCGAGCGACGCGACGCCCGCCGGTGCGACGCGGCGGCCGGCCAGCGACCGCGAAGTGCTCGCCGACATCGTGCGCAGATTGGAGGAGTGGGCATGATCCCCCAGGTCCGCAAGCTGGCCACCCACGAATCGTTCACAACGCACCTGCGTTCGCTCGGGCTCGACCTGCCCGTCGACAAGACCGTGGAGTCCGATGGCGCGCTCGCCCGATCGATCACGATTCGCGACGGCTCGGCGGGCGACCTCCACGTGCCCAACCGATTCGCGATCCTGCCGATGGAGGGCTGGGACGGCACACCGGATGGGCGGCCGACGGATCTCGTCCGTCGCCGGTGGCAGCGCTTCGCCGGCGGCGGCGCGGGTCTGGTGTGGGCGGAGGCCACTGCGGTGTGTCATGAAGGCCGCGCCAATCCGCACCAGCTCCAGATCGACGCCTCTACGGCCCGGCAGCTGGCGGAGCTGCGCAGTACGTTCAACCGCGGCCAGGTCGTCGGGCTGCAGCTCACCCACTCCGGCCGATACTCCCGCCCCGATGGTTCGCCTGCACCGCGCTCGGCGTATCGGCACCCGCTCCTCGACGGTCCCAGCGGCGCGAGCGACGAAGCACTGATGACGGACGGCGAGCTCGACGACCTCGTCGGCGTGTTCGTCGACCGCGCCGTGCTGGCCGGTGAGGCGGGTTTCGACTTCGTCGACGTCAAGGCGTGCCACGGTTACCTCGGCCACGAACTGCTGACCGCGTTCGACCGACCCGGGCCGTATGGTGGCGGCTTCGTCAACCGCACCCGCTTCATGCGCAGCGTCATCGAGGGCATCCGTGATGCCGCTCCCGGCCTCGCGATCGGCGTCCGGCTGTCGGTGTTCGACTCCGTGCCGTACGTGCCGGACGCCGACGGTCGGGGAGTGCCGGCGACGGCCGCCGGCGAGCCGTACCGCTTCGCGTTCGGTGCCGACGGGCACGGGCGCGGCGTGGACCTGCGCGAGCCGCTCGCGCTCGTGGACATGCTGCGCTCGCTCGGCGTCGGCCTGCTGTGCACCACCGCCGGCAGCCCGTACTACTGCCCGCACGTGCAGCGGCCGGCGTTCTTC
>JBAVTH010000031.1:0-2535 GCA_049696035.1 Ilumatobacteraceae bacterium
GAACCGTCGAGTCCTGGTTGGAACCACGCCCGGTTGATCATCCGGGGATCGCTCCGGCTCGACTTCGATTCAGGCAATTGCACGCGGAGCGGACGGCGCGCCGAACACCGGGTACCCTGGCCTTGGGAGACACACGTGACGACGTGGCGACGGTCTGGACAGGGGCTGCACCACTCGGAGGTGATGATGACTCGGACCCAGGACATGCTCCAGGAGCTCGGCTCGACAGAGAACCCGCTCACCGCGCTCGAGATCGATCAACGTCCCCTCTGGCGTGGCGGGTTGCACGCGCTGGCCGTCATCGCGGTGGTGCCGCTGCTGACGGTCCTTGCCGTGTCGACGACATCGCCCCATGCCCTGGTGGCCGTCCTGGTCTACGCCGTCGGGCTGACCGCGACCTTCGGGGTCTCGGCCCTCTACCACCGACTGCCGCATTCCTCGCCGAAGGTGCGCAGGGCGTACCAGCGTGCCGACCACGCGACGATCTTCCTCGGCATCGGTGGCACCTGCACACCGGTGTGCCTGGTCGGCTTGCCTCCGGCCTGGGGGATCCCGGTGCTCTCGATCGTCGGAGCGGGTGTCGCCTTCGGCATCGCCTGCTCGTTCATCCAACGGCGCTGGGCGGAGATCACCTCCGGCGCGCTGTACATCGTCGTCAGCTGGGTGGTCATCATCACCATGCCCGCACTGGTGATCAACCAGGGGTGGGCGCCTGCGCTGCTGATCGCGATCGGTGGCGTGCTGTACACGACCGGTGCGATCCTCTTCGCTCGCGGTGTGCCCGTGCTGTCGGTGCGGGTGTTCGGCTACCACGAGGTGTGGCACACCTTCACGATCCTGGCGGCCGGCTGCCACTTCGCCGCCGTCTGGCTCCTCGTGCACCCCTGAGTGGCCACCGTGCACGCGGCTCGCCGCGCCCGCCTTGTCCTCATGCCCCGGCACTCGCGCGGGCGGGGCGGTCACGAGCTGGTTGCCCGCGCCGATCGTGTCGTTGTCGATGCGGGCAGGCCGTTTGTCCCTTTCACCGGACATGAAGTCAGTGGGATCGTGAACGCGGTGAAACCGATGTGGCGTTCAGCGAGTGTGGTCGTCGCGCTGGTTCTAGGTGCCTGCGCGCGCGGGAACGAGTCAGCGACGACATTGCTTGCGACCACCAGCGACGAGCCGACAACATCGGCGCCGGGCACGACGCGCGTGGCGTCGACGACGAGTTCGACGGTTCCCGTTGTCGCGCCGACGACCCTGGCGCCGCTATCGACAGAGCCCGCCGTCGATGTCGCCGCCGCATTGACCGGCTGGAACTGGGAACGCTCCGCGATCAACCGTGCGTGCGGCGACGTGTGGTGGGAGCAGCAGCAGGTGAACCAGCGCCAGTGCACTGCAGTCGTGGTCGATCCGCAGGGCATCCCGGTCAGCTACGACCCGCTCACTCGCCGTGCCACACGGGAGCGCCGCGAGGGCACCGAAGCGGTCGCCTTCACGCTGCCCGATGAGTACGTCGATGCGTCGTTGGTGGCCGCCGGCCCTGATGATGTCGTCTACTTCGCGCTCGACAACGGTTGGCCGTCGCCGTCCGACGTGATCGCCGTCTCGCTCGCGCCCGGTGACGCCGGCCGTCTCATCGAACGCTTCCCAATGGTGCTACCAGTCGGTGATGCCGACGTCTTCCCCGCACCGACCGGTCTCGTCGTCAGCGGCTGGCACGATCAGGGCCTGCGCCCGTCGCCCGAACAGACTCCGATCGTGCCCTGGGTCGGCCGAGACGGTGGAGCGCCGCCACCGATTCCCCTCGGCGCGTTCGACGACGCGAACAACCTCGTCCAGGCCCACAACTGGCAGTGGAGCATCGACGATCGCCGGGTCATCGCAGAGCAGCCCGGCGCCAGCGTGGTCACGCCGACGTTCGATGGCGGGTTCCTGTTGGCCTACACGGAAACGACGGGCGCCATGCGTACCGAGCTGATCCGCGGCTGGCGCGACGGGGCCGTGGAATACCTCGAACTGCCGATGTCGTGGGCCGCACTCGAGGGACCGCTGGTCCTCGAGCCGCAAGGGACGCTGCTCGTACCCAACGGCGATTCGTTCGCCCGACTCGCCCCGTTCGAGAACCGTACGGCCGGCTGGGAGGGCCAACTGCAGATCGACGTCGCCGCCGGCACTGCGACGCCAGTCGGCTTGGACGAGTACCTCGACACGATCGTCTGGCCCTCCTCAGGCCAGTCGGACGTCTGGCCGTGGGGCACCAGCCCGATCGCGTTCGCCAACGCCGTCTCGGGCGGTTCGCCGTCCTCAGCGGCGGAACTGCGATCGATTCAGGAAGGCTCCGTCGAGGGCGCGGTTGCCGTGGTGACGGTGACGACCGAAGGCTTCCTCGACGATTCGGTTCATGGCACCCGCCTGGTCATGCACATCTCCCTGGACCAACCAGGTTTCCGCATCGTGCGCATCGACTGGTCCAACGCTTGCCAGCCGGGTCGCGGCCACCAGGACTACCAGGCCGAGTACTGCACATGACCCGCGCAACGGCTTGTGCGT
>JBAVTH010000032.1:0-3129 GCA_049696035.1 Ilumatobacteraceae bacterium
CGTACGCGGCCACGGCGGTGAGCTCGACGCTCTCCGCGAAGGCGGCGATGCCGGCGTCGCCGCCGGCGGCGAAGGCCATGGGCATGAAGCTCGAGACGGGTAGCAGTTGGCTGCCGATGGCCACCACGCCGGTCGCCGCGCCGGTTCGGTGGAGAGCCGAGCGTCGGGCGCTGGGCTGGAAGGCGGCCCGGAAGCGGCGGGTCTCGCTGTGCAAGGCGCGGAGGTCGTCGGGCAACGACACCATCCCCTCCCGATGCTGCGCGTCCGTGTCGGCCACGAGGGCGCGCAGGGTCTGCTCACTGATCTCCATTGTTGATCTCCTTGATCCTCGGTGAGGTCTGAGTGGTGGGTGGTCCGGTGTGCCCGTGGGGCGGGCGCTACCCGGTGACGACGACCGAGCCGGTCATCGATGGATGGATGCCGCAGATGTAGGCATAGGTGCCCGGGGCATCGAAGGTCTGCGAGAAGGCGACGCCGGTGGCGAGTCGATCGCTCTTGAACGAGCCGTCGCCGGCGACGACGGAGTGTGCGAAGGCGTCGCTGTTCGTCCACGTGATCGTCGACCCGACGACGACGGTCGTGACGTCGGCATCGAAGGCGAAGCCGGCGATGACGACGTTGCCGGGGGACGGCGCAGCCGGGGTCGGCGCGCTGCCCGAGTGGCTCCACAGGCCACCTGCCACGGCGGCGCCGACGACGACAGCTCCGGCGACGATCATCCCGACTCGGCGGGGGAGCAAGGCTCCACCGCCGAGCGTCGGGAGGAACGAAGCGATCAGCAGGCCGCCCGCGAGCAGTTCGGCGATCAGCGCGACGATGGCCTGCGGCGCCGGCTGCAGGCCGGTCTCGCGGAGCCCGAACACACCATCGCCGGTGCGGCTCAGAGCGAAGGCCGTCAAGGTACCGGCGACGATGCCGACGCCGGCCAGACGCACCAGGGCCTCGCGGCGCAGCACGAGGAGGGCCGCCACGACGACGGACCCGACCCCGTTGGCCACGAACGAGCGCCCGAGGTTGGCGTCGGGCAGGTTGCGGTAGCCGTCGAAGTAGAGCTGCAGGTGGACGAGCCCACCGACGAGCACGGCGACGGCGGCGATGAGTCGTGCGGCGCTACCGAGGCGGTGCTGGCGGCTGGTCATGTCGCCTGTTCGGCACCGTGGCCGAACTGGATGGGTTGCCGCTGCAGCGCAGCGCGCTCAGGCGCGCTTGGCGGCCTTTGCCAAGCGCTTGGAGGTGCGGCCCGTCGGCTCGAGGTTGCGATGGTCGAGGTCGCCCAACTCGACACCGTTGGCGAACAGCACCCGGTACCGCTGCCAGTTGAACCCGTTGGCGAGGAGCACCTTGCCGTCGGTGCCTGCGGGCACACCCTGCAGGTCGACGGTGCTCAGGACCCTGTCGCCGATGCGGAGATCGAGTTGGTTGGCGTGCGGCTTGGCAAGGGCGTGCGGCTTCCAGGACGTCATGTTCACATTCTGCCCGACGAGATCTCACGAGGGTGCATTCGGGAGGAAATCGGGCGGCGACGGTAGAGTCCTCGGCCTGTGAAAAGCACGATCGAACCCGCCGAAGACACCCGTGAAGCAGCTCAGGACACCGAGGGCGAGGGTGGAGGCGCTGCCCCCACACCCCGTCAGCTCGTCAAGCTGTCCATCGTCATCGACGAGGCCGAATTCGATCGCGACATCGACCAGGCGTTCCGCAAGATCGGGCGTGAGGCCAGCCTGCCCGGCTTCCGTGCCGGCAAGGTGCCTCGCAAGGTGCTGGAGGCCCGCATCGGTCTGGCGGCGGCCCGCGACGAAGCGCTGCGCGACGCCGTGCCGGTGTATCTGGCGCAGGCAGTGCGCGAGCACGACGTCGACCTGATCGCCACACCTGAGGTCGAGATCACCGGTGGCGCAGACGAAGGGCCCGTCGCCTTCGATGCCGTGTGCGAGGTTCGTCCGGTCGTCACGGTGCCCGGCTACGGCGGGCTGCGCGTCGAGCTGCCCAGCCCGACGGCCACCGTCGCGGAGATCGATGAAGCCGTCGACGCCGAACGGCGCCGCCAAGGCTCGCTGGTCGACGTGACGCGCCCGGTGCAAACTGGCGATCACGTCACCCTCACGCTCGTCGGAACCCGCGATGGCGAGCCCATCCCCGGTCTCAACACCGAGGACTGGCTGTACGAGGTCGGCAAGGGCTGGGTCTGCGAAGGGTTCGACGACCACCTCGTCGGCGCCGCGGTGGGTGCCGAACTGGCCTTCAGCGCCAACCCGTCGGGCATGTCCGAGCCGGCCGACTTCGAGGTCACCGTCAGCAACGCGCAGGAGCTGGTGCTCCCCGAGGTCACCGACGAGTGGGTCTCCGACAACCTCGGCGAGTTCGACACCGTCGATGCGTGGCGCGCATCGATCGCCGAGCGCATCGGCGGCCAGAAGCTGACCCAGGCCCGCAACCTGCTCGTCGAGCGCACCACCTCCGCACTTGCCGGCTTGGTCGATGTGCCCGCCCCCGACAGCATGGTCAGCGGCGATCTCCAGGCCCGGGTGCAGAACACGGTGCAGCAGTTCCAGTCGCAGGGCATCAGCATCGACCAGTGGCTCTCGGCCACCGGCCAGTCGGCCGACTCGTTCATCGAAGCGCTGAAGGAGCAGTCGGTGAAAGCCGTCAAGGTCGACCTGGCGCTGCGTGCGGTCGCCACCGCCGAGGCCATCGAGGTCGACGACGACGACCTGCAGGCCGAGTACGCACGCATCGCCATGCAGGTCCGCCAGAAGGCCAGCGAGGTCCGCAAGGCCTACGAGAAGAACGATGCGGTCACCGACCTACTCGCTCAGATGCGCAAGACCAAGGCGCTCGACTGGCTGCTCGAGCACGCCGAGGTCGTCGACGAAGCCGGAACGGTCATCGACACCGACCAGCTGCTCGGCAAGCACAACGACCACGACCACGATCACGATCACGATCACGATCACGACAAGGGGCACTGAGCATGGACAACCGTTTCCAGATGTCGGGTTACACGATCCCCAGCGTCGTCGAGCAGACCGCGCGTGGCGAGCGTGGCTACGACCTCTACAGCCGCCTGTTGCGCGACAACATCATCTGGCTCGACACGCCCATCGACGACAGCTCGGCCAGCCTGACCTG
>JBAVTH010000033.1:0-3544 GCA_049696035.1 Ilumatobacteraceae bacterium
TGGATCATGTTGGGCTCGTTCCTTCTGTGTCGTGCCGGGCGGCTTGCTCGGACGGTGAAGACACGTACGGATCGACTGGCCGGTTTGGTTGCGGCCACAACTTTCTGCAGCGAACCGTCCGTCAGTCGTCAGACGTCAACGTCAGACGTCAAACGTCAGAGTTCGGACTCGTCGAAGCGGTCGACCATTGCGCCGCCGTCTCGGTCGACGCGCGCCGTGGTGCGGTGCATGGCGGACTCGAAGCGCACTTCGACGTGGCTGCCCGACTGGTGGCGGACCTCGGCGGTGAACCCGTCGGCCGGCTGGTACGACACGAGCGTGAGCGTGCCGCCTTCCATGCGGACGGTGATGCTGCCACCGATGCCACCGAACGTCTGCGTGACGGCTGCCGCCGTAGTGGTGGGTGCGGCGATGGTGGGTGGCGTCGTACCCGGTGCGATCGTCGAGGGGGCCGGCGTGGTGGTCGGTACGACTGGCGGCGACGTCTGGACCGTGGCGGTGGTGCCGCCGCCGCCCTTTCCGCTGCCGCCGTTGCCGTTGCCGTTGCCGTTGCCGTTGCCGCCGTTGCCGCCGTTGCCGGCCGGGGCGCTGCTGGGTGGAGCGACCGTGAGCGTGGTGGTGGCCATGATGGTGGAGGTGGTGGTGGGCGCGGCGGAGGTGGAAGTGCTCGGGCCGATGGTCGTGGCCGGCGTCGTGGACGGCGCCGTGGAAGTGGCGGCATCGATCGTGTCGCCGGGCTGCAGGCGGGTGTCGGCGGGGTCGGTGAGATCGCTGCCTCGGTCGCCCGGCTGCACGGAGCTGGAGCCGCCGGAACGGCCGACGGCCAGTGCCCCCGCGGCGACGAGCAGCGAGCAGGCGGCGCTGCTCATCACGACGGCGCGGCGTCGCCTCGCGCGGCGTACCCGACCCTGCACGCTCTGGTAAGCGACGTTGACATCGGGGAACGGGCCGCCGCTGCGGCCGAGCAGGTTCTCCAGCTCCGGGTCGTGAAACTCGCTCATCGCTCCGCCGCCTGGCGAGCAGTGAACACGCCGCGGAGGCGATCGCGACCCTGGTGCAGGTGGAACTTCACTGCGCCCTCGCTGAGCTTCAGCGTGGCCGCCACCTCGACGACGCTCAGGTTGTCCACGTAGAACAGGGCCATCGCCAACCGCTGCTGTCGAGGCAGTTCAGCGAGCAGCGAGGCCGCATCCGTGCCGGTGGACCAGTCGATGGCCTCCGGCCGTGCGTCGGCCTGCAGCTTCTCGAGCGCGCGCTCTTTGCGGCCACTGCGGCGATGCTCGTCGCGCAGCTTGTTGATGGCCACTCGACGGATCCAGCCGACAGGGTCGTCGTAGTGCTGGACACGACGCCAGTGGAGGTGGGCTTTGACGAACGCTTCTTGCACGGCGTCGGCAGCGGTCTCCTGGCTGCCCGAGACGACGGCCAGCGCGCGAACGAGGCGCGGGTAGTGCGCGCGGAACAGCGTCTCCAGGCTCTCGACGACGACTACCTCGGCGGCGTCGGCGACTTCTCCCATCAACGCTGCCCTCGCTTCCACGGGTGGGACACGCTCGCACTGTGGCCGAGGTTTGGCCACATGGGAACAAGTCTGCCGAACTTTGCACGACGCTTGGGCGATTCTTGGATCGCGGCCGGCGCGTGCGCCGTCGCCGACGGCAGTGGTCAGCCGCCGCCGCCACTCCCGCCGCCGCCACTCCCGCCACCGCCGCCGCCGCCGTGATCGTCGATCGAGGTGGACGTGTTGTCATCGACCGAGGTGGACGGGGTGGTGTCGACCGTGGTCGAGGTGTCGTCGCCGGACGTGGTGGTCGTGACAGCGGTCGTCGGGGTGGTGACCGCCGGGGTGGTGACCGCCGGGGTGGTGACCGTCGGCGTGGTGACCGCCGGGGTCGTCACCTTGGGCGTGCTGGCCGTGGGCGTGGTGACCGCCGGCGACGAGGTGTGGGTGGAGCCCGTGGTCACGACCGTGACGGTGGTGACGGTGGCGCCCGTTGATGCTGTCGATGCGGGAGTGGTTGCCGACGTCGTGGCGACGGTGCCGGGCACGGTGGACGCCGATGCTGCGCTGTTGCCAGGCACTGTGCCGTTGGGATCGCTGGGCGGCGTGGCGCTGTCGTCGGAGCTGTCGTCGGAGCTGATGCCGGGGCCTCCGGGCTGCACCCGGTTGGGATCCAGGTTGCGGCTGCCGGCGAACGTGATGGCGCCGAACAGGACGAGGCAGGCGGCGCCACCGACGAGTGCCACCCGTCGCCGGCGAACGTGCCGCACGCGAGTCTGGACGCGTTGGTAGGCGAGCTCGACGTCGACCGCGCCACCACCCTGGGTGTGCAGCAGTGCGCTCAGCTGAGGATCGACGGGCTCGCTCATCGGGCATCCGCCTGCTGCGACATCGTGTTCACGAACCAGGACACGTTCCACTCACCGTCCGGGTTTGGTCGAGCAGCCGAATCCTTGGACGAAATCCGTGAGGCAGTTGGACGGTTCTTGGATCTTGCCGTGAGCGGTGGACCGGGTCTGCGCGCGGGCCCACACCCATCGGAGGTGCTGACGCTACGGTGTGGCCATGAGCGAAATCCTGGAAGTGGATCTGCTTGCGTTCGAGCGCGGCAGCAGCGAGCAGCGTCGCGCCGTCGTCGATGGAGTGCGTCGCAGCCTCGCCACCGGCTTCGTGTACACCCGTCACGACCTCTCCGACGACATGCTCGACACCACCTACGGGATGCTGAAGGAGTTCTTCGAGCATCCGCAGGAGATGAAGCAGGCGTTCATCGCACCCGACAGCCACGGGCAGACCGGGTACACCGGCCTGCTGGTGGAGACTGCCGCCAGCAGCGAGGTGCCCGACTGGAAGGAGATGCTCAACTGGGGCGTCTCGTTGCCCGAGGGGCACCCGTTGCGTGCTCGCTACCCGCACCGCTACGGGCCTCAGGTGCTGCCCGAGGCGGCGGTGCCGGGCATCACCGACGTGCTCAACACCTTCCACCACAAGGTGGAGGACGTGCAGCGCCGGTTCCTGCGGATCATCGCCGAAGGCCTCGGCTGCCATGCCTCGTTCTTCGACGAGATGACCACCAACGGCGCCACGCTCACTCGTGCCATCCGTTACCCGGCCATGCACCACGCACCGGGTGGCGGCAACGCCGGCCACGTCTGGGCGGGCTCGCACGGCGACATCAACCTGATCACCGCCCTGCCGCGCGCCACGGCGCCCGGCTTGCAGGTGCTGGTCGACGACGAGTGGGTCGACGCGGTCGCCCCCGACGGGCAGGTGATCATCAACACGGGCATGATGCTGGAGCGACTGACCAACGGTGTCATCCCCACCGGCATCCACCGTGTCGTGGCCGCCCCCGGTTTCACCGGCGAGCGGTACAGCGTGGTGCAGTTCGCTCACCCCACACCCTGGACGCTGCTCAACCCGTTGTCGTGCTGCATCACACCCGACAACCCGCAGCGGTTCTCGGGCATGGTCAGTGCCGATGCGCTCGACCTCGTGCTCTACGAGATCAACCTGGTGGAGACGGCGCGTCGCGTCGGATAG
>JBAVTH010000034.1:0-10267 GCA_049696035.1 Ilumatobacteraceae bacterium
CTCGGCGATCTCAAGCGGTCAATGCAACGAGCTCGTTGAACTTCTCTGATGGTTTCATCCATCCAAGGGTTTGTCGAGGTCGGCCGTTGAGTTCGTGAGCGACGTCATCGAGGTCGGCCTGGGTGAACTCGGACAGGTCGGTGCTCTTGGGGAAGTACTGGCGCAGGAGTCCGTTGGTGTTCTCGTTCGACCCTCGCTGCCAGGGGCTGTGCGGGTCGCAGAAGTAGACCGCGACATCGGTCGCGATCGTGAAGTGCGCGTGGTCGGCCATCTCGCGACCCTGATCCCAGGTCAACGACCGGCGCAGCTGCTCGGGAAGCCGTCCGATCGTGTTCGTCAACGCCGCACATGTCGTCGGTGCGTCGTGTCGACCGTCGATGCGGGCCAACATCACGTAACGAGTCGAACGTTCGACCAACGTGACGATCGCTGACCGGCTGTTCGCACCGATGATCAGATCGCCCTCCCAATGCCCAGGAACCGCCCGGTCCTCGATCTCGGCTGGCCGTTGCGAGATGTTGACCATCCCGACAATCCCACGTGGCCGGCCCGTTTCACCCTCGCCACGTTGGGGTTTGCGGCGGCTGCGGCCGGAGCGCAAATAGACGGTCAGGTCCTTGCGGAACTGGCCCCTGGCCTGCACGAACAGGGATTGATAGATCGTCTCGTGCGACACGCGCATCTCCGGCCGGTCAGGGAACTCCTCGACGAGTCTGGCCGAGATCTGCTCAGGCGACCAGCGTTGCCGCAACCCGGCCAGCACGAACTCACGCAACTCACCCTGCACCGCCAGCTTGCCCACCTTCGGACGGCGCGCCAGCTGGTCGGCACGCCGATCCGCAGCCCAGCCCAGATAGCAGACCCGACCGCCGTTGCGGGCGACTTCGCGCGAGATCGTCGAGGTCGGACGACCCAACGTCCGACCGATCGCAGCGAACGAATCGCCACGCTCCAGCCCAGCACGAACCTCCTCGCGCTCGGCTAACGACAACACTCGCTCCGACCTCGAACTCAACGGCGCAGGCACGCCACCAGCCTCACGGACCACCCGCGCAACTGTTCGCTCCGAAACCTCGAACCTCGCAGCCGTCTTCCGCCACGTCACCCCGTCGAGCACACACTGGCGTATCGCAGCGCGCACCCCTTCCGGCATCCCATGCCGACGACCCCCATACTTCGCCCCAACCCTGACCACCACGGACCTCCTGAATCAGAAGCCCGTTGCACACACCACCTGAACCCACCCACGGTGGAGACATGACGTGGCGGCGGGCGGCCGGCCGGAAGCCGTGCGGGCAGCTGAGTGCAGGCGACGGGGTGCAGGGAGCCGAGTACGGTGGCTGACGTGAACTGGGAGCAACTGGTGCAGGGGGTGGAGCTGCCGTTCCACCCCGATCTGAAGGTGCCGGCACTGATCGAGGTACGGCTGCCCGTTCCTCAGCCGGCACCGATCGCCGACGTGGAGGCCACCGCTCACGCAGGTGTCGTGGCCCGGCTGGCCGGCAGCGTCACCCCCGGGATGACCGTTGCCGTCGGTGCCGGGTCGCGCGGCCTCACCGAGCGGGTGGCCTTGCTGCGCGGTGTGATCAGCGGCCTGCGCGCGCTGGGCGCCGAGCCGTTCGTGGTGCCGGCGATGGGCAGCCACGGCGGCGCCAAGGCGGAGGGCCAGCGCAAGATGCTGGAGAGCCTGGGCATGACCGAGGAAGCCATCGGCGCCGAGATCCGCGCCACGATGGAGACCGTCGAGGTGGCCCGCACCGACGACGGCATGCCGCTGTACCTCGATCGCCATGCGGCCGGCGCCGACCGCATCTTCCCGGTGAATCGCGTCAAGCCGCACACCTGCTTCAAGGGACCGATCGAGAGCGGCTGCACGAAGATGGCGGTGGTCGGGTTCGGCAAGCAGCCGGGTGCTGCACAGATCCACGCGTGTGGCCCGGTGGAGATGCGCAACCGCATCCTCAACGGCATCGCCGCACTGCGGGCCACCGGCCGCCTCCTGGGCGGTGTGGGGTCGATCGAATCTGCCGGCGGCGACGTCGTGCGCATCGCCGCGCTCACCTCCGAGGAAGTGGGTGGCCAGGCCGAGATCGAGCTCACCGAGTACGCCCGCGAGCTGGTGCCCGCGCTGCCCTTCCCGCAGATCGACGTGCTGATCGTGGAGAAGGGCGGCAAGGACATCAGCGGCACGACGATGGATCCGAACGTCACCGGCCGCTTCTCGGTGCACGGGCTCGCCGACCTCGCCGAGCCGGATGTCAGCACGATCGTGCTGCTCGACATCACCTCCGTGTCGGGTGGCAACGCACTCGGCATCGGGTTCGCCGACTTCATCCCGGTGGCGCTGGCACAGCAGATCGACTGGCACAAGACCTACGTCAACTGCTTCACCGCCGGCATCGCGGGCGTGCGCCGCAGCCGCATGCCGATGGTGCTGCCCACCGAGGACGACTGCGTGAAGGCCGCGCTCAGCATGTGCGGGCGCGCCTTCGACCAACCGAAGCGGGTGGTGCGCATCGAGAGCACGCTGCACATGACGCGCTGCTGGGTCAGCGATGCCCTGCTCGGCGAGCTGCCGGCGGGTGCCGAGATCGTGGCGTGATCCGTCCGTGACGCAAGGGTTGGTCGCCTCGCTGCGAGCGGTCGTGGGCGACGCCCATGTGCTCACGGACGCGGACATGCGTGCCACGTACGAGACCGATTGGCTGCGGCAGTGGTACGGCCCGACCCCGTGCGTGGTGCGGCCCGGTTCCACCGAGGAGGTGGCGGCAGTGCTGCGGGTGTGTGCCGCGGCAGGCGTGCCGATCGTGCCCCAAGGGGGCAACACCGGGCTGGTCGGTGGCAGCGTGCCGCGCGACGGGGCGGTGCTGCTCTCGCTGCAGCGGCTCACCGAACTCGGCCCGGTCGACGTGCTGTCGCTGCAGGTCACCGCCGGCGCCGGCGTGACCATCGAGCGGTTGCAGCACCACGCACGCGCTGCCGGCCTCGACTTCGCCGTCGACTGGGGAGCGCGTGCCACGGCGACGGTCGGCGGCGCAGTGAGCACGAACGCCGGTGGCTCGCGCGTCGTGCGCTTCGGCACCATGCGCACTCAGGTGATGGGGCTCGAAGCCGTGTTCGCCGACGGCTCGATCGTCACCCAGTTGGGTGGCCTGCCGAAGGAGACCGCCGGTCCTCACCTGCCCAGCCTGCTGGTGGGCAGCGAGGGCACGCTGGCCATCGTCACCGCCGCCCGCCTGCGTTTGGTGCCGTGGTATCGCGAGACGGCAGCGGCCCTCATCGCCTGCGACTCGCTCGTCGACGCGGTCTCGCTGCTGCCTCACCTGCGGCAACTGCCCAGCCTCGATGCCGTCGAACTGCTGCTGCCCTCGGCACTGTCGATCGCGTGCGGCTACCTGGGCGTGAAGCCGCCGATCGACCCGGCCTCGGCCGGCGCCTTCGTGATGGTCGACTGCGCCGCCCATCGCGACCCAACCGACGAGCTGGCCACCCTCCTCGAGCAGCAGCGTGGCGTACTGGCGGCCGGTGCCCAACGCGAGCTGCTGTTCCGCATCCGCGACCACGTGACCATCGCCATCGGGTCCGTGGGCGTGCCCCTCAAGCTCGATGTCGCAGTGCCCGTACAGCACCTCGATCGTCTCGTGCGGCGGGTGGAGGCGGCGGTGCCGAAGGGCGCCCGGCTGGTGGTCTTCGGTCATCTTGCCGAGGGCAACCTGCACGTGAACATCCTCGGCGCCGGCGAGGCTGCGCCGGATGTGCGTGAGCGCGTGCTCGCGGCAGCAATCGATCTCGGCGGCACGATCAGCGCCGAGCACGGCATCGGCGTGGCCAAGGCCGATTGGCTCGAGCGCCTGAAGGGCCCCGCGGCCTACGCGGTGCTGTGCTCGTTGAAGGCGGCGCTCGACCCCTCCAACCTGCTCAACCCCGGTGTCCTGTACCCCGGCGCCCGGCCCGGCTGAGCGGGGTTGCGGGTCAGGCGCCGCGTCGGGCTTCGGCGGCGTCGAGTTGGCTGCGGGTGAGCAAGGCGTGCAGCTCCAGGCCTGCGGCGGTGAGCGCTGCGCCGTGATCGGGGCTGCGGTCGATGGCGCACACGACGTGTTCCACGATGGCGCCGAGCGCACGCAGGTCGCCGGTGCTGATGACGACCTGGCCACCGGTGGTGATCACGTCCTCGATCACCGTCACCCGCTTGCCGGAGATCTCGCTGCCCTCGGCGAGGCGGGCCGTGCCGTACTTCTTGGCCTCCTTGCGCACGAACGCGGCGGGGATACCGGTGTGCAACGACAGCGCGGTGGCGATCGGGATACCACCCATCTCCAGGCCCGCGAGCACCTCTGTGCCCTCGGGAACGAGGGGGGCCATTGCGGCCGCGATCTCCGCCAGCAGCCCCGGCTGAGCCTCGAAGCGATACTTGTCGAAGTACTCGGTGGCGATCTGCCCCGAGCGCAAGGTGAAGGTACCCGTGAGGCGGGCAATGGCATTGATCCGATCGGCGAGGCCGTCGAGCGCGTCGTGGGAGGACATGGCTGTCAGTCTTGCCGCTCGCGTGCGTCGCGCATCAACACTTCTTGGGCAACGGTGGCGACGTGTGTGCCATTCACCGTGAAGACGTGGCCGATGCCCAAACCTCGGGCGCCGGTGAAGCCGTGGCAACTGAAGTCGTAGAGATGCCATTCGTCGGCGCGGAACGGGCGATGGAACCAGATGGTGTGGTCGAGGCTGGCGGTGTAGGTGATGCCATGGCCCTCGGCCTCGCTGAAGTCCGGGTGAGCTGCCCGAACGGTGTCCGACGGCATGTCGTCGCTCATGTAGGCCATCCAGCAACGGTGCAACAACTGCTCGCCGGTGGGGATCTCCGTGAGGTCGGCGACCACGCGCATCCATGCGGCACTGCGCCCGGTGCCGGTGCGCAGTTCGTTGCTCAACTGGCTGCTCGGTACCGAGCGACGATCGAATGCTTCGCTCCAGGCGTCGCTGATCAGTGCGTCGGGCCCGGGCACGGACAGGTCCATGGGCACGGTCTGCACGTCGGCGGTGGCCTCCGAGGCGTGGAAGGAGGCTTCCAGGTTGAGGATCGCGCCGATGGCTTGGCGGGCCACCACGCGGCGGGTGGAGAAGCTCCGACCGTTGCGGATGCGGTCGACTTCGAAACGAATCGGCTCGGTGTGATCGCCGCGCCGGATGAAATAGGCGCGGAGAGAATGCACTTGCTGGTCTGCATCGACAGTTGCTGCCGCTGCCCGTAGCGCCTGTGCCACTATCTGTCCACCAAACAGCCCGCCCCACGGGTAACGCGGGCCGATTCCCACGAATGTGTCCGGGCCGTGCGGCTCGAGATCGAACAGATTGCTGTGTTCCATGTGTAGTTCTTTCCTGCAATGGGTTGAGACCGGACAGTCTGATAACTAGTCTGTCGGCCATGGCAAAACGTGGCCCGAAGAACCCGATGTCCGATGCCCACAAGGCTGCTCTTGCAACCGGCCGTGTGGAAGGCAAAGTCGTCCGCGACTACCTCGAGGCGCTACGCGCCAACAAGCCGGCCCGTGGCCGCAAGCGTACGCCGGATTCGATTGCCAAGCGTCTTGCTGCCATCGATGGCGAGCTGGCTGCCGCCGACGCGGTGAAGGAACTTCGCCTCGTGCAGGAACGCCTCGATCTCGAGGCCGAGCTGGCCACGATGGGCACCACGGTCGACATCTCGGCGCTCGAGACCGAGTTCGTCAAGGTCGCCAAGGCCTACGGCGAGCGCACCGGTGTGTCGTATGCGGCATGGCGAGCAGTCGGCATCGCGCCGGCGGTGCTCAAGGCTGCCGGCATCTCCCGCGGCGCCTGAGCTACCTCCGCCGCAATGACGGCGTCCTCCTCGACGGTGCTCGCGTCCAGCAGCCGGGCAATCGGTCAGCTGGTGTCGGTCGGTGTGCTGCCGGTCATCGCCGTGCTGGTGGCGCTGTCATGGTTCGCTGCGGCACCCTTGTCGCTCCGCCTTCAGCACCGACGTCAGGTGGTGTTCGTCTGTCTTGCGGTGACGGCGCCCATCCTCGCGGTCACGCTCGGCCGCGACAGCTGGCCGCAGGGTGTGGGCGGCCACTTGGGTGAAGCCGCCGGCTGGTGGTTGCACGGTTGGGCTTCTGTCGCCGACGACCTGGCGAGCAACTCCGAGGCATTCCTGAACGTGGTGCTGTTCGTGCCGGCGGGTGTTGCATGGTCAGCATTGATCCGCCGGTACGGCCGCACCTTTCTGGCGCTGGCTGCGGGCTCGTTCCTCATCGAGACCGTGCAGGCATTGTTCGCTCTCGGCGCAGCCGACACCACCGACTTGGTTGCCAACTCGCTCGGTGCTGCCATTGGCGTCGGCGTGGCCGCCGTTGGCGTCGCGGTGTGGCGGCGCACCAAGTGGTCATCCCTATCGGCGAGCGATGCCCGGTGGTCGCTGCGAGTGCAGCTTGCTCTTGCCGCCGGCGTGGTCGTGCTCGCAGCACTCGCCGTCGTGACGGTGCAGTGGCGTGCAGACGTCGCTCGCGACGACCTGTTGGCCGAACTGCATCGCACGTACGACGACACCACCCTGACCGACATGGAGCCGACCTTCTTCGGTGATGCCGGCGACTCGTTCCAGGAGTTCCTCACCCGCAACTCGGTGCGACCCGATTCGAACGTGTACGCCGCCGACCAGTCGAGCGCTCAGGTTCGCTACCCGTTGATGTACCTCGGCTTCAGCCGGTGCGTGTTCGTCACCTGGACGAACGACGGCGTGTCGTTCCGCACCGGCGAAGGTGGCATCTGCACCGGCTTCCTCGGCTGACGCCGCACGATTCCCGCTGCGCGCGAGCGCAAGTCGTGTGGATGCTGTCCCGGAGTTGGAGACGGATCGGCCCCAGAAGCCCAGGCCACGCAGTCGCAGCGGGTCCGGCTGGTTCAGCCGACCTGCAGCTCGTCCAGGGCGTCGACGCCGAGGCCGGCGTGGCGTACTGCCCGACCGAGGTCGAACGCGCCGTCCAGCACCGTGGGCGACACCGTCACCCGCGGGTCGGCGTCCAGCAGTTCGCGGAACGAGCGGCTTTCATCCCACGCCCGCCCGGCGTTCTCCTGCACGATGCGGTAGGCGTCGTCGCGGCTGAGGCCTGCTTGCACCAGGCCGAGCAGCACGGGTTGGCTGAACACCAGGCCGAAGCTGGACTCCAGGTTGGCGATCATTCGTGCGGGGAAGACCTGCAACCCCTGCACCAGGCGATTCATGCGGCGCAGCACGTAGTAGGCGAGCATGGCGCTGTCGGGCAGCACGATGCGCTCCACGGAGCTGTGCGAGATGTCGCGCTCGTGCCACAGCGCCACGTCCTGCAGACCGGCCTGCAGGTTGCCGCGCAGCACCCGTGAGAGCCCGCTGATCGTCTCTGCGGCGATCGGGTTGCGCTTGTGCGGCATCGCACTGCTGCCCTTCTGGCCGGGCTTGAAACCCTCCTGCACCTCGCGCACCTCGGTGCGCTGGAGGTGGCGCAGCTCGACGGCGATCAGCTCCATCGTGGCACCGACGGAGGCGCAGGCGTAGAGGAACTCGGCGTGGCGATCGCGGGCGATCACCTGTGTCGCCGGCACGGCGCGCAGGCCGAGCGCGTCGGCGACGTGACGCTCGATGGAGGGGTCGATGTTGCTGTACGTGCCGACGGCCCCGCTGAGCTTGCACACGCCGACGGTCTCTCGGGCGGCGCGCAGGCGGGTGCGGTCGCGGTCCACCTGCAAAGCCCAGAGTGCGACCTTTGCGCCGAACGTGGTGGGCTCCGCGTGAATGCCGTGCGTGCGCCCGATCATCACCGTCTCGCGGTGCTCGCGAGCCAGCGCGACCAGCGTGCGCAACAGCTCGTTGGCGGCGGCGATCAGCTGGTCGCACGCGTCGCGCATCATCCAGCACCAGGCGGTGTCGACCACGTCGCTGCTGGTGAGGCCGTAGTGGATCCACGCTCCGGCCGGTGCGCCGATCGCTGCCTGCACCACGTCGACGAACGCGGCGACATCGTGGTCGGTGATCGCTTCGCGATCGCTGACGGCCTGCACGAACGCCTCGTCGACGATGGGCGATTTCGCTCGGCAGGCGGCGGCATCGGCCGCCGGCACCACGCCGAGCGCGGCATGCGCGTCGGTGGCCAGCAGCTCGATCTCGAGGTAGCGGTCGAAGCGGGCGACGTCGCTGAAGACGTTGGCCATCTCGGGGAGCGCGTAGCGGGGGATCATGACCAGTTCACGTAGCTCTCTCGCTCGGCGCCGGTGCCGACGATGCCGATCTCCACACCCACCTCGGTCTCCACCAGCTCGATCAGCGCCCGCGCCTTGCCCGGAAGGTCCTCCAGGTCGTTGACGGCGCTCAGGTCGGTGAGCCAGCCGGGCAGCACCGCATACACGGGACGGCCCTGATCGTCGTACTCGGTGCAGACCTTGATCTCCTCGAACGTGTCGAGCACGTCGAGCTTGGTGAGCGCCAGTTCGGTGAAGCTGTTGAGGCGCACGGCCTTGCGCAGCATCACCAGATCCAGCCAGCCGCAGCGGCGGCGGCGGCCGGTGACGGTGCCGAACTCGCGGCCGATGTCCACCAGCTTGTCGCCCAGCTCATCGGTGAGCTCGGTGGGGAACGGCCCGCTGCCGACGCGGGTGGTGTACGCCTTGGTGATGCCGATGATGCGGTTGAGGTACCGGGGGCCGATGCCGGTGCCCACGCAGGCGCCGCCGGCCGTGGGGTTGGACGAGGTGACGAACGGGTAGGTGCCGTGGTCGAGATCGAGGAACGTGGCCTGGGCGCCTTCCAGCAGCAGGAAGTTGTCGTCGTCGGCGAGCGCCTCGTGGAGCAGTTCGACCGTGTCGGTGACATAGGGCGCGAGGCGGGCGCCGAGCGTCGCGAACTGGTCCACCACGGCGTCCACGTCGAGTGGCTCGCCGCCCAGCGCGGTGATCTCGTGGTTGTGGGCGATGGCCTGCACCCTCACCGTGTTGGCGAAGGTGGCGGCATCGAGCACGTCGCCGGCCCGCACGCCGATGCGCCGGGCCTTGTCGGCGTACGCCGGGCCGATGCCCTTCAGTGTGGTGCCGATGCGGTCGTCGCCGCGGCTCTGCTCGTAGAGCGCGTCGAGCGCTTGGTGCCAGGGGAAGATCAGGTGGCACTGGCTGCTCACCTTCAGCTTCGAGCAGTCGATGTCTCGGCTCTGCAGCGTGTCCATCTCCTTGAACAACGTCGGCAGATCCACCACCACGCCATTTGCGATCACCGGGATGATGTGCGGGTAGAGCACGCCGCTGGGGATCAGTTGCAGCGCGTAGCGCTCGCTGCCCACGACCACGGTGTGGCCGGCGTTGTGCCCGCCCTGGTAGCGCACGACGTGGCTGTGTCGCTTGGCGAGCAGATCGATGACCTTGGCCTTGCCTTCGTCGCCCCACTGGGCACCAATGACAACTGTGACGGGCATGGCAACGCTCCAGCGAGAGAAGGGAACGTGTCGAGAGCCTACCGCTCGCGGCCGCGCGCCCCCGTTTCTTCGTTCGTGTCGCGTGCCTGACCACGGTGTGAAGTCGTCGTAAGCGCGACACGTACGCTCGGTCGCATGCGGATCGACGAGTACGTGGGGTACGACGGGCTGGGGCTGGCAGCACTGGTGCGGAGTGGGGAGGTGACCGCCGGTGAGCTGCTGGACCTCGCGCTCGTACAGGTGACGGCAACCGACGAGGCCATCGCCGCGGTCGTGCACGTGCAGGAGGACGTGGCCCGCGCCGCAGTGGCCGCTGGCCTGCCGGACGGGCCGTTCACCGGGGTGCCGTTCCTGCTGAAGGATCTCGGATGCGAGGCGGTCGACTTCCCCACCTCGATGGGTTCACGGCTGTTCGACGGGTATCGCTACGACTACGACAGCGAGCTCTTCGTGCGCATGCGCGCGGCCGGTCTCAACACGTTCGGCCGCACCACCAGCCCGGAGTTCGGCATCGGCGCCACCACCGAGGCGAAGGTCTACGGGCGGCCGACGCGCAACCCGTGGAACCGCGACCACGTTGCCGGTGGGTCCAGCGGTGGTTCCGGTGCGGCCGTGGCCGCGGGTGTCACACCGATCGCGCACGGCAGCGACGGCGGTGGCTCTGTGCGCATCCCGGCCTCGTCGTGCGGGCTGTTCGGTGTCAAGCCCACTCGGGCGATGCTGCCCGACGGCCCCGCCAGCGGTGAGGGCTGGGCCGGCATGGCCATCGACGGCTACCTCACCCGCAGCGTGCGCGACACGGCCGCGCTGCTCGACGC
>JBAVTH010000035.1:0-2591 GCA_049696035.1 Ilumatobacteraceae bacterium
GTTGTGCGCACTCGACGCCTCGAACCCGATCTGGCGGATCATCTCCCTGGTCGGTTCCAGCTCGACGTTGGTGAAGACGCCCCCGAGTCCGTAGCCCTTGAGCGGCACTCGATGGATCGCCCACCAGGCCGCCGACCAGATGCCGGTGCGTCCCGAGAAGGTGGTGTCCTTGCCGGCGGCCTGCGCCAGGAAGGGCACCGACCAGCTGCCGATCACCGCCAGCATGGCTCCGATCGCCACCGTCACCAGCAGGAAGCCGGCGCGCCGGCTGGTGCGCTCCGCTTGCAGCATCTTTATCCAGAGCATGACCGCCGCAACCACGACGAGGGTGGCAAGACCGGTGGTGGAGTGCGACAGCACGACCAGCACCACGACGCTGCACTGCGCCGCGCGACGGGCCCGATGGCGCTGCTCGAACGCGAGCACCAGCGCCAGACCGAACATGAGGAAGACCAGCATGATGTTCTTGTGGAGGAAAGAGCCATGCCATGACCAGGTGGTGACTCCCCCGGTGACCATCACCCTCGCGTCGTACTTCACCATCGAGTAGCACCACGTGAAGCCCATCGCCACGTAGAACCACAGCAGCAGCCGCGACACCATCCTCTCCCACGGCACGATGGCGGCCAGGACCATGATCACGGGCGCGTCGATGATCGTCTTCATGAACACCGCGTTGAAGTACACGGGGTTCCACGACCAGTACTGGGACAACAGCAACCAGATCATGATCGGCACGATGGAAAGTGTGATCTTCATCGACACGATCGAGCGTTTCGGCGCCAGCGCGATAGCGGCCAGACCGACTGCGGTGATCACCGCATGGCGACGGTTGTCGATGTACCACATGTCCCACGCGGCGACGTACCAGAGCACGATGTAGGCGTCGAGCGCCAGGTAGTGAGGGTTGATCGAACGAGCGGGAAGTGAACGCCGCCCAGCACGAGGCGACGCCGCAACCACCATCGTCATCGGTCAACCGCGCTTCGCGCCGAGGCGCTGCAGCCATGCACGCCAACGCGGCTTGCTGCGCGCGCCGGCGAGCACCGGGAAGATGACCACGTTGCTGTCCGACAGCGACTGCTCGATGGTGGCGAGCTGCCACGACTGCTGACGGGCATCGGCGAGCAGGACCACGAGAGCGTCCACGTGCCGGGCGATCTCGAGCGACGCTGCGTTGTCGAGCATCGGCCCCGCGTCGATGATGCTGACGGTGCCGGGGACACCGAGCAGCGCCATCATGCGCGGGATGTCTACACGCTGCAGCGGGTGCTCCACATCGACCTCGCCGATCCCGAGCACACGCAACTCGGGCAGCTTGGTGCCGATGCTCATCGAGGCGACCGTGGCCCCCTTCTCCGGCTTGCCCCCGGCATCGCGGGGCACGTTGAGCAGCCGGATCAGCCCACGTCCGCGCACGGTTCCGAACACCTCCGACAACCAGGGATCGACCTGGTCGGCGTCGACCAGCATCGTCGGGCTGCCACGACGGGCGAACCGGCCGGCCATCGACGTGGACAGCGACGAGGCGCCGATGCCACGCATGGTGGCGGTCACTGCGACGCGGACGCAATCGCCGGTGGCCGCTGACTGCACGCCGACGCACAGCCGCTCCAGCGGCTCGACGATCTCGTTCGGCGGCGCGACGGCGAGACGAGTGGTGTCCAGTCCGAGGCCGCGGACTCGCGGGATGCGCACGGCCAACGGCCGCCCGAGCAACTCCTCGACCTGAGCCGGATCGATCACTTCGGAGGAGAACCGTGCGCGCAGCAACGCCATCGACACTCCGATCCCCAAGCCGCCGACGAGACCGAGCGCCAGGAGCAGTTTGGACCCGCCCCCGGTCGGCACACCAGGGCTGCCCGCCAGGTTGACGATGGCGCTGTTGACCGTGACCTGCGAGTTGTTCTCCAGCCGGGTCTTGCTCTCCAACAGACGTTGGTACTCGAGCAGTGCCGTATCGCGCTGCGCCGCCGACACCGTGTCGGTGGACTGGCTGAGGTCGGTGGCGCCTGCCGGCAACGCACTGCGGATCTTGTTGGTCAGCGCGGCGATCTCACCCTGCAGCTTGAGCAGGTCGGCGTTGAGCTGGTTGAGGGCAGGGCTGGGCTCGGATGCCTTCTCGGCGAGCTGGTTGCTGTACTCGAGGTAGGCGTTGGCGTAGGCATTGGCGATGGCCTGCGACCGTTGCGGACTGTCGGCAGTGGCCGTGATGTCGACCACGTCGGAGTTGTCGCGCTGTTGAAACTGGATGGCCTCGCCGACTGACGCGGTCGTCTCCCGGGGAAGCTCGGCAACCACGAGGTCTTGGATGGAGAGGCTGCTCATCGTGCTGATCTCTGCGTCGACGTAGCGGTCCGGATCGCCCGTGAAGGTCGTACCGTTGCCGTTCGACGGCGGTCGAACCAGGATCACCGAGCGGGACTGGTACGTGGCCTTGGCCGAGCCGACGACGACCACCCCGAGCACGACACCGATGACAGCGCACAGCGCCACCATCAGCAAGTACCTCCTCACCGCCGCAGCAATGAATCCAAGTTCCACGAGCTCAACGTCCCTTCACCGACGTACGAAACGTCGGAAGTCTACGG
>JBAVTH010000036.1:0-3788 GCA_049696035.1 Ilumatobacteraceae bacterium
CCGCTCGACCGTGCGAGTCGCCACGTGAGTGCCGTGGCCGTCATGCTCATGAGCTGCCGGAGGCGGAGACCGCGCGCCGTGGAGTGGCGTCGTCCCCGACCGTCGTCGCCGGGACAGGTGGCCGTCGCCGGGCCTCGGTGCCCGACGGAGTCGGTTGCTCCGCAGCGGTGGCGACCGACGTGGTGCTGGGGGGAGGTAGCGCCGCAGGAGTGGCGTTGGAGCGGGCGGCCAACGCCACTCCTGCGACAGTTGTCGAAATGGAGAGCCCGGAGGCGACCCATTTCGCAGTGGTGACGGCCCGTAGCGGACGGGAGATGCGGCGGACCGTCGACACAGACACGACGGTAACGAACCGAAGGTTTGGAGAAGATGAAGAAAGTTTCTCTAGCCTGCGGAGCGTGATCAGAGTCGATGCCGCCACGGTGCTGTTGCAGTGGGCGGCCGGCGGCCTCTTCTTCCTGTGGTTCACCACGCGCCGCCGAGAAGTGGGCATCGGGTACGGCTGGCTGCTGCGGGGCACGTACCTGCTGCTGGCAGCGGGCGCCGCCTGGGCCGGGTTCTCGTTCGGCACCGTGCCGGTGCGCGAGGCCTCATCGATCGCTGTCGTCGGGGCGGCGCTGGTTGCGCTGGCCGTGTCGGTCGTACGCCGCAGGGCGGGTGTCTCCGGCCAGACCGACGAGCACGATCGCCGCAGCGAGCGGGTGGCCGCGATGACCGGCATCGATCGCGGGGTCACCGAGCGCACGACTGGGGCCGAGTTCCCACCCGTGCTCGATCTGGTGGCACCAGCGCTGTCCGTCGCCGGCCTGGTGGCTGCCTCGGTGGATGCGGGTGGCAGCCTTGCGGTCTCCCTGCTGCGCACGTTCGCCGGTGCCGCCTTCCTCGGTGCCGTCACCGATGCCATGCTGCTGGGCCACTGGTACCTGGTGCAGCCAGGCCTGCCTCGCCGCCACCTCAACGACCTGGTGCGTGCGCTGGGGTTCGTGTGGCCGGTGGAGGTCGTCTCCTTGCTGCTCCCCACGGGCATGTTCGCCGTCTGGTCGGGCGAGGTCAACGACGGGTGGGGTGGCCAGCTCGGCTGGTTCTGGGCTGCCTGCGCGCTCACCACCATCATCCTCGTGGTGGTCACCCGGGCAGCGCTGCGCGAGCGCTACTACTCGGCGGTGATGGCCGCCACCGGCCTGTTGTACCTGGCGATCCTCACCGCCTTCGGCACCGATCTGGTGGCCAGGGCGATCCTCGCCGGCTGACATCGCTGGTCAAAGCGCCGATTCTCGGGCAGACTTGCGGGCATGCCGAGACCCATCTGGAGCGGAACGATCAGTTTCGGACTCGTTGCCATCCCGATCAAGCTCTACAACGGCGTCAGCAAGAAGAGCGTCTCGTTCAACCAGCTCGACGATCGCACGATGAGCCGCATCAGGCTGAAGAAGGTCTCCGCCGACACCGGCGACGACGTGCCCGACGAGCACATCGTGAAGGGCTACGAGATCTCCAAAGGCCGTTACGTGGTGGTCGACCCCGACGAGCTGGAGCCGTTCATCCCGTCGGTCACCAAGTCGATCGAGCTCGAGGAGTTCGTCGATCTGGCCGAGATCGATCCCGTGTACTTCGACTCGCAGTACATCGTCGCCCCCGACAAGACCCCCAAACCCTATGCGCTGCTGGCGCGGGCGATGGAGCAGGCCGGCAAGGTGGCCATCGGCCGCTTCGTGATGCGCAACAAGCAGTACGTGGCAGCGTTGCGCGCCGTCGACGGCAAGCTGATGATGAGCACCATGGTCTTCGCCGACGAGGTGGTGCCGGTCAGCTCGGTCGACGAGCTCGATGCGCTCGACGACGTGCAGGTCAGCGACAAGGAGGTGCTGATGGCGGAGGCCCTCGTGGAGTCGCTGTCGGCGGCGTTCGAGCCGAAGAAGTACCGCGACAACTACCGCGAGCAGGTGCTCGATCTCATCGAACGAAAAGCGGCCGGCGAGCAGTTCGAGGCGCCGGCAGCGGTGTCGGCGGCGCCGCAGGTGGTCGACCTGATGGCCGCGTTGGAGGCGAGCGTGAAGGCCGCCAAGGATGCCCGCAAACGGCACCCGGCCGGTCACCCCGAGATGGTCGCCGTGGGCGCGGCGGCCGCACCCGCCAAGCCCAAGCGCGTGCGCAAGTCGGCGTGAGCACTCGGCCGTGGTGAGCGCCCGCACCACCGTGCAGGTCGGCGGCCGCGAGCTGACGCTCAGCAACCTCGACAAGGTGCTGTACCCGGCCACCGGCACCACCAAGGCGGAGGTGATCGAGTACTACGCCCGCATCGCGCCGGTGATGGTGCCGCACCTCGCCGGCCGCTGCATCACGCTCAAGCGCTTCCCCGACGGGGTGGAGAAGGGCGGGTTCTTCGAGAAGCGCTGCCCCAAGCACCGCCCGGAGTGGATGGGCACGGCCATCGGGCCCGGCGACCGCAACGGCGATGTGGCCTACTGCCGGATGGACGAAGCGGCCGGTCTCGTGTGGGCGGCCAACATGGCGGCGCTCGAGCTGCACGTGCCGATGGCGCTCTCGGCCGACCTGGACGCACCGCGGGCGGTGGTGTTCGACTTCGACCCGGGCGCGCCGGCGGCGATGAAGGAGTGCTGCGAGATCGCCCTGATGGTGCGCGAGATCCTCTCGGCGGTGAACTTGGAGGGCTTCGCCAAGACGTCGGGCTCCAAGGGCCTGCAGCTGTACGTGCCGCTCAACACGCCGTGCAGCCACGAGACTGCTGCCGACTTCGCCCTTGCCGTCGGCCAGCTGCTGGAGCACCAGCACCGCGAGCGGGTGACCACGACGATGGCGAAGGCGGTGCGCCCCGGGAAGATCTTCGTGGACTGGAGCCAGAACGCCAGGTTCAAGACCACCATCGGCGTCTACAGCCTGCGAGCCCGGCCGGAGCCCACGTGCAGCACCCCGGTCACCTGGGAGGAAGTCGCCGACTGCGCCGAAGGCGGCCCGGAGCTGAAGTTCGACTGGCGGCAGGTGCTGGCCCGGGTGGAGGAGCACGGCGACCTGTTCTCGCCGGTGCTGACGCTGCTGCAGGAGCTGCCCGGCTGACGGTGCGAGTAGGTTGCCCGGTGTGACTCCTCGCCTCACGACTTTGCTGCTCAGCGACTTCGCGCAGGTTCGCGAACGGTTGCTGTTCGTCAGCTCCGGGGGCATCAGCCGGGTGGTGCAGTCCACGTTTCCGTCGCACCCGCGCATCCACCTGGCGCTCGTGGTGCACCTGCCGGCGGGCACGCTGGGTGTGCAGCACCAGGTGCTCATCAAGCTGAAGTACCCCGATCAGGCGGCCACCATCGCCCAGATCGAGATCATGATCAACGTCGACGACGTGCCGGGCGCCCACCCCGGTGAGGGCATCAACGTGCCGCAGGTGATCGATCTCTCTCCGGTCACGTTCGCGCATCCCGGCCAGGTGGATGTGCAGGTGTCGATCGACGACGAACCGGCCGGCGACCTCACCTTCTGGATGCTGCACTCGCAGCCGTAGGGCGCCACGAGTCGGCCGATGCGCGACGGCTGCGATTCGAACTCCGGACGTGTAAGGAACCGCTGCCTTGTTCGTCCTGGTGGCCATGAATCGACGACTCACCTCCGTTCTCGGCCTGCTCGTCCTGCTCGGGGTCACTGTCTCGTGCAGCAGCCGGCAGGGTGTGTCGGCCGTCGTCTCGACGACATCCGGCACCGTTGTCGCCACGACCCCGGTCACCACCGCGCCGGCCACCGACACCGTCGTCACCGACTCGGTCACCACCGACTCGGTCACC
>JBAVTH010000037.1:0-17170 GCA_049696035.1 Ilumatobacteraceae bacterium
CCCTATCCGACCTTGCCGCGCGTCTGTCCGGCACTGACGCCTCGTTGTCGACCGCGTTGCGCGACATCCTCGCTGTAGCGCTGCAGGAGTTGATCGAAGCCGAGTTGACCGCGACGATTGGCGCTGCCCACGGCGAACGCTCGACCGAGCGTGTGACGCAACGCAACGGGCATCGCCCGAAGGTGGTGTCGACACCGGCGGGTGATGTTGAGCTCGGCATCCCGAAGCTCCGTCAGGGCAGCTTCTTCCCCGAGCTGCTCGAGCCGCGCCGGCGGATCGACAAGGCGTTGTGGGCGGTGATCATGACCGCGTACATCACCGGCACCTCGACCAGGAAGGTCGACGATCTCGTGAAGGCGTTGGGCTGTGACAGCGGGATCTCCAAGTCGACGGTGTCACGGATCTGCACCCAGATCGACGCCGACGTCCACGTGCTGCGCACACGCCGGCTGGATCATCAACCGTTCGTTACGTCTGGCTCGACGCCACCTACGTCCATGTCCGCGAGCACCGCCAGGTCGTCTCCAAGGCCATCGTGATCGCCACTGGGCTGCGTGCTGACGGGCATCGCGAGGTCCTCGGCCTCGATGTCGGCGACTCGGAGAACGAGACGTTCTGGCGCGAGTTCCTCACCAGCCTCACCGACCGCGGGCTCGCCGGTGTGCGCCTCGTCATCTCCGACGCCCACGCCGGGCTGATCAAGGCGATCCGCCGCTGCTTCCAAGGCGCCGCCTGGCAACGCTGCCGTGTGCACGCCATGCGCAACCTGCTCTCCGCCGCGAACCACCGCCACCGCCAAGTGATCGCCGCGCTGATCCGCACAATCTTCGTGCAACCCGACGCCGCCACCGCCACCACCCAGCTGCGTGCCGTTGTCGAACAGCTGTGCCCCTACGCGC
The DNA here is from genome assembly GCA_049696035.1 of Ilumatobacteraceae bacterium. Taxonomy (GTDB): domain Bacteria; phylum Actinomycetota; class Acidimicrobiia; order Acidimicrobiales; family Ilumatobacteraceae; genus UBA668. The sequence continues at coordinate 900 of JBAVTH010000037.1, forward strand.
CCGGTGTCGCCGAACGCCTCGAAGCCATGGAAGCCGACCTGCTCGCCTACACCGGGTTCCCGCCAGCGCACTGGTCCAAGATCTGGTCGAACAACCCCATCGAACGCCTCAACCGCGAACTGAAGCGACGCACCGACGTGGTCGGGATCTTCCCCGACAAGGCCTCCGTCATCCGTCTCGTCGGCGCCCTCCTGGTCGAGATCAACGACGAAATGATCGCCGCCGAACGCCGCTACATTGCCGCCGCCTCCGTCGCCGACCTCACCGAACAACCCGCCGAGCTAGCCTTGCCCGCAGCACCCCGAAACTGACCAACAGCTTCGAGGAACACACGAGCTTCTACACCACGTGCCGGGACGCAATCGAGACGGTTCGGTCCGCTGTGTCGGCTGAGAGAGCTGACGGCAGTCCATGGAAACAGCGTGTGGAACGTGCGACCAACGGACGTGGTCGTGGTATCGCTCGGCTAGCCGCCGTAGCAGCAAGCGCGCAGGCGCTCATCTCGTCAGCACACGGTCGGCGATGCTCGGTGGCACTGCAGCGCAGCCCGTGGGTTATCGTCGTAGGGATTCCAAACGCGGCCGGTGCAGCTGGCGAGCGATGTTCGGAGGTACCGACCGTGACCGAGATCGATACGTGGCAGACGCCGTTCCTGCAGGGGCTGATGGCACCCGTGTTCGAAGAGCGCGATGACGACCTTCTTCAAGTGGTCGGCGAGATACCGGCAGCGTTGCGTGGCATGTTCGTGCGCACCGGACCCAACCAGCAGTTCGCCCCACTGGGCGCCTACCACCCCTTCGATGGTGACGGCATGCTGCACGCGGTGTACCTGGAGGACGGCAAGGCCCGCTATCGAAATCGCTGGGTCGAGTCGAGGGGATTGCTGGCCGAGCGCGCCCGCGGGCACGCCTGCTACGGCGGCATGAGCAACTTCCGGCTCCCCGACCCCGACGTGCTCGAGGAAGGCGGGATGCTCAAGAACACCGCCAACACGGCAACCGTGCGTCACGCCGGCCGCTACTTCACCCTCCTCGAGGCGGGCCCGCCCACCGAGTTCGATCGCGACCTGAACACGCTCGGTGAATACGACTACGACGGCCGGTTGCACGGGCCGATGACGGCCCATCCGAAGGTCGACCCGGTCAGCGGCGAGATGCGGTTCATCGGCTACAGCCCGATGGCGCCGTACCTGCGCTACTCGGAGGTCAGCGCTGCCGGTGAACTGCTGCACACCTCCGAGATCGACATCCCGGCGCCGGTGATGATGCACGACTTCGTGATCACCGAGCACTACTCGATCTTCCTCGACGCACCTGCGGTGTTCGACATCGATCGCCTGCTCAACGGTGGCGAGCCGATGAGCTGGAAGCCCGACAACGGCACCAGGATCGGAGTGGTCCCCCGCGGTGGCTCGAATGCCGATGTGCGCTGGTTCGAGGTGGACAACTGCTACGTCGTGCACTTCTTCAACGCCTGGGAGTCCGGCAACACGATCGAGATCCGTGCGCCGCGCATGGCGGACATGCCCGGCGGCTTCAACTTCGAGAACCCCGGCGCGGCGCGTGAACCGATGCCGTGGAGATGGGTCATCGACCTGACCACCGGGAAGGTGACCGACGGGCAGATCGGCGATGTCGCCAGCGAGTTCCCGCGCGTGAACGAACACCTCACCGGGCAACGCACCCGCTACGGCTACGCCTGCCCGCAGCGCACGTGGGAGTTCGAGTTCGATTTCGAAGGGGTCGTGAAGTACGACTTCGAGACGGGTGGCTCGCAGGCTCATTACTACGGCGACACCGAAGTGAGCGGCGAGCACGTCTTCGCACCCGATCCCGACGGCACCGCCGAGGACGACGGTTGGCTGATGAGCTTCGTCACGGATCGCACCACCGAACACTCGGAGCTGGTGATCCTCGATGCACGCGACGTCGGCGGCGCCCCTGTCGCCCGGGTGAAGATGGCGGCCCGGGTGCCTATCGGCTTCCACGCCAACTGGTTCGCCGACTGACATCTGGATCCACAACGAAGGAACCCGGCCGGTAGGCCGGCCGGGTTCCTTCCACTTCGATCGGCCGGCCCCGTCACGGGCACCGGCAGTGCCCCGGTCTCAGGGCAGGTAGTCCTTCGCGGACACTGCCTCGAGCCCCTCGATGGTCTTCACACTGCCGCCTTCGACGTACTCGGCGACGGGGAAGGTGAACGAGCAGATCGTCGGGTACTTCTCGGCGATACCACACTCGACCGCCGAGCCGCTTGGCCACTGCACGAGGCCTTTGGCGGTGGCGACGAAGTCGTACAGCGACTGACCGGTGACGGCATCACCGTTCGCCTGCATCGCGTTGGCGTACATCGCCAGGGACATCATTTCGATCACGCTCAGCGCACCGAGGCCCAGATTCGTCGAGTCGATCTCTTCCGGAGTCACGCCGAGCGCAGGGGCCAGGATGTCGCGCAGGATGGCCAGTTCGGGTGTGTCCCGCTGGGTCTGCACGCCGATGAACGACCAGCCGAGGGCGTCGTCCCCGACCTCGTCGAGCACGGTCTTGCCCGAGCAGATGGCGGTGGTGATGGTCGGGATCGTGATCCCGAGGGCAGCCCGCCCGCGAATCGTGCCGATGCACCCATCATCGGAGTACAGCGAGAACAGCACGTCGGGGTTGTCCTTGGCCGCCTCTCGCATCAGGCCCTGGTAACCGGCGTCGGTCTCGTTGTCGCCACCCTTGACGGTGATGTGCGAGATGCCGGCGATGTCGAGCGCGGCGGTGAGCGCCGCCTCGGTCCCGTTGGCGCCGGGGTTGTCGGCGCTGACGATTGCGGCTGTCGTGGCCCCGAAGTGATCCTTGGCGACCGCTGCCATGGCGCCGGTCGTCGTCGCGTTGCCGCCGGTGAGGAACAGTGCGTTGGCGGTGTAGTCGCCGGGCAGGATCGGCAGCACGCCGATGACGGGGATGTTGGCTGCCGTATACGTCGCGTAGTCAGGGAACAGGTCGAGGCCGATGAGGACGAGTTCGACGTTCTTTCCGGCCAACTCCTGGGCACAGGCCTGCGACGTCTCGGGCGAACCCTTCACGGCGCAGGTCTCCAGCTTGATCGGCCGGCCACCCAGGCCGCCGTGGGTGTTGAGGTAGTCGATCGTTGCCGCGATGTCGACGCGCATCTCGGGGAAGTCGAGCCCCGGCGTGCCCTCGCTGTTGACGAAGCCGACCACGATCGCCTCGCCGGTCGGCGGGCTGAGCGTCGGGAAGATCGCGGATGGGCTGCTGTCCGGCGCGACCGTGTCGGCAACGGTGGTATCGGTGTTCTCCGGTGCGGTGGTGTCAGCCGCGCCGGTTGTCGCCGGCGGCAGCGTCGTCTCGGCAGCTGCCGGCTTCGAGTCCTTTGCATCGTCGCTGCACGCGGCCGCGAGGAGCGACATCGCAGCGAGACCGGCGGTCAGCAGCGTGGCCGACCCCCGACGACGTGATGAACGGGTCCTTGATGTGCTCACGTTCTCCCCCAGTTCCAAGACGCCGGCCGTGCCGATGTCTTCCGATTCGGTGTGCTCACTGCCTCTACCGTGCGTGATCGCTTCCCCAAGCGACTCGCGTGCTCTGGACCGTAACACGGCCAGGTGCACGAATCTACCCTTGGTAAGTTTCGGGTCGGGACCGAGCGCGTTCGCTCATCCGGCGAGCCCCATGACTGCGCCGGACGAGAGGTCGTCGACGGCGGCGAAGGTCCTGCGGACCAGTGCGTCGAACAACGCCGTGCCGCGCTCGTTTGCCGGGTCGATCGTGAGCAGGCTCGCACCGAAGGACACCGCGTAGAACAGCAGCCCTTCGATGTAGCCGCGACGGACGCTGTCGATGGTGACCGCGTGCTCGGGCACGCCGTTCGCGTGCAACCCGGCCACGTAGCGCTCGATCAAGTCGTCCTCGTGCGCTCGCCGCATGTCGATGGTGAGGTTGTTGGCGCAGAAGTAGACGAGGTCGGCCTGGCCGGGCGCCCTCATGCACAGCTGCCAGTCGATGACTGCCACTGTGCCGTCCTCGTGGAAGAACATGTTGTCGAGTCGGAAGTCGCCGTGGGTGATCGTGATCGGCTCGTCGTAGTGGCCCACGATCCAGTCGGGGATGCCGCTCACGAACTGCTCGCACCACCGCAGGCAGCGGGCCGGCAGTTCGTCGCCGAAGCGCGATAGGAAGATCGGCCATCCGATCTCGAACGTGGGGCCGAGCGTGAGGATCGCCGGGTCGTCGAGACCCGGCATCCACGTCAGCGAGGCCAGCAGCGGGTGTTCGAACCAGGCGGCGTGGTGGCGGGCGAGCACGTCGATGGCGCGCCTCGCCTCGTCGAGCGTCGCTCCTGCGACGTGGTCTCCCTGCACGGCGGGCGACAGGTCTTCCAGCACCAGGCACGGAGGGTCGGCGATGTTGACCAGTACCTGCGGCACCCGGATGGCCATGTGCGGGGCGACGTCGCGATAGAAGCAGTGCTCGCGCTCCCAGACGCGCATCATCTCCCCGATGAAGTGCCCTCCTGGATCGGCGGTGGGCAGCTTGACGATCACCGACGGCGGGCAGTCCAGATCGGATGACACGAGCGCCACCCGGAACAACTGCCCCATGAAGCCCTCGCCGGCGGCGATCTGGGTGACCTCGATCGCGTCGATCTGCACATCCATCGCCTGGCCGAGCCACTCGCTCGTGATCTCGCCGAGGCCTTGGGGTGTGTTGTTCACGCCGGCTGCTCCTGGAGTTCCGTCTCGGCGGCTGTCAGTCGACCACGGAGGCGGGGACCCAGTTGCCGTGGAAACCGAAGGGTACGCGGGGGAGATGCACTCTCGCGATCGGCTCGGCGCTCATCGAGCCGGCGTCGAAGATCACGAACTCGCTCTCGTTGCTCGCCCCGTCGTACACATAGGTCATCAGGTAGCCGTCGTCCTCGGCGCTCGAGGTGGCAGACGGGACGAAGACCGTCTCGCCGGGCAACCGGCCCCTGCCGACGTCGACCTGTGAGTGCGTGCCGGCGACGAGGTCGTACTTGAGGATGGCTCCGTTCGCCGACATCGGATCCTCGAAGGCGGCCTCCGTTGCGTTGGCCATCATGTAGCCGTAACGGTGCTTGAGCCCAACGACCGAGTCGGCGACGCGTGGGAACTCCGCGGGTGTGTCGTCGATCTGCTCCTGACGGACGGTGCCGGTGACGGTGTCGATGGTCCAGCGGTACAGCGCCGGGGGCGGGAAGTCGATCGGGCCGTCGCGCCAGATGTGGGGGAGCCGGGCGACATCGATGACGATCGTGTTGCCGTCCTCGTAGGCGTTCATCGGGTGGAACACGTAGCACGGGTCGAGGTCGTACCAGGTGACGTCGGCGTCGCTGCCGTTGCGCGGCATCACGCCAAGGCGCGCAGGGTACGTGTCGCTCCAATGGATCGGCATCTCGCCGCGCATCGCCATGTCGAGGTCGAACACGGCCGGGAGATCCATGAAGATGACGTAGTTGCGGGTGATGTTGAAGTCGTGCATCATCGTCGGTCCCCCGACAGTGATGTTCTCCACCTGAACGAGTTCGCCCGATGCCGACACTCGCAGGTACGCGAGGTATGGCTCGAACAGCGAGTAACCGAACCCGAGCAGTTCACCGGTCACGGGGCACACCTTGGGGTGCGCGGTGAACGAACCCTTCAGCTTGCCGCTGAAGTCGAGCGGGCCAACCGTCTCCAGTCCGCCGTCGAGCACATAGGGGAAGTGCCCTTCCTCCAGCGCCAGCAGCCTGCCGGCGTGGCCGACGATGTTGGTGTTGGCTTTCGACGCAGCCATCGCCGTGAGGCTGGCATCGATGTCGAAGACGTGTTGGTCGGGGTTGGCGATGAACGGCGTCGCGACGTAGCGGTTGCGATACCACTCGGCCTTGCCGCCACGCAGCCGAACGCCATGGATCATGCCGTCACCGAGGAACGGATGGTCTGCGTACCCGGTGAACGGGTTGGCGCCGTTGCGGACGTAGCGCCCGTCCAGTTCCGCGGGGATCGTGCCGGTCACGCGCAGATCCGTGAGTGTGCGCTCCTCGGTGAGCGGGGTGAAGTTGCCCCGAAGGAACAGCGGTAGGTCTTCGGTCGTCGACATGATCAGGCTTCCTTCGGTTGGTCCTCGGCGGATGGTGAGTTGTGTGTTTGGTTGGGTGGGGTGTGCTCAGCGCAGGATGCGGTCGGGCACCCAGCTGCCGTGGGCGCCGTAGGGCACCCGGCGCGGCAGGTGGACGATCGCCGTCGGCGTGCCCGTGAAGTCGTGCGAGTCGATGATCAGCAGGCGCGACTCGTTCGTATTCGTGTCGTGCGTCAGGCTGATGACCCAGCCCTCATCTTCGCCGGAGTTCTCCGAGGCGGGGGCGAAGACGGGCTCGGCGCCGCGCACGCCGTCGCCGAGCTGATGCTCCTGGCAGGTGCCGTCGTGCAGGTCGTACTTCCAGAACGCCGAGCCGTAGACGGGCTCCTCGGCGTTGCCCTCGCCGCCCATGGCCATCACGTAGCCGTAGCGGGCATCGAGGCCGATCATCCGGTCGTCGACGCGACCGAAGTCGCCGGGGCGATCGTCGAGCTGCTGCTCGGTGACGGTGCCCTTGGTCAAGTCGATCGTCCAGCTCCACAGCCGGCCGACCTCTGCGTAGTCGTCGTTGCTGCTCCCGAACGCCTCGGGCTGGCGCGACACGTGCATCACGATGGTGTCGCCGTTGTCGTGCGAGTTGACGCCGTGGAACACGTAGCAGGGCTCGATCTCGAACCAGCGGACGTCGGCGTTGGTGCCGTTGCGCGGCATGACGCCCAGTCGTGCGCCGGCGTCGCGGTTGAACTGGAACGGGAAACCGCCCTCGAGCGCGCCGAGGTTGAAGCAGACGGGGAGGTCCATGAAGATGATGTAGTTCCGGGTGACCTGGAAGTCGTGCATCATCACCAGGTTCGGAATCTCGATCCCTTCCAGCTGCTTCAGCTCTCCGTCGGCTCCCACGCGGATGTAGTGGAGGAACGGCTGCTCCATCGCGAGGTAGCTGAACGCCAGCAGCTCGCCGGTGACGGGGCACACCTTCGGGTGCGCCGTCATCGAGGTGGTGAGCGCGCCGCCGTAGTTCTGCACGCCGAGCGTGTTCAGCTGGTTGTCGATGCGCCAGGGCCAGTGCCCTTCCTCGAGGCACAGCAGCTCGCCGTTGTGCGGCATCACGTGGGTGTTGGCGGTGCCGCGGGTGAGGTCGGCCATGCCGGCCATCGGGTCGTCGAGCGGGTCGGAGATGTTCGGTGTCTGCACGAACCGGTTCCGGTACCACTCGGCCTTGCCGTTCGCGAGCCGGATGCCGTGGACCATGCCGTCGCCGAAGAACCAGTGATCCGAGCTACCCGAGGCAGGGTTCGGGCCGGTGCGCAGGTAGGTGCCCTGCAGCTCGGGGGGAATGGCACCGGTGACGCGCAGGTCGGGCACGGTGAGCTCGTCGAGCACGGGTGCCCAGTTGCCCCGGAGGTGCCATTTGGTCGGGTTCTCGGTGGTGGTCATTGGTGATGCTCCTGCGTGCGTTTGCGGATTCGAGGGTGGACTACTTGACGGCTTCGGGCGAGCGGGCCCACATCAGGTTCGCGTCGAAGCTCAGCGTGTAGTCGGGGGTGAACTCGATGATGACGCGATGCGGTGAGTCGAGAAAGGTCTGGAAGGCCTTCGCAGCGTCGGGGTTGTCCGGGCGTAGGGAGTTGGAGAACTCGGGGTAGAACCAGTCCTTGGTCTCGCGATCGTCGTGCACGAGGCACGAGCCCTTGTAGGTGACGGTCTTGCCGCCACCCATCTTGGAGCCGGTGCTGTTGATGCACAGCGAGGCGCGCGGGACGCGCTGGATGGCCGAGATGCGCGCCCGGCGCTCGGCGGCGGTGAGCCAGAACTTGCCGTCCTTGGGCAGGTACGACATCACCACACCGAATGCCTCGCCGGCGGCGTTGGTCCACATGAAGACGCATTCCCGCTGGATGTTCACCAGCTTCCGCTCGAGCTCCTCGGAGAGGGCGCACTCGGTCAGATCTTCGTAGTCGTCGGCCATCGGTGGAAGCTAACACGATCGCCAGCGAAAAGCTACTGCCGGTAAGTTAGCGGCGACGCGTGCGCGGACAGGCCACTCCTCAGGTCACGGAGCCGCTTGTCTGCGCCCTCTTCACTGCGGCGGCGACGACGGGGATCTCGTCGTCCGGCAACGGCGACATCCACTGCTTGCGGGCAAGCGCGGCCGCGATGTACGGCGCGAGCTCGGCGTCCTTGCGCTGCTGGCGCTCGACCTGTTGTGCTGCGAACTCCTCCATCACTTCCGCTGCGAACAACTCGAGTGAGGCACAGATGTCGTCGTGACGGTTGCGACCCGCCTGCTGGATGAAGATCACCTGATCGACGCCCGCGTCGCTCATCGCCCGCAGCTGTCGCCTCGCGTCGGCGGGTGTCCCGATGCAACTCGAGTACGTGTCGTCGTGCGCGGCGGCGTGAGCGATCCTGTCCGCGATGCTGTGTGGCTTGCGCTGTGCCTGATACTCGCCCCACAGGTCGGTTCTCCCAGGTCGCTGGTCGTGTGCGACGAGTGCGTTGAGCGCATACCCGAAGAACTCGAAACCTTCCTGACCGCGTCGGATCGCCTCGGCCCGATCGTGGTGGAGTGAGAAGCCCGTCACCAGCGCGATGTTGGCATTGACCGTGTGGCCGAGTGGGACGCACTCCTCGCTCTTGATGATGTCGTAGTAGATGTCGACCCAGGCGTGCGCCTCCTCGGGATCGATGAAGCTGAACGCCAACGCACCGAGCCCGTTGCGCGCGGCGACCTTGATCGTGTCGCGGTTGGTGCAGGCGATCCACATCGGTGGGTGCGGCTTCTGACGCGGCTTGGGCAACACGTTGCGGCACGGCATCGAGAAGTTCTCCGACGAGTAACCGGGATAGGGATCGAGCACCATCATGTTCGCGATCTGCTCAGCAGCCTCGAGCGACATGGCCCGCTTCTGCTTGGCGGGGATGTTGAAACCGTTCAGCTCCAGCCGGGTGGCGCCCTCGCCGATCCCGAAGTCGACGCGACCGTCAGAGATCAAGTCGAGTGTGGCGATGGCTTCTGCCGTGCGCGCCGGATGGTTGTAGTTGGGGATGACCTGGCGGATGCCGTGGCCGAGCCGAATGCGCTTCGTCCTCGCCGCTGCTGCCGCGAGGAAGACCTCGGGAGCGGATGAATGCGAGTACTCGTCGAGGAAGTGGTGTTCGACCTCCCACGCGTGGTCGAAGCCGAGGCGGTCGGCCAGCTCGACCTGTGCCAGCGCGTCGCGCAGGAGTTCGAACTCGTCGTCCTTGCTCCACGGTTTCGGAAGCTGGTGTTCGTAGAAGATGCCGAATTTGATCTGACCAGCAGAGCACACTGCCGCACCGTTCGACCGATCGGAGCACGCGCGCGAACGGCGACTCGCACTCTCAAGTGGTCGAGAACCCGGACCAGAGCAGCTCGGCGAGGTGGTCGGCGAGCTCCTCGGCGGAGCGGTCGGTTTCGGTGAGCCACCACAGCGAGACCAGCTGCAGCATCCCGACGACGGCATACGCCCAGGGGAGGGCGACCGACGGGTCGAGCCCCTGGTTGGTGCGCCAGCGCATGAGCTGCTGGGCCATCGGCTTGGTGGAACGCTCCGCCAGGTACAGGGTGCGCATCGGTGACTCGTCGGAGGTGCCGCCGGTGACGTAGAGGAACAGCTCGCGGTGCGCGGCGACGGTGACGAGGTTCGCCTCGATCAGCGAGGCGAGCATCGCTCGGCCGTACGGCCGGCTATCGACCGCGTTGCCGGCGGCCGAGATCATGCGATCGGCGAGTCGCTCGGCGAGCGCATTGGCAACATCCGTTCGGCCACCGACTCGTGCGTAGACGATCGGCTTGGTCACGCCGGCCTCGATCGCAATGGCCTCCAGCGAGACACCGGCACCGTCGCGGCGGATGACCCGCTCGGCCGCGTCGAGCACCACTTCTCTGTCCACGACGCGCCGTCCGCCGGCAGGTCGGCCCGGCCGGCGGCCCACGCGGATGGTCATCGCGGCAGTGTGCCCGGTGCGCCGACGCTGTTCCTCATGCCTCAATACCTACCCGCGGTAAGTTCCGCCGTCAAGGACGGCGTGCTGGACGCGGAACGGCCCCGGGCGAACCCAGGGCCGTTCCTTCATCGGTTCATGACTGGCGCGCGGCCGAGGTGTCAGACACCCCAGAGCGTCTTGAACTGCTCTGCCATGGTCTCCGGGCCGGGCCAACCGTCACCGGCGACCAGCGGCTCGGCCTGCTCCGGCGAGGACACGGTGAACGACGGGAGCAGTGCGTTCGCACGCTCCTCGGTGTTGTCCTGGCCGATCGAGTGGCGGGCCATCGCGTCCACCATCAACCATGCCGAGTACTCCTTGGGATTCGCCGTCCAGAACGCCATGGTCCCGTCGACGATCTCCTGCAGCACTGCACCGCTGAAGTCGACACCGACGATCTTGCGGCCCTCGAGCAGGCCGGCATCGGCGAGTACCGAGGTGAGGCCGGTGCTCAAGCCGTCGAAGGCGATGTGGACGTAGTCCACCGACGGGTCGGCCTGCAACGCTGCCACGACTGCACCGGGCACTTCGCCGGCGAGCAGCTGGTCGAGCGTCAGTGGCAGTTCGGTGAACTTGCAGCCGGGGCAGTTGGCCTCATAGGCGGCTGCGGCACCCTCACGCTCGCTGACCAGCACCGCGAAGTCGGGGATGTTCACCATCAACACGTTGGCGGTACCACCCGAATCGACGATCACCTGGTTGGCGAGCCGGTCGCCGGAGGCGAACACGGCCGTGGCATCTCCACACTGCGTCCAGATGTTGTTCGCTTCCTGCTTCGGCTCGGAGGTGTCGAAGCAGCTGAAGTAGCCGATCCCGGCGGCCGCAGCGGCGTCGATCTGATCCTGGATCAGGGCCTGCGAGGTACCGGTGGTGGCGACGTAGTCGACACCGAGGTCGATCGCCTGCTGGAATGCCGGGGCGGCGTCGGTCTCGTAGCTGATGACCTCGAGCTTCCAACCGAGGGCATCGGTGGCGTTCTTGAAGCCGACGCCGATCGCGGCGCACGACGGCAGCGAACACTGCAGCCAGGCGACGGTCTTCGGTTCCGGAACGGACTCGAGCGGAATGGTCGGCCCGATGTCGGTGGGCGCCGTTGCGTTCGCATCGACGACGACCTGTGCTCGCGCGAGTCCCGCGGCCCCAGGCGTCTCGCCGGCGGCGGTGGTCTCGGTACCACCTGCGGCGGTGGTCTCCGTGCCGCCCGCTGCGGTGGTCTCGCTTGCGGGTGCCTTCGTGTCGCTGGTCTTCTTGTCGTCACTGCACGCGGCAAGGATCATGCCCAGTGCCAACGGCACGGCCAACAGTCGATGTGATTTTCTCATAGTCTCCCCCTCAGGATTCGTGTGTGTTCTTGTAGTCAGCTGCCGCTCGGCCATGGCCTGCAAGTAATTGACTGGTTAGTATTTTGTACTCGGGGGAAGAGTAGCGCATTGGGGGCGTCGGTTTGTCGAAGTTGCTAGAGGTCCGCGATCTCACCAAAACGTTCCCGGGCCAAGTCGCGCTCATCGGGTTCGACATCGTCCTGGACGCCGGGCGTACTCACGCTCTCGTGGGGCAGAACGGTTCGGGGAAGTCCACGTTCATCAAGATCCTGGCCGGCTACCACCAGCCCGACCCGGGGTCGTACGCCGAGCTCGCCGGCCACCCACTGCGCCTCGGTGATGGCAAGGCCGCAAGGGATGCGGGCGTCCGCTTCGTCCACCAGGACCTCGGCCTCGTCGACAGCCTCAACGCGGTGGAGAACATCTCGATGGGGGTCGGCTACACGACGCGTCGCGGTGGCCGCATCGATTGGCGTGCCGACACCAAGAGAGCACGTGACGGGCTCGATGCGCTCGGCTTCCCGGAGATCGACGTCAACGTCCCAGTCGGGATGCTGGCGCCGTCGCAGAAGACCGCCGTCGCGGTGGTGCGCTCGATGCACGGCTGGGAGGAGCACGCACACCTCCTCGTGCTCGACGAGCCGACGGCCTCGCTGCCGGGTGCTGACGTCGAGCGGCTGTTCACCGCGATCAGGCTGATGAAGGCTCGCGGTGTGGCGATCCTCTACGTCTCACACCACATCGACGAGGTGTTCGAGATCGCCGACGATGTGACCGTGCTGCGCGACGGCAAGCGGGTTGCCACCAGCCCGACCGCTGATCTCGACCACGAGGGCTTGATCGAGCTGATGATCGGGCATCGCCTCGAACGCACGCAGCACACCTCGAAGGCGCACGATGGTGTCGTCGGCGGTCTGCACGTGTCAGGGCTGTCGGGCGGGCCGATCCGCAACCTCGACCTGGTGGTGCTCCCGGGAGAGATCGTCGGGGTCGCCGGCATCACGGGCTCGGGCCGCGAGTCGCTCGCTCCGATGATCACCGGTCAGACGCCGAGTGAGTCCGGTCGTGTCGTCGTGGGGGGGAACGAGGTGCCGAACTACTCGCCACGTGAGTCGATTCGCTCGGGGATGGCCTTCGTTCCTGCCGACCGTGTGACGCAGGGGATCATCCCGCTGACATCGGTCACCCACAACATGACCCTCGCCGATGTCAAGCGCAACTGGCGCCGGGGCCGCCTGCGGCACAAGGAGGAGATCGTCGAGTGCGTCGAGCTGATCGATCGGCTCACGATCAAGACGTCCAGCCACGCGACGCCGATCACCGCGCTGAGCGGCGGCAACCAGCAGAAGGTGCTGTTCGGGCGCAGCTTGCGTCTGCAGCCCAAGGTGCTCGTGCTCGATGAGCCGACGAGCGGTATCGATGTCGCCGCGAAGGAGCAGATCCTGCGGCTGATCGATCAGGCAGCGCATCAGGGCGCTGCTGTGCTGGTCGTCTCCACCGACACGGACGAACTCGTGCGGGTGGCCCACCGGGTCGTCATCATGGTCGGCGGCTCGATCGTCGACGAGTTCTCAGGAGCGGAGATGACGCCCGAGAACATCGAAAGGGCACAGCTCGCAACCAAGAAGGAAGTATCTCGATGACAGCAGCAGCGGTGGACGGCGACGTCGCGGGTGACAGCGCACCGAGGAGGTCATGGGCGGGCAGGCTGGGTTTCGACCGGTTCAGCGGTCTCTACCTCATCGCTGTGTTCTTCATCTACTTCGGTTTGACGGAGAGCAACTACCTGACCTGGAACGGCAGCATCGAGTTCGTGCTCACGGAGAAGGTGATCGTGTGCATGCTCGCCCTCGCGTTCCTCGTTCCCCTGATCACCGGCACGTTCGACCTGTCCATCGGGGCGAACATGGCGCTGTGCCTCGTCATCGTCAACAAGATGGCGCTCGAAACCGACCTGCCCGACGGTGTCGGAGCCTTGGTAGGGATGGCAGCGTGCATCGCTGTCGGTGCCATCAACGGGCTCATCGTCGTCAAGCTGCGGGTGAACAGCTTCATCGCCACGCTCGGCATGAGCCAGGTGATCGCGGCATTGATCCGCAAGATCCACGACGGCGGCCAGATCACCAAGGCCTTCGGTTCCAGCTACATCGACTTCGGCAAGAAGGCGGTCTTCACGTTCCGTTGGCCGGGCAGCAACAGTGAGATCTCGCTGCCGTACTACTTCTTCTTCGGGCTCGCGGCCGCGGCGCTGATCTGGTACGTGCTCGAGCACACCCCTGTCGGCCGCCACATGTTCGCCACGGGTGGCAACCCGGAGGCCGCACGGTTGTCGGGCATCAAGGTCGATCACATCGCGTGGGGCTCGCTCATCGCCTCGGCAGCGATCGCCGGTTTCGCCGGCCTGATCTACTCGTGGAAGTTCGCGACCTACAGCAACTCGGTCGGCCCGCCGCTGTTGTTCACCGCCGTCGGGGCAGCGTTCTTCGGGGCCAGCCAGCTCAAGGGACGTCCCAACGTCTGGGGGACCCTGATTGCGGTCTACACGCTCGCGTTCGGCATCAAGGGGCTCGGCCTCAAGTACCCACTGCAGATCGACTGGTTGCAGCCCTTGTTCGAGGGGCTCACGCTGATCTTCGCCGTGGCGCTTGCCAGCCGCCAGGGTGTGCTGAAGGTCGCCCGCCGCCGATCCGACCCGCGCAGCACCCCGCCGGCTCCGGCCGTGCAGGCTGCCGACGACGGTGGCGCGTCGGCCGACGCCGCGCCGGAAGGCAGCTGACCAGTGGATCTCGAGGCACGTACCGACGACACCCACCGCGAGATCCTCGGCTTCCTGCCGCCCGACCTGATGGACTTCACCGACTTGGAGGGCGCGACGGCTCGGTTGATGAGCATGCTCACCAGCGCTCCGCCGGAGCTGCCGTCTTCAGTGGTGATCGACGATCATCACGTCGCGGCAGCTGACGGTCATCAGATCCTCGTGCGGCTCTACCGGCCTCGCCAAGCCAGGGCCGCCAGTCCTTGCCTGTACTGGATGCACGGCGGTGGCCTGGTGCTCGGCAACGTGGCGATGGACGACGCTCGCTGCGCGGAGATCGTGGAGCGGTTGCACATCGTCATCGCGTCCGTGGAGTACCGGTTGGCCCCTGCGTTCCCCTACCCGGTTCCGTTGGACGATTGCTACGCGGGCCTGGAATGGCTGTTCGGCGCTGCCGGAGAGCTGGGCCTCGACGCCGCTCGGATCGCCATCGGTGGCGACAGCGCCGGCGCCGGGTTCGCGGCTGCGCTGGCGTTGCTGGCCCGCGACCGCGGGCAGCTGCGTCCTTGCTTCCAGCTGCTGAGGTATCCGATGATCGACGATCGCAACACCACGCCATCCAGCCACGAGGTCACCGATCTGCGCGTCTGGAACCGTTCGGCGAACCTCGTTGGTTGGGAGGCCTATCTCGGTGCGGACGCCGGCACGAAGGGCGTCACCCCGTACGCCGCTGCCGCCCGGGCAACCGATCTGGCCGGCCTGCCCCCCGCCTTCGTCACGGTCGGCGAGCTCGACATGTTCCTCGATGAGGACATCGACTACGCGCGACGGCTGATCGCCGCGGGCGTGTCCACCGAGCTGCACGTCTACGGCAAGTGCATCCACGGATCCGGCGCGCTCGTCCCCCATGCCGAGGCATCGCAGCGGTGGAAGCGCGACGAGATCGACGCTCTCGATCGGGCTCTCAACGGCGTGTAGTCAGCCCGGTAGCGCGTTGATCGTGACGGTGCCGGCGTTGCCGTCGATGGTGATCGTTGCGCCGTCGGGGATCAGATCCGTGGCCCCGGCGACGGAGGCGACACACGGCACCCCGAGCTCGCGCGAGACGATCATCGCATGGCTGCCCATGGCGCCGACGTTGACGACAACGCCCGCAGCGGGAACGAACAGTGGCACCCACGACGGGTCGGTCTGTGGCGCGATCAGGATGTCGCCGGGCTCGAGCCCTTCCGGGTCGGCGGCATCGAGGATCACGCGCGCCCTCCCGGTGGCGACGCCACCTGAACCGGCTGCACCGTTGAGCACGTCGCCGACCTGCGCTGTTGTGGCGGTGCCCTTGCCGCGTTGCGTCATCTCCGTCAGTGCGGGCACCGATCCGTTGACGATGAACACCGGCTCGAGGTCGAGCAGCGACTGGTACTGCTGCCAGCGTTCGTTGACCGCAGCGGTCATCGTCTCGGGGTGATGGCGCAGCTGATCGAGTTCGGCATCGGTGACCATGAAGACCTGCTCGATCTGGGACAGCACGCCACGCTCCACCAACCGACGTCCGAACTCGCGGAGGGCGACGCGCATCTCGTTGATGATCATCACGACGTTCGTCTTCGCCCGCTCGCGCCCGCTCAGGAAGAGCTGCGCGGAGCCCAATGCTGCTTCGAACAGGCCGGCGGTCTCAGGATCGCCGGCGATCCGTTCGCGCACGTCGGCCGCAATGCGGTCGCGCTCGGCGACTGCAGCCGTGTTGCGCTTGATCGGCGCCATCGACTCGTCCGCTCGGCGCATCAGGTCGATCGCGGCGAGGGCGATTCGCGGCTTGACCTCCCACGAGACGGAGAGCACGTCGTACTCGTTCTGCGCGCGGGCGCCGAAGTCGAACAGGAACTGCTCGAACTGGGCGAGGAAGTCGCGAGCCTCGGCTGCATCGGACGCCCGCAGGCGATCGAGCACTTCATCGGGGCCTGCTTCGAAGGCGGCGGTGACGACAGCAGATGCAGCCACCAACCGGCCCAGCGCCCACATCGCGTGCGACGGCGCAGCCGAATCGACCTCGATGCCGGCGAGCAGCCTGATCGACAGGCTCTTGTCGCCGAGCCCTTC
>JBAVTH010000038.1:0-11088 GCA_049696035.1 Ilumatobacteraceae bacterium
ACCCACAGCATCATGCCGGCGAGCGCGAGACCGGCACCGCCGGCCAGGCCGGTGCCGATGCGCCTCCCTGTGGCCCCCAGCAGCGCGCCACCCACCAGCAGCACCGCAGCGATGATCGCGCCGACCGTCAGGTTCGAGGCGAAGTCGTTGAGCTTGAACGTCTGCGCCGTGGCGACGCTGCCCGCGACCGAGTAGCTGGCCACGTTCACGAACGCCGCCACGAGACCCACCACCCCGGCCAGCACCGCAACTGCCGTCATCGGTGTGAGGCGGAACGAGGACGACTGCACCGGTGCGTACTGGCCGGTGTCACCGCCCTGGGCCGGCATCTGCATCGTTGCCCCCGAATCCCAGGTGGTGGGTTCGAAGCCTGACGGCTGCGCGCCGGGAGTCGGGAAACCAGGACGTTCGTACCCCGTGGGCGCCGTCTGCTCGACGACGTTCAGCGCAGCAGTGGCCGCTTCGGGAGCGAACGTCGGAGGTGCCAGGTTGGGCGGAGGGAGCGGCATCCCGGCCGCCGGAGTGGGTGTGGAATCGACCGTCACCGCGACAGCAGCGAGCGCCGCTCCGCACTCCGTACAGAACTTCTGGCTGGTTTGCACAGCCGTGCCACATGACGGACAGAACATTCGCCTACCTCTTTTCCGAGCCGACGGGGCAAGGCTAGGCGAGATCGCCCGTCTCCCACGTCGGCTGCGGATCGGCGCCGAGCGCGAACCGCTCCGCCATCCGCGCCAGCAGGAAGTCCTCGAACTCGCCGGCGGGCAGCGCCGGTGCGTAGAGATGGCCCTGTTGCCGCACGCACCCGAGCGCGATCAAGGCGTCGGCCTGCGCTCCGGTCTCCACCCCGTCGGCGGTGACCGCGAAGCCGATCTCGCGCACCAGCGCGATGATCGAGCGGACGATCGCACGGTCGTGGGGATGCGCGGTGATGGTGTCGATGGAGACTCGATCGATGCGCACCTCGTCGAGCGGTAGCCGCCGCAGCAGGCTGAGCGACGAAACCCCGCGGGCGAAGTCGTCGAGGCACACGCGGCCACCGCGCACTCGGAAGGACGCAAGGTTGGCCGCCGCCGAGGGCAGATCGCCATCGACCGCGCTCTCCCGCACGTCGATGGTGACGAGCATCGGATCGATGCCCTGCAGCATCTGCTCGATGGGATCGTCGCGCCAGCTGCGTTCGGTGGCCTCCGGCGCCATGTTGATGCGGAAGCGGAAGCCGTCGGGCAGACCGAGCACCGCCAGCCGTCGGATGTGCGGCCGGGCGTTGGCGATCACCTTGTCGGTGATCCGCTCCAGCAAGCCCGCCGAGGCGGCGACGGCCATGAACTCCTGCGCGGTGGTGACCTGGCCGTTGCGGCGCACCCATCGGGCCAACAGCTCGGCGCCGATGATCTGCCCGTTCGTGGCGTCGATCTCCGGCTGGAAGAAGGCCACGATCTCCCCATCGTCGATGGCCCGGCGCAACGACTGCTCACCCTCGAGGCGTTTGACCATCTCCTGCTGCATCGAACCATCGAACAACTCGACCCGGTTGCGGCCGCCGGCCTTTGCCCGGTACAGCGCGGCGTTGGCATGACGCAACAGTTCGCTGGCAGCATTGCCGTGCAGAGGCGACGCGGCGACACCGATGCTGACCGACGACGGCACCTCGCGACCCTCGGCGTACACCGGCTGGGCGAGCACCCCGACCAGCCGATTGGCGACCATGGTGGCGCCGCCCATGTCGAGACCGGGCATCACGACCACGAATTCATCGCCACCCATGCGGCCGGCGATCGAGCCGGGCT
This sequence comes from Ilumatobacteraceae bacterium, assembly GCA_049696035.1. Lineage (GTDB taxonomy): Bacteria > Actinomycetota > Acidimicrobiia > Acidimicrobiales > Ilumatobacteraceae > UBA668. The sequence continues at coordinate 1,791 of JBAVTH010000038.1, forward strand.
CGAGGCTGCGCGCCAGGCGATCGGCGATGATGCTGATGAACCGATCGCCGCCGCGATGGCCGAGGGCATCGTTGACGGCCTTGAACCGGTCGAGGTCGCAGAACAGCAGGCCGACGGGTTGTTGTTCGGTGGCTGCGGCCAGCACCTGATCGAGCAGCTCGAGCGTGCCGCGACGGTTGTAGAGCCCGGTGAGCGGATCGTGCGTCGCCTGATGGGCCAGCCGCTTGTTGGTGGACGCGAGCTGGTCGTTGACCCCGGTGAGCTCGCTGCGCTCGTGCGCCAGGTCGCGCAACAGGCGCTCGCTGCGCCACTGCAGGCGGATCGCGTCGAGGGTGTTGCGGCTGACGACGTGGTGCAGCACCAGCAGCGAGACACCGAAGAAGGCGGCGAGCAGGCCCAGGCCGCGCAATCGCGAGTCGTGGGCCGTGATCAACGACCACGACGACACGCCGATGAGTGGGACCAGGAACGCCAGGTAGAGATCGCGCCGGCCGGCCGTGACGATGCAACCCACGGCGCTGGCCGTGCTGGGGAACAGGGTGAACAGCAGCACGAGCTCGACGGTGCTCTCGCCCGCAACCCACGGACACATCCCGAACAGCGCGCCGATCGAAGCGAACGCGAGGCCGATGAGCAGCTGGGTGGAGAGCGGTGTGCCGTGGTTGTCGCCGCGCATGTAGTAGCGGTAGAGCGCAAAGAGCGTGATGGCGGTGCTGACGACCGCCGCGATGACCCACCAACCCAACCGGGCCGACGTGGCGTTCTTGGTCAGCAACGAACTGACCAGCAGGGTGAACGGCAGCAGCAGGAACGGCGTGGGCGCCAAGTTGGTGGTCACCATCGCGAGCGCGCGCTCACGAACGAAGGCGCCAGTGGCTTCCTCCGGTTGGTGCACTCTGGTATCCGCCACCGAACTGCCTTCCCTGCATGCCCACCTCGAGCACGTCGTAGTGTCTTCGGCACTTCTGGCCCGACACTTTACGTGGTCGTCCTTGAATGTCCGGCCCAGGGCCCGGCCCAGGAGGCTCAGCGGCGATACTGAGCGAGTGCGCGGCCGTTTCGCCCCCTCCCCCACCGGCCAGCTGCACCTCGGCAACCTGCGCACCGCCCTCGTCTCGTGGCTGCACACTCGTTCGGAGGGGGGCGAGTGGTGGGTGCGGATGGAGGATCTCGACCTCGTCACCGCCTCGCGGGACCACGAACAAGGGCAACTCGCGGCACTCGACGCGCTCGGCATGCACCCGGACGGCCCCGTGGTGCGGCAGTCGCAGCGGTTCGATCTCTATCGGGCGGCGATCGCCTCCCTGCAGGAACAAGGACGTGTCTACGAGTGCTTCTGCACGCGCCGGGAGATCCGCGAGGCCGCACAGGCACCGCACGGCGATCTGCCGGAGGGCGCCTACCCGGGCACGTGCCGCAGCCTCACACCGGCGCACCGCGCCCGGCTGGCGGAGGAGGGCAGGCGCCCGGCGCTGCGACTGCGCGCGGAGGGCGAACACTTCCTCGTCCACGACCTGATCGCCGGCGACTACGAGGGCGGCAGCGACGACGTGGTGCTGCAACGCAACGACGGGGTGCCCGCGTACAACCTGGCGGTCGTGGTGGACGACGCCGCGCAGGGCATCACCCATGTCGTGCGCGGCGACGACCTGCTCAGCAGCACCCCGCGGCAACGGCTGCTCCAGCAGCTGCTGGGCCTGCCCTCACCCGCCTACGCCCACGTGCCGCTGGTACTGGCGCCCGACGGCACCCGCCTGGCGAAGCGCCATGGCGCGGTCACGCTGCCCGACCTGGCGGCCAGGGGCCTCAGCCCCGCTCAGGTCCTGGCCTGGCTGGGTGCCGGCCTCGGCCTGTGCGAGCGCGACGAGCCGGTGACCGCACAGCAGCTGGCGAGCCGGTTCCGCCTCGACGGCGTGCCCCGAACCCCCTGGTTTCTCCAGCCGGCCGATCTCTGACACGATCGTGACATGACCGATCGGTACGACGACCTGCAGCAGATCTTCGGCTACCGCGGCGCGGTCGACGAACGCGTGGGAGTGCGCACCGTCGGCCAGGAGATCCTGGTCGTGCCGTTCTGGACACCCGAGTACTGCGCCACCGTGATTCGTGCAGCCGAAGCGGTGGGCGCCTTCGAGCCGCAGCCCGACGACCCGGTGCCCGGCCACGAGGTGTCGCTGGCGATCATCAGCCCTCGGTTGTTCGAGCAGGTGGAGATCGACCTCGGGGTGCGCATCTGGCCGCAGCTGCAGACCGTGTGGCCCTACATCGACTACCACGGACTGCGCGACGTCTTCGTCATCCGCTATGCGATGGGCGAGCAGGAGCACCTGCGCATGCACCACGACATCGCCCAGGTCTCGGCCTCGGTCAAGCTGAACGACGGCTACGAAGGCGCCGTGCTCGACTTCCCCCGCCAAGGTGTCAGCAACGAGCCGGCGGCGGTCGGAGAGCTCATCGTCTGGCCGTCGTTGGTCACCCATCCGCATCAGGCGACACCGCTGCGCAGCGGCGTCAAGTACGGCCTCACCATCTGGTTCGAACTGCCGACTTTCTAGGGGGTCAGCTGGCTAGTCTGAGAGGTGAAACAGTCTCTCCTCCACAGGGCTCCACCACTCTCATGACTTCGCTTCGAACCGGTATCGCCTGGCTGTGTGCATCCAGCGCGCTCATGGCGCTGTCGGCCTGCTCGCAGACGTCGAGCGCCGACTCGCCGGCGAATGCCGCCACCACGCTCACCGCGCCGGTGAACGAGACGCCACCGCCCGCCACCGACACGGCCACCACCGCGCCGCCGGCCACGGAAGCTCCCACCACCGAAGCACCCACCACCACCGAGGCGCCCACCACCACGGCCGCGCCCACCACCACGGTGCCCCCCAACCTCATCGTCGTCTGGCCGGCACCGGCGCCGATCGTCGCCGTCGGCAAGAGCAACGGTCCCGACACCGCCGCCTTGCAGGACCGCCTCACGGTGCTCGGCTTCTGGAACGGCTTCAGCGACGGGCAGTACGGCTTCGCCACGCTGCAGGCCGTGATGGCCTTCCAGAAGTACATCGGCCTGCCGTCCACGGGCAAGGTCGACGACACCACCGCCCAGTACCTCACCGCCTACGGCGACAAGGCGCACGGCACCGCCGACAGCGGCACGCTGGTCGAGGTCGACAAGGCGAAGCAACTGCTGTTCATCGTCGTCGACGGCCAGACGGCGTGGACGTTCAACACGTCCACCGGCAGCGGCATCCCGTACACGGCCACCAACAAGAACGACCCCACCAAGACCGAGACCGGCGACGCCGTCACACCCAGCGGTCTGTGGAAGGTCACCCGCGAGCGCGCGGAAGGCTGGTGGGAAGGCGACCTCGGCAAGATCTACCGGCCGAAGTACTTCCACGGCGGCATCGCCATCCACGGCATGACCAGCGTGCCGAACTACCCCGCATCACACGGGTGCGTCCGCCTCAGCACGCAGGCGATGGACTTCGTGTGGGACAGCGGGCTGGTGCCGGTGGGCACGCCCGTCTGGGTGCACGAGTAGCCCGTCGTGCTGCCGCATCTGGGTGCCGTGGCGCCGTGGACCGACCCTGAGGTCGTTTCGCTGCACCGGTTGCCGATGCACGTGCCGCTCCCGCTGGGCGACGATGCGCGCAAGTCGTTGGATGGGCTGTGGGCCTTCGAGCTGTTCGAGTCGCCCGACGCAGTGCCCGCTCGGGCCGTCACCGGGCCTACTCCCACCGGCGCCCGCACCGTCGCCGTGCCCGGCAACTGGACCGTGCAGGACGTCGGCGACCTGCCGCACTACACCAACATCCAGATGCCGTTCCCCGGCCCGCCGCCGCGGTTGCCGGCGCACAACCCCACGGGCGTCTACCGCCGCACCTTCACCACCGGTCGCGGCTGGAAGCGGCATCGTGTCGTACTGCACGTCGGTGGTGCGGAGAGCGTGCACGCCGTGTACCTCAACGATCGCTTCATCGGCTACGGCACCGACAGCCGGCTGCCCAGCGAGTACGACATCACCGACGCCGTCGTGTCGGGCAGCAACCACCTGGCCATCGTGGTGGCTCGCTACAGCGCGCTGAGCTACGTGGAAGACCAGGACCAGTGGTGGATGGCCGGCCTGCACCGCAGCGTGTACATCGAGGCCCGCACACCGGTGCACCTCGCCGACGTGCGCTGCGACGCCGATCTGCAGGTGGCCAGCGGTACGGGCACGCTCGAGGTCGTCACCGAAGTCGGCTTCGCGGTCGCGCCCAGCGCCGGCCACTCGGTACGGGTCGCCCTCGTGGGCCCGACGGGCAAGCAGGTGGGCAAGCCGTCGGTGCAGCCCGTGCCGCACCGATTCGACGCGCCATACGTGTTCGAGGGCTTCCTCGCCCGCCACCGGTTCGTCGTGCCCGGCGTGCAGCCGTGGTCGGCCGAGTCGCCCACTCGCTACACGGTCGAGGTCGAGCTGCTCGATGTGGCCGGCACGGTCCTGGAACGCACGCATCAGCGGGTGGGATTCCGTCACGTCGAGGTTCGCCAGCGCCAGTTGCTGGTCAACGGCCGGCCGGTGTGGATCTTCGGCGTCAACCGCCACGACCACCACCCCGAGCGAGGCAAGGCCGTCACCGAGGCCGACATGCGGGCCGACCTGCTCACCATGCGGCAGCACAACATCACCGCCGTGCGCACGTCGCACTACCCGAACGACTCGACGTTCTACGACCTGTGCGACGAGCTGGGCATGTACGTCGTCGACGAGGCCAACATCGAGAGCCACGGCTACAACACCAGCCTGTGCCACGACCCCCGCTGGCGCAGCGCGTGGGTTGCCCGCGGCAGCCGGATGGTGCAGCGCGACCGCAACCACCCGTCGGTCATCCTGTGGAGCCTGGGCAACGAGAGCGGCTACGGCGAGAACCACGACGCGCTGGCCGGCTGGATCCGCAGCGCCGACCCCAGCCGTCCGCTGCACTACGAGGGCGCGATCTTCCACGCCGGCTGGGTCGACGGCGGCATGGCCAGCAGCGACATCGTCTGCCCGATGTACGCAACGATCGACGCCATCCGCGAGTACGGCGCCTCGGGTGCGGGGACGCGGCCGTTGATCCTGTGCGAGTACAGCCATGCGATGGGCAACAGCAACGGCTCACTGGCCGACTACTGGGCCGCCATCACCGCCACACCCGGCCTGCAGGGCGGGTTCCTGTGGGAGTGGAAGGATCACGGCATCCGCCAGGTGCTGCCCGACGGCACCACCCGCCTGGCCTACGGCGGCCAGTTCGGCGACACCCCGCACGACTGCAACTTCGTCGCCGACGGCCTGGTCGGCAGCTACGGCGAACCGCACCCCGCCATGCGCGAGGTGGCGTGGGTCTACCGTCCGGTCACGGTCGAGGCGGCTCGCGGCAACGCGCTGCGCATCGCCAATCGTCAGTCGTTCACCGGGCTCGGCTGGCTGCGCGCCGACTGGGAGCTGCTCGTCGACGGTGCCATCACGCGTCGCGGCCGGCTGCGCCTGCCGGCCATCGCCGCTCACGCGTCGGCAACGGTGCCGCTGCCGTGCGAGGTGCCCGCCGGCCAGGGCGAGGCGCACCTGACAGTGCGCTGGAGCACGCTCGCCGCCACGCCGTGGGCGCCGAAGGGTCACCTCGTCGCCTGGGATCAGGTGCAGCTGCGAGCCGCCGCCAAGGGTCGTCCGGCACCGGCGGGCACGGGTACCGGCACCGCCCGCGACGTCGAACGAGCGCTGGCCGCACCGGTGGCGCTCACGCTGTGGCGCGCGGCCACCGACAACGACGGCTTCAAGCTGATGCCCGAGCTGGCCCAACGCCTGCGCGTCGGCGGCCAGGGGCTGCGCATCTGGCAGGAATCGGGTGTCGATCGACTCCCGGCCGAGCAGCTGGTGCAGCACCGCTGCGAGCGCGTCGAGGTCGCCGGCGGCGTGGAGTACCACCACACGGTGGTCGTGCCCGACACGCTCAGCGACCTTCCGCGCATGGGCGTGCAGTTCACGCTGCCCGGCCGCTTTCGCCAGCTGCGCTGGTTCGGTCGCGGCCCGCACGAGAACTACCCCGACCGCAACGCGGGCGCCATGCTGGGCATCTGGGAAGGCGCGCCCGACGAGTCGCCCTACCTGGTGCCGCAGGAGTTCGGGTTGCGCACCGAGTGCCGCTGGTTCGAGTGCATCGATCCGGCGAAGGGGCAGGCACTGCGCATCGAGGCGCTACGTGTCGCGGTGCCGGGCCAACCGGCGTCGTTCCCGGCCGCGCTGCACTGCTCGGCCACGCATCACACCGCCGACGACCTGTTCGCCGCCGTCACCGCCACCGAGCTCGTGCCCAGGCGTGAGCTGATCGTGCACATCGACGCGGCCCATCGCGGGCTTGGCACCGCCAGCTGCGGGCCCGATGTGCTGGCGCAGTACCGACTGGCCGCCGGTCGCTATCGTTTCGCCTACCGGCTCAGCCTGGTCGCCGCCCGCTAGCAGCCGGCGCCGGTTGGGCTCGCAGCAGCTCGCTGGTCAGGTGGCCCAACCGGATCGGGTGCCCATCAGGTCGCCCAGGTAACGCTCGATCATCGACGGCGAGTCCGGTAGCTGATCCATGAGCACGGTGGCGTGGGCGCGGCTGGTGCTCGCCGCCAGGCGCAGGCGGTCGGCGAGGATCTCGCCGCGTTGCATCGTTGCTTCGACGTTGCTGGCGAGCACGAGAATGCGGTCGCCGGCACGGGCGATGGTCTCGCCCTGGTGGAACACGGTGTGGACGGTGTCGGCGACACAGGCCATCAGGAGGTCGGCATCGAGCCGCACGAGCCCGGCGAGATCGACGTCGATGAGGAGGAGCGTGTAGAGATCGCTGGGCCGCACGCCCGCTGCGGCGCTGTGGTCGTAGACCTCCTCGAGCCGCAGGCGCAGCACCATCGAGGTGACCAGGCCGGTGGTGGGATCGATGCACATGCCCGTGTGGGCGCCGCGCACGTAGCCTTCGGCCCAACCCTGGGCGACTGCGGCGTGCGACGAGTAGTGCGCCAGTTGCTTGCGCCGTGACCGGTCGACGAACTGGCCGAGCCACTGCAGCCAGTGGCTGATCTGGGCGATGGGCCAACCATCGGCACCCAGTGTGTTGCCGAAGCGATGCAGTGCCCCGATCGTCCCCGCCGGCCGCTCGCTCATCGTCTCCACCAGGTCGGCGGCCGCTTCCGCGAGACGGCGGTCGGGCTGCCCGGCCTCGGCACCGATGCGCGCCAGCCAGGCGGGCAACGTGGTGCTGGGAAGTGGGCGACTGCGCTTCACGCCTTCAAGACGTCACCGACCACCGTTCGATGACGTGAAAAGCGCAAGACCGGCAACCGCCGAGCGGGGCGGGCCGGCGCTCAGTCCGCGCGGCGGACGCGCAGGTGGTGATCGGCGGCGTTGCGGCAGGTGCCGGTGCTGAGGTCGAAACGCCAACCGTGCAGAGTGCACACGAACTGGTCGCCGTCGATCTCGCCGAACACCTTCAGGTCGGCCTGGCGGTGCGGACAGGTGCGTTCGATGATCCAACCGTCGAGCTCGAACTCCTCGGCCGCGAGTGCCTCGCGGTTCGGGTCGTGCTTGCGCACCGCTTCGGCCTCGGCCCGGCGCATGCGCTCGACCGAGAGCGACTTGAAGAAGTTGTAGAGGTACTCGTTGAACGGACCGGCCCGCCAGGCACTGAACCGGCACGACAAGAACAGCGCGTTGCTCCAGTCGTTCGCCCGCTGAGCGACGACCGTCTCCACCAGCTCGCGTTGGATGTTGAAGCGGAACGAGTGGGCTTCACCGTTCCACTCGCGCACTTGCCGGTTGGGGAAGTCGATCGCCACGGCCAGGTCGCCGGCGTGCAGCACGCACACCGCGCCGACGGCATCGCACAGAGTGGGCGCCATCGCCATCAGCGGCTCCCACCAGGCCTTCAGCGTGTCGAGCAGATCCGGTGTGGGCGCATGCCACGTCGAGCGCATCTCCTGCAGCCACGGCATCCAGTCCTGCTGGTACCGCCGGAGGTACTCCTCCTTGTGGTCGAAGATCGCGTCGACATCGGCCTGCGGCATGGGATGCGTGACCGTGAACTCGCCGTCGTGGCCGAACTCGATCTCGGTACCGGGGATGGCCAGGATGCCGTGACGGCCGGCGGCGTGCAGGCGGGCCATGAAGCTGCGCTGGTCGGGGAAGATGCTCAGCTCGTCGCCCTTGATGACGTTGGCGAACCACAGGTCGGGGTCGAGGAAGGCGGGTGGGCCGGCGCTGGGCACCACTGCGCGGGAGTCGACCGCTTCGACGTAGCGCATCGCGCGGGTGAACTGGCTCTCGACCTTGGCGTCGACCAGTTCGCGCATCCGCTCGGGCGTCTCCTCGTAGACCATCGGGTACCAGATCGCCCCGCTGTACTGGATCCAGTGCAGATCCACCGGGCCGTGTGCGCTGAGCGTCTCGAGGTGGCTGGTGCGGCAGTCGTTCTGGTTCACCAGCCGGGCGGTGCCGTCGCTGATCACCAGCGCCGAGTCGCCGCCGGGGCCGTCGGTGATGCTGATCTCGCAGTGGATCGTGACTTTCAGGTTCGGGCCGAGGGACATCTCCTCACGGTCCACCGTGCGGATGATGTTGTCGAACCCCAGCCGGCGCATGATGCGCTCGAGCTCGCGGGTGGGGTAGCCGGGGATCAGGACCTTGACGTCCTTGTTCATGTTGGCCACCAACCACTCCTCGTCGAGGTGATCGGCGTGGATGTGGGAGATGTACAGGTAGTCGGGGTTGCAGATCCGCTGCATCAGCTCCGCAGAGAGCTGATCGTTGCGTGGGAAGACGAACCACGAACCGAAGAACTGGGGGAGGAACCATGGATCGCAGGCGATCGACCCGTCGACGGTGTCGACGAGGATGCCGGCGTGACCGATCGACGTGGCACGCATGCGGTGGAGACTACCGACGCCAGGGCGCGAGACGAGGGAGCAGGGACCAAGGTCCCTACGTGCCCGCGGACCTGAGCTGGGGGTGCGTCAGGCGACGGGGGCGTCGGTGAACTGCTGGCCGGCGCGCGACACGTGCTCGGTCCAGGTGCCGCCATCCCAGTAGCGCAGCTCGAAGCGACCGGCGGGATCGGCGTACCAACCAGCGGGCACGGCCGGAGCGGCAGCGGCGGGGGCGGGGGCCGGCGTGTACACCGGGGCAGCCGCAGGCGTGTAGGCCGGAGCCGGGTTGTAGGCCGGGGCCGCCTCGGCGATGGGGGCCAGCGGGGCCGCGGGCTCGGGGGCGACGGCCCAACCAGCGGGCTCGGCGGCGGGGGCGGGCTCGGGG
>JBAVTH010000039.1:0-1997 GCA_049696035.1 Ilumatobacteraceae bacterium
TGCCGGCATGGATGGCGCTGCCGCCGAACACCTTCACGCCGAGGCGCTGAGCGTTGCTGTCGCGGCCGTTGCGGGTTGACCCGCCACCTTTTGTCTTTGACATGAGGCTCAGCCCTTCTTGATCGAGATGATTTCGATGACGTGGTACTTCTGACGGTGCCCGTAGCGCCGGCGCTGGTTGGTGCGGCGCTTGTAGGTGAAGCCGTCGATCTTCGGACCCTTCGCCCAGCCCACCACCTTGGCGGTGACAGACGCACCCTTCAGCTGGTCGGGGGTGGCGAGAACGATCTCGCCGTCGACCACCAGAACGGGGGTGAGGGACACTTCAGAGCCCTGCTCGGCGTCGAGCAGTTCGACGTGGACCTGTTGGCCCTCGGCGACGCGGGCTTGTTTCCCGCCAGATGCGATCACTGCGTACATAGCTCCGCAATCCTAGCGGGGAACCCGGCCGGACCAACCGGGCGAGGCGGAAGTCTGTGCCAATACCTGTTCATTCGAGCGATGCCGCGTCGATGACGACGCCACGCCCCTCGCAGTTCGGGCACTGGTCGGCGAAGTTGACGAGCAGGCCCTCCCCGATGCGCTTGCGGGTCATCTCCACCAGGCCCAGCTCGCTGATGTCGAACACCTGTGTGCGGGTCTTGTCGCGGGCCAGCGCCGACCGGAAGGCGTCGACCACCTTGCGGCGGTTGTCGCGGATCTCCATGTCGATGAAGTCGATGACGACGATGCCGCCGATGTCGCGCAGGCGCAGCTGCTTGGCAACTTCCTCGGCCGCTTCCAGGTTGTTGCGGAAGACCGTCTCCTCGAGGTTCGAGGTCCCCACGTTCTTGCCGGTGTTCACGTCGATGACGGTGAGCGCCTCGGTGTGCTCGATGATCAACGAGCCGCCACTGGGCAACCACACCTTGCGATCGAGCGCCTTGTGCAGCTGTTCGTGGATGTGGAAGCGCTCGAAGATCGGCAGACCCTCCTCGGCGGCGTCGTAGTGCTCGACTCGGTCGGCGAGCTCAGGGTTGAAGGCGCCCACGTAGTCGTGCACGTCGTCGAACAGGCGCTGGTCGTCGATGACGATGCCGCGGTACTCGGAGTTGAACTCCTCGCGGATGACCCGCACGGCCAGTTCGGGCTCGCGGTACAGCAGGGCCGGGCCGCCGGCCTTCTTGGCCTTCGCCTCGATGACGTTCCACTGATCGAGGAGGCGCGTCATGTCGGCGCGCAGCTCGTGCTCGGTGGCGTGCTCGGCGGCGGTGCGCACGATGAGGCCGTGCTCGGCCGGCTTGACCCGATCGAGGATGTTGCGCAGGCGCTTGCGCACGTCGTCGGGCAGCCGCTTGGAGATGCCATAGGTCTTCGAATTGGGAATCAGCACCACGAAGCGACCGGGCAACGAGACCTCCTGCGTGAGCCGCGCACCCTTGGCCCCGATCGGGTTCTTGGTGACCTGGCAGACGATCAGCTGCTTGGAGCGCAGCATCTGCTCGATGCGCGGCTGATCCTGCTTCTGCACGATGTCTTCCTGGTCGTACTGCACGTCGCCGCGGTACAGCACCGCGTTCTTCGGCGTGCCGATGTCGACGAAGGCGGCTTCCATGCCGGGCAGCACGTTCTGCACCTTGCCGACGTAGATGTTGCCGTGGATCTGGCTGACATCGTCGGCGGGCCGGCTGACGTAGTGCTCGATCAGGGTTCGGCCTTCGAGCACGGCCACCTGCGTGAGGGTGGGGCGCACCTGGACGCACATCAGGTAGCGGCCGATGGGCCGGCCGTTGCGCTCGCGACCACGTCGACGCTCGAGCACGTCGGCGTCGAGCTCGGGCATCGGCAGATCGCTCCGGCCGCCGCCGGCCGAGCCCGCGCCACGACCCTTCCCGCCCCGCCGGCGCTTCTTCTTCGCTGCTTCGCTCTCGTTCCCTGAGCCGGCGTCGCCGGCGTCGTCGGACACCGCCTCGGCGACTGCCCTGGCGCCGCCCCTGGCACCGCTGCCGGCGCCCTTC
>JBAVTH010000040.1:0-1683 GCA_049696035.1 Ilumatobacteraceae bacterium
GTCCTTCGTCGGTGACCGAGATCGTGACGGTCGTCTCGGTGACCGTGTGATCGATGCGACCCTCCCCTCCTTGCATGTGACAACCGTCGAGCTGGGTTCAGCCGTTGGCGGCCTCGACGCCGGCCGCTTCGTTGGCGTCACCGGCGTCGGCAACACCGTCTCCGTTGTTGCCGGTCTCTTCGCCTTCGTTCTGATGGTCGACACCATCAGCCTCGTCGGAGCTGGAGGCCTCAGACCCCTCAGCAGCGTCGGGAGCCTCGGTGGCCTCGTCGGCTTGTGCGACTGCGGGGCCGCCGTCGCACTCGGCGCCGGTGGCGGTGTCGATGCCGTTCTCACAGTTGACCCCGGTGTCGCCGGGAGCCTCGGGTGCCTCGTTGGCGTCCGGGGCTTCCTTCGCTGCCGGAGTGTCGGCTGCCGGGGTCGGAGTGACCACGGCGGGCGGGGTCGGGGCCGGAGTGCCACCGCTACCACCGGCCGCGGCGGCGATGCCGGCGGCGCCGGCGAACAGGCCGAGTCCGATGATGGCTGTGTAGCTGGCCTTCTTCAATCGGGAGGTCATGGGAAGGGGTCCTTTCGTGTTGCTCGGTCGGGAGTTCCGTTCCGATGTGGCCAGGGTGCGCTTCGCAACCTTGAGCCGACCCGAAGCGACCTGAAGCGGCACTTCGGCCAGGCTTCAGGTTCGGTCTGTCACGCTGTGGTCGTGAGGATCCTGGTGGTCGAGGACGACAAGCGGCTGGCGTCGACGTTGCGGCGCGGGTTGGAGGCCGAAGGCTTCGCGGTCGACAACGCCCTCGATGGCGAACAGGGCCTGTGGTTGGCGTCGGAGAACGCCTACGACGCGATCGTGCTCGACATCATGTTGCCGAAGGTGAACGGCTTCCAGGTCTGTGCACGGCTGAGGGAGTTGGGCAACTGGACACCGATCCTGATGCTCACCGCCAAAGATGGCGACCTCGATGAGGCCGAAGCGCTCGACACCGGCGCCGATGACTACCTGACCAAACCGTTCTCCTATGTGGTGCTCGTCGCGCACCTCAGGGCGCTGCTGCGACGCGGTGCCGCCGAACGACCGGTGCAGCTGACGGTGGGTGACCTGGTCGTCGATCCTGCGACGCGGACGTGCAGTCGGGGCGGCCGATTGATCGAGTTGACGGCGAAGGAGTTCTCGATCGTGGAGTTCCTCGCCCGCCGCAACGGCGAGGTCGTCTCCAAGGCCGATCTGCTCGAGCATGCCTGGGATTTCGCCTACGACGGCGACCCGAGCGTGATCGAGGTGCACATGTCGAACATTCGCCGCAAGATCGACAAGCCGTTTCGCGTGCACAGCCTTCGTACCGTTCGAGGTTCCGGCTACCGCCTCGTTCCTGATGGCCGCTGACCGAGTCCGGCGCCGGGTCGGGCTCCGGTTGCGGGTCACCGCCGTCGCGGTCCTCACCGTCGGTGTCGCTCTCGCGGTCAGTGCGGTGTTGCTGGTCGGGTTGGTGCGCAGCCGGCTCGACACCGCCGCGACGACCGCCGCCACACTGCGCGCTCGCGATGTCGCCGCCTTGGCGGAGGCCGGCGCCCTTCCCACGATGTTGGCGTTACCCGGCGAGGAGTCGGCGTTCGTGCAGGTCGTCGACAACACGGGCGCCGTGATCGCGTCGACCGGGAACATCGACGGCGAACCCGCCGTCACGACCG
>JBAVTH010000041.1:0-17519 GCA_049696035.1 Ilumatobacteraceae bacterium
CTCCGAGTTTGTAGTGGTCACTGCGAAACCATAATCGCAGTGACCACTACGATCAAGAGCCAATGGGTCACAAGCACACCAAGGCCGACATCCTCCAGGGAGCGCTGGCCGCTGCATTCGACGACGGACTGAGCCGGCTCACGTTCGGCCGGGTCGCGAAGCGGCTCGGCATCAGCGACCGCATCGTCGTCTACTACTTCCCGACCAAGGACGACCTGATCGGTGAGGTGCTGTACGCGATGGGCGCCGAACTGCAGGCGACGCTGGCCCCGGCCTTCACCGCTCCGGCCGCCGACCACCTGCAGCTGCTGCGCACCGCGTGGCCGATTCTCGCTCGGCCCGAGGCCGATCCGGTGTTCGCGCTGTTCTTCGAAGCCGGCGGCCTCGCCGCCACCGGCCGCGAGCCGTTCCACTCCCTGGTGCCGCCACTGGTCGACGCCTGGATCGAGTGGGCCGCAGCGTTCATTCGCGGCACAAGGGTTCGGCGGCGAGCGGAAGCGGAGGCCGCGATCGCGATGCTCGATGGTCTGCTCCTGATGCGCCAGCTGGCCGGACCCGAAATGGCGGATCGCGCCGCCCGACGAATCACGACTCGACCCGGCTGACGCCGGGCCGGAATGCCTGACGTATCGCGCTGGGACGACCCGGCTGCACACGTCGGCACCTCTCGGCGAGCGCCTGGGGACCTTCGTCTCTGGATCGGCCTCGGTGTGCGGCAGACGATCGAAGTGGAGGTGGGATGATGCCTTCGCAGTCAGAGTTCAACTGGGACCGGATGCGCGCCGAGTTGAGTGGCCTCGCCCACGGTCAGGGCCTCAACATCGCGCATGAAGCGGTCGATCGGCACGTGGTCGCCGGGCGCGGCGACAGGGTCGCGTTGCGTCTGCTGGGCAAGGACGGAAGTCGGCGGCAGGTGACGTATCGAGAGTTGTCCGTGCGCTCGAACCAGTTCGCCAACATGCTCTCCGAGAAGGGGATCGTCGCCGGCGATGTCGTGGTGGTCCTCTCCGGTCGTGACCTCGACCTGTACGTCGCCGTGCTCGGCGCGCTCAAGCAGCGGTGCATCGTCTCGCCGGTGTTCTCTGCGTTCGGGCCCGAGCCGATCAAGGCCCGACTGCTGCTGTCTCGGGCCAAGGCGATGTTCACGACGCGAGCGCTCTACGAGCGGAAGGTGTCGGCACTGCGCGACGAGCTGCCATCGCTGACGCACGTGTTCATCGCCGGATCGGAGCACACCGATCCAGATGACACGATCCCTGTCGCGCCGCTCCTCGATGCAGCGGACCCGTGCTTCGTCATCGGTCCGACCGACCCCGAGATGCGCGCGCTGCTGCACTTCACCAGCGGCACCACCGGCACTCCCAAGGGCGCGGAACACGTGCATGGCGCGGTCGTCGCGCACTACGCGACGGGGCGGTTCGTGCTCGACCTGCATCCGGACCACAACGACGTGTTCTGGTGCACGGCCGACCCTGGTTGGGTGACAGGAACCTCGTACGGGATCATCGCCCCTCTGGTCTGTGGCGCCACCTTGGTGGTCGACGAGGCGGAGATGGATCCTGCTCGGTGGTATGCGATCCTCGCCGACGAGGACGTCAACGTGTGGTACACGGCGCCGACCGCGATTCGGATGTTGATGCGTGCAGGCACAGAGGTTCCAGGCATCAACAGGCCCCGCCCTGCACTTCGCCTGGCAGCCAGCGTCGGCGAACCGTTGAACCCGGAGGCGGTGCGCTGGGGCAGCGATGTACTGGGCATCGCCTTCCGCGACAACTGGTGGCAGACCGAGACCGGCGGCATCATGGTGGCCAACGATCTCTCGCTGCCGATTCGGCCGGGTTCGATGGGCAAGCCATTGCCCGGCATCGAAGCGGCGATCGTCTCGTGCGACGACAGCGGCGTGCCGAGGCGCAACGCCGACGGCGCGGTGCGCCTCTTGGACGGGGAAGCGCACGGCATGCTCGCCCTCAAGGCGCCGTGGCCGTCGATGTTCCGTGGCTACCTGAACGACCCGGATCGCTACGCAGCCTGCTTCGCCGAAGCGGCCGGAGCCACCTGGTACCTGAGTGGCGACCTCGTCCGGCGTGATGTCGATGGGTACCTGTGGTTCGTGGCTCGCGCCGACGACGTGATCAAGACCTCGGGTCACCTCATCGGACCGTTCGAGGTGGAGAGCATCCTGATGGAGCACCCGGCGGTGGCGGAGGCCGGCGTGTACGGCGTTCCCGACGAGGTGGCGGGTGCGGTGATCCACGCCGTGATCGTGCTGCGCCCAGGAGCAGTCGATGACGACGACCTGCACCGTTCCGTGATCGCCCACGCGCGGCGTCGCCTCGGCGCCGCCGTCGCGCCGCGTCAGCTGATCGTGGCAGGCGATCTTCCGAAGACGCGCAGCGGCAAGATCATGCGGCGGGTGCTGCGCGCACGAGAGCTCGGACTACCCGAGGGTGATCTTTCGACGCTGGAGGGAGCGAGATCATGAGTGACCTCGAGATGTTGCGCACGATGATGTTGATCCGCCAGTTCGAGGAGCGTGCTGCTCAGCTCTACGGCGAGACGAAGATCCGCGGGTTCCTGCATCTCTACGTCGGCGAGGAGGCGGTGGCAGTCGGGGTGAACGCGGCACTCCAGCCCGATGACAACGTGGTGTCCACCTATCGCGAGCACGGGCATGCGCTCGTCCGCGGCGTCGGTGCCGACGCGGTGATGGCCGAGATGTTCGGCCGGGTCGAGGGTTGCAGCGGTGGACGGGGCGGCTCGATGCACCTGTTCGATGTGCGTCATCGGTTCTTCGGTGGTAACGCGATCGTCGGTGGTGGGCTACCGGTTGCGGTCGGTCTCGCGCTCGCCGACCACCTGCGTGGCGTCCAACGGACAACCGTGTGCTTCTTCGGTGAGGGCGCCGTCGCCGAGGGCGAGTTCCACGAATCGGTGAACCTTGCCACGCTGTGGCACCTCCCGATCGTGTTCTGCTGTGAGAACAACCTCTATGCAATGGGCTCGGCGATCGGTCGAACCGAGGCCAACACCGATCTCGTGCTGAAGGCCGCCGCCTACGGCCTGTCCGCGTGGTCCGCCGACGGCATGGATGTGCACGCCGTGCACGATGCGATGCGTCGTGCCGTGACCACCGTTCGCGACGGCGCCGGCCCTGTGTTCGTGGAGATGCGCACGTATCGGTTCCGCGCACACTCGATGTACGACCCCGAGCTGTACCGGTCGAAGGACGAGGTCAACGAGTGGAAGCACCGTGACCCGATCGACCTGGAGGTAGCCCGTCTTCGCGACGCCGGCCTGCTCGACGATGCCGGTCTGGCAGCGCTGCGAGCGGACGTGCAGCAGGAGGTGGAGGCCGCGGTGCTTGCTGCCGAACGCGGCACCGACGAACCGGTGGAAGGGCTCACCCGCCATGTCTATGCGGACGTTGCCGAGGAGGAGACGTCATGAACATCACCTGCCGCGATGCCATGCGAGAAGCACTCCGCCAGGCGCTCCTCCACGACGAACGAGTGTTCATGATGGGCGAGGACATCGGTGCGTACGGCGGGTGCTTCGCGGTCTCGAAGGGGTTGCTGGCCGAGTTCGGCCCGGATCGCATCCGCGACACGCCGCTGTCCGAATCGGCGTTCGTCGGCGCAGGGATCGGTGCGGCGATGGCCGGCATGCGACCGATCGTGGAGATCATGACCGTCAACTTCAGCCTGCTGGCGCTCGATCAGATCCTGAACAACGCTGCAACGCTTCGGCACATGTCGGGCGGCCAGGTCGGCGTGCCGTTGGTGATCCGAATGACCACCGGTGGGGGCCGCCAACTCGCTGCCCAGCACTCGCACAGCCTGGAGGGCTGGTACGCGCACATCCCCGGGATCAAGGTGCTTGCGCCTGCAACGGTCGAAGACTTCCGCTACATGCTGCAGCCGGCTCTCGACGATCCCGACCCTGTGCTGATCTTCGAACACGCACTGCTGTACAACGCCGAGGGCGAGCTGAGTGGTGGCCCGATCCCGCCGATCGACGAGGCCGTCGTACGCCGCCCCGGCAGTGACATCACACTCATCACCTATGGCGGCTCGCTGGCAAAGACCCTGCAGGCAGCCGAGCAACTGGCGGCGGAGGGCATCGAGGCGGAGGTGGTCGACCTCCGCAGCCTGCGGCCGCTCGACGACGCGACCTACCTCGACAGCGTCCGGCACACTCATCGCGCCGTGATCGTCGACGAAGGATGGCGGTCCGGGAGCATCAGCGCCGAGGTGAGCGCGCGCATCACCGAAGCAGTCTTCTACGAGCTGGATGCACCCGTCGGTCGCGTGTGCAGCGCTGAAGTCCCGATGCCCTACCCGAAGCACCTCGAGGATGCGGCGCTGCCGAGCACGCCGAGGATCGTTGCGGGGGTGCGCGAAGCGATGGCCGATCATGCCTGACGATGCGACGACCCTTGTTGCGTTCCGTATGCCGTCGCTCGGCGCGGACATGGACGCAGGCACCATCCTGCAGTGGCAGGTGCGACCCGGCAACGTGGTGCACCGCGGTGACGTCGTGGCCATCGTGCAGACCGACAAGAGCGATCTCGACCTGGAGGTCTTCGTGGACGGGACGATGGCCGAGCTGATCGTGCCCGAGGGTGTGCGCGTACCCGTCGGCACGGTGCTGGCCACCATCTCCGCAGTTGGCGCCGCGGCTCACGGCGCCGACGCACCGGCACCGGTGCAGGCCGCTTCCAGCCTGCATGCAGCCGGTGAGCCTTCACCGGCTGTCCCCACGGCGGAACGCCCACCTCACGAGCTGCACTCGCCCGTGCTCCGGCACCTCGCCGATCGGCTGCACGTCGATGCGACGCATCTCGCCGGCAGCGGGCCGGGCGGGCAGGTCACACGCGACGACATCGAACGTGCTGCTCGCCGTCCGCGGGCCACACCTCGCGCGCGCCGTCTGGCAGCACTCCACGGCATCGAGCTCGACGGGCTGGCGAGCACTGGGCGCATCACCGGCGACGCGGTGCTGGCCGCTGCCCAGGGTGTGACCACCGGTGCCCTCGCGGCCCCTTCCGAAGGTGATCGCATGCGGATCGCGATAGCCCGCCAGATGACCAAGTCGTGGCAGGAGATCCCGCACTTCCGTGTGGCGACGCGCATCGAGGTCAGCGGACTGCTGGCGCAGCTCGCGGGGCTGAACGAGCGCCGCTCCGTCGCGGAGCGAGTGCTGCCTGCCGCAGCCCTGCTCCGCGCCGCAGCGCAGGCGGCAGCCGACGTCAAGGGAGTGAACGGCTGGTGGCAGGACGGCGCCTTCCGGCCGGCACCGGAAGTGCACGTCGGCGTCGTCGTGGCCCTCCGGTCGGGAGGGCTCCTGGCGCCGGTGATCCGCAACGCCGATCAGAAGACGCTCGACCAGGTCATGGCGGAGCTGCGCGACCTGGTGACCAGAGCTCGCACCGGTCATCTGCGGGCCTCCGACGTCGGCTCTGCCACCTTCACCGTCACCCAGCTCGGCGAGAACGAGGTGGAGGACGTGTCGCCCATCATCCACCCGCCGCAGGTGGCGATCCTCGGCCTCGGTGCGCTGCACCACGAGCCATGGGCGGTGGACGACGCGCTCGCCGTTCGTCCTGTGGTTCACGCCAGCTTGGCGGCAGACCATCGCGCCATCGACGGCCGAATCGGGTCGTTGTACCTGAACGCCCTGCGGCGCCATCTCCAGGAGGCCCTCCCATGACCACCCGACTCACCCCGCATGCACTCGTCGAGGCCGCGCTGCTGCGGGTAGCGCCCGACGTCGATGCGAACGACCTC
The DNA here is from genome assembly GCA_049696035.1 of Ilumatobacteraceae bacterium. Classification (GTDB taxonomy): domain Bacteria; phylum Actinomycetota; class Acidimicrobiia; order Acidimicrobiales; family Ilumatobacteraceae; genus UBA668. The sequence continues at coordinate 5,787 of JBAVTH010000041.1, forward strand.
GATGCCGATCTGCACGACGACCTGGGCCTGGACTCGATGGATCTGCTCAACCTCGCTGCGGCGATCAGCGCCAGCTCGCACATCGAGATCCCCGAACGCGACTTCCCGGGCCTCCGCACGCTGCGCCAGCTGGAGGAGTACCTCGCCCAACGGCTGGCGAACACCACGGAGGTGTCGCCATGACGTTCGTCGAGTGCCGTCCGTCGTGTACTGCATTGCCGACTACGCGGAGCTCGGGATCGACGGTGTGTCGATCGGTTCGAGCGACCTGACCCAGCTGAGCAGCCGCGGGTCACTGGCGGGGCGCTTCGCCGACTGATGACCGGCGACCCTTGTGGAGAGCCGCTGACGAAGCGATCCTGATAGGGCAAGGGAGGTGGTCGCAGTGTTCACCGATCGTGTGCACGCCGGGCAGCGTCTGGCCGATCGGCTCCAGCAGCTGCGCGGCCAACCGGTCGTGGTGCTCGGTCTCCCGCGCGGGGGTGTGGTGGTCGCCTTCGAGGTCGCGGCCGCCCTGCACGCACCGTTGGACGTGATCGTGGTGCGCAAGCTGGGCGTGCCCTCCCAACCCGAGCTGGGCATGGGCGCCATCGGCGAGGATGGCGCACGGATCATCAACGAAGAAGTGGTGCGCCTCGCCGGAGTCACCGAGGGCGAGATCGCCAAGGTGGAGGAGCGGGAACGGGTGGAGCTGGAGCGGCGGGCCCGACGCTTCCGCGGCACCCGACCGCGGGTGCCACTCGAAGGTCGGATCGCGTTGGTGGTCGACGACGGGATCGCAACCGGGTCCACTGCCCGAGCTGCCTGCCAGGTCGCGCGCCAGCACGGCGCCGCTCGCGTCGTGCTGGCGGTGCCCGTGGCACCTCCCGGGTGGACCGAACGGATGGCCGGCGCCGCCGACGACTTCGTCTGCCTGGTCACCCCGGACCCGTTCTTCGCCATCGGCCAGTTCTACGACGACTTCTCCCAGACCACCGACGACGAGGTCGTCGCCTGCCTCGAGCAGGCGGCTGGCCTGCAGCGCGCGGCCGGGGTGAGCGGCGGGGCGCCGCCGGACGGCGCCGGTACAGTTCTGAGTGGGCCTGATCACCTGTTCGAGTGTTGAGGAGCCAAGTCGTGACCGAGCAACGAGTGCGACCCTGGGACGAGAACCCCACCATCGAGGTCCGCGTCTATCGCCACGGAGAACTCGTCCACAGCGAGCTGTGCGAGTCGGAGGAGCTGGCTGCGCTCCTGGTGGAGCGATGGGGCGATGTCGACGACGTGCGGTGTGAGGTCATCGACGTCACCGCCACGCCCCAACCCGGCGACATCTTCCAACCCGAGTCCGAACCCGAGGCCATCGTCGGCGGCGACGAGGACTACCCACACGACGGGTGACGGTCGTCGCTGTTCGGCATGGCATTGTGCCCTTGCCAAGGATGCACGCAACAGCGACACTGAAAGTGGCGGCAACGTGCGCTCCGAAGGAGGTTCGTCATGAACCAGATCACAGTCGACAGCCATCAGCCGTACCTGGTCGTCGATTCCCCGTACCAGCTGGCCCGATGGCGGCCGCTGGTCAACTGGGTGCTCTACATCCCCCACGCCATCGTCCTCTACGCGCTCCAGATCCTGGCCCGTGCGGTGTTCCTCATCTACTGGGTGATGTTCATCTTCACCGGCAAGCTGCACCCCGGCCTCTACGGAGTGATGGCGATGTACGAGCGGTACAACGCCCGCGCCGGCGGTTTCCTCTGTGGCTTCTCCGAGCTGTACCCGCCGTTCGACTTCGGCACCGGCCCGCAGGACAACAACGCCTACGCACCCATCCGGTTGACGTTGCCGGCGGTGCCCGAGGCGATGCCACGCTCGGCAGCGCTCAACCTGTTCAAGGCGATTCCGCACTACATCGTGCTGATGGTGTTCTTCATCGGCGCGGCGGTGGTGGCGGTGATCGGCTGGTTCGCCGTGCTGTTCACCGGTGCGTGGCCGCAGGGCATGCGCACCTTCCTGGTGCGGGTGAGCAACTACCAGTACCGGGTGTGGGCCTACGTGGTGATGGTCCAGAACGACTATCCGAAGTTCGGCCTGCCGTCGGCCTGAAAACCACGCTCACTCCCGAGCGCACCCGCGCGCGATGCAGTATCGTCCGCGGGCATGAGCACCAACCTTCGTCTGTACACCTCCGCTGTCTACGCGTTCGAGCACGTGCTGAAGACGGCCAAGCCCACCGCGTTCTCGCGCAAGGCTCCCTGCGCCGGCTGGACCGGCAAGGACGTCTTCGAGCACGGCATCGGCAACCTGGCGATGATCAAGAGCTTCGCCGCCACCGGTAAGGGGCCGAAGTCGACTCCGAAGCTCGGTGCCGACCCGCTGGGTGCCTGGATCAAGCTGCGCGAGCAGACGCTGGAGGTGCTCGACCACTCGCACGTGCTGCAGTCGATCGCCAACGACCCGTTCGGCCCCGACTTCGGCCCGATGCCCATCGATTCGCTCGTCGGCTTCATGGCCGCCGACCTCGTGCCGCACACCTGGGACATGGCTCGTACGGCCAAGGTGGACGAGCGGCTGGACGCTGCGCTGGTGAAGCACACACTGGCCACGTGGAAGGGGCTGCCCGAGGCCGTGCTGCGGATGCCGGGCATGATGGCCGCTGCCGTCAAGCCGGCGCCAGGCGCCGACACCCAGACCAAGATGCTGAACTTCCTGGGCCGCACCGTCTGAGAGACGGTCGTCGGCACCGGACCGTCCGACCCGCGCCTGATGGCGCCTCGGCGCATCGCGGACGCGCCGAGTCTCGTGCAAGACTTCGAGGCGGAGGCAATTCGATGTTCGCTGGTGATCTCGACATCGAGGCGGCCGTGGCCGACCTCGCTCACGCCGTACCCGAGCCGTTGCGGCCGCTGGCTCGGATCGCGTTCAACTATCGGTGGTCGTGGTCGGCTGGTGGCGCAGCCGTCTTCGAAGCAGTCGACCCTGAGCGGTGGTCGAGCATCGCCGGCCGCAACCCGGTGCGGCTGCTCGCCGAGGCGCACCACTCGACGCTCGAACGAGCTGCCGGCGACCGCAGCCTGGTGCGAAGGATCGAAGCGTTGGCGGCCGAGATGGACGCCGACCGCGACCGGCCCTGGCTGGACGGTCCGGCGTCGGTCGACCACCCGATCGCGTTCTGCTGCGCCGAGTTCGGCGTGCACGGCTCGTTGCCCATCTACTCGGGCGGACTCGGGGTGCTGGCCGGCGACATCCTGAAGGAGGCCTCCGACATGGGGCTACCGATGGTGGGGGTCGGCCTCCTCTACCGCACCGGCTACTTCCATCAACGCATCGACGTCACCGGGTTCCAACACGAGTACTGGATCGACACCGACCCGAACGGGCTGCCGTGCGTGCGGGTCACGGGTTCCGACGGGCTCCCGATCACCGTGAGCGTGGCGATCGACGACGACGACGTGATCGCTCAGGTGTGGCGAGTCGACGTGGGACGCGTGCCGCTGTACCTGCTCGACACCGATCTGCCGCAGAACTCCGCGGTTGGCCGCTGGGTCACGTCACGGCTGTACGAGAGCAACCGTGCGATTCGGCTCGCGCAATACGCGGTGCTCGGTGTCGGCGGCGTTCGAGCGCTGCGAACACTTGGAGTCGCGCCCTCCGTGTACCACTTCAACGAGGGTCACCCTGCGCTGGGTGTGTTCGAGCTCCTTGCCCAGCAAGGGACTGACGGTGATGGGGCCGAGCGGCTGCAACGAGTGCGCGACGAAGTCGTGTTCACGACGCACACTCCTGTGCCCGCCGGCAACGAGACGTACGAGCGCGGAGAGGTGCTCGCCATGCTCGGACGCATCGCGGACCAATCGGGTGATCGAGAAGCGTTCCTCGCCGCGGGGAGGATCGATCCCGCCAATCACGACGAGCCCTCCGGCATGACGGGACTCGCGCTCCGTTCGAGCAGACACGCGAACGCCGTCAGCCGTCGTCACGGCGAAGTGGCACGGACGATGTGGCAGCCGCTGTTCCCCGGCCGATCCGCCGACGACGTCCCGATCGGGCATGTCACCAACGGTGTCCACGTTCCCACCTGGCTCTGTGGTCCGATGCGTGACCTGCTCGACCGGCACCTGGGTGAAGGCTGGCTCGCCCGAGCCGACCGACCCGAGACGTGGGAACCGGTTGGCGACATCTCGTCGGGCGAGCTGTGGGATGCCCGCACCGCCGCTCGCCGAGAGTTGGTCGGTCTGATCGGGCAGCGGGTCGTGAGTGATCGGCTCCGGCGCGGCGAGGCGCTCGACTATGCCGAGGCCGGAGGCTCCGGCTTCAGTGCCGAGGTGCTCACCATCGGGTTCGCCCGACGGCTCGCCACCTACAAACGACTCCACCTCGTGGCGCTGCTGCCGGAGCGCGCGCTCTCGCTGATCGGCGGCCAGCCACCGGTGCAGTTCGTCTTCGCCGGCAAGGCCCACCCGAACGACAACGAGGCGAAAGACGTCGTTCGTCTGCTGTTCCAGATGAAGGGCGCCCCGAGCGTGGCCGGTCGGGCAGCGTTCCTCGAGGACTACGACATCCCGCTTGCCGGACACCTCGTCGCCGGCTGCGACGTCTGGGTGAACATGCCGCGACCTCCGCTGGAAGCGAGTGGCACGAGCGGCATGAAGTCATGCCTCGGTGGAGGGCTGCAGCTCTCGGTGCTCGATGGTTGGTGGGCCGAGGCCTACGACGGCGAGAACGGGTGGGCGATCGATGGCGCCGTCGAAGGCGATCTGGCCGCTCAGGACCACCGCCACGCAACGGCGATGTTCGACCTTCTCGAGCACCAGGTGCTGCCGACGTTCCACGACCGGGACGCCAACGGAGTCCCGCAACGATGGGTGACGATGGTTCGCAGAAGCCTGATGACCAACGGGCCCCGCTTCTCCGCCACCCGCATGATGCGCGAGTACATCGAGAACGTGTACCGCCGACCCTGACTCGCTGGAGGCGCCACCGAGGGGGGGCAGCTCATCGGCGACTCGCGCGGGGCGGCCGACTCACATCACATGCAGCACGGAGTTCAGTTCGCCGTATTCGTTGGCCTCGCGCTCCTCCACGTCGGGGTCGCAGAACCACGAGCCGTCGTCAGCGAGGTACTTGAACTGGTAGGTGGCACCGAGCGGGAGGTCCACGGTGACGCTGTGCACGTCGGTGTCATCCTGCTCGAGAGGGTTGGCCAGCGGATCCCACTCGTTGAAGTCGCCCACGAGTGAAACCAGCCGTCCGGCGCCGATGCCCACCAAGGAGAACTTGACCCTTCCGATCTGCCTGCTTTCGTCGATCTGGATCTGGAGCATGGCAACCTCCTTCGTTGGCTCACCGGTCGAGGATCGGCCTTCCTGATCGAAGGGTACGTGCACAGCTGTCAGCGCTCCAGGGTCCTCCGTACATCATCACGACGGCGCGCGCCGCGCCCCGCGCCGGTCGTGGAACAATGCGGGCATGACGGATGCGTTCGCGACGCCGATCACCCGCGAGGGCGACACGCTGATCGGGCCATGGCGGGCGCCTCGGCAGATGCTGGCCGATCAGGTGTACGACGGCCACACGAGCGTCCACGACGACGCAACCGCCGCCAAGCTGGGCCTGGCCGGTGCGCCCATCGAAGGGCCGACGCACTTCAGCCAGTTCGATCCGCTGGCGGTTGCGCTCTACGGCGCGACGTGGTTCGAACGCGGCTGCATCAGCGCTCACTTCGAGAACATGGTGGTGGAGGGCGAGCAAGTGCAGGCCACGGTCGTGCGCGACGGCCCGGCTGCCGCGAGAGGCAGTGCTGCCAAAGCGACGGGCGAACCGGTGCTCACGGCAACCCTCACCCTCGGCGACGAGCCGACAGAGCTCGACGATCGGCTCGCGCGCATGCAGGCCAAGGACGCAGGCGAGCTGTTCATCGTCGACCGTTTGGAGATCGGCTGGGTGTCGACACCCGAGCCCGTGTCGATGGGCTTCGACGAGCGGAACGGCAACCTCTATCCGTTCTCGCTGAAGGACAAGTTGGCGGCCATCACCGAGACGTCGCCCTGGTACGTGCCCGGCCAGCCGTCGCCATGGGGGCGTGCCACCGTTCCCACCGAGATGCTCAGCGTGCTGGCGCACAAGGGCGGCGTGCACCTGCCGGTGCGCGGCCCGGGTGTCGGGCTGTTCATCGACCTCGAGGTGAAGCGTCACGCGCCAGTCATGGTGAACGAGGCCTACACGGTGACCCACCAGGTCGTCGGCGTAGGGCAGAGCCGCAGGGTGGAGAGCTACTGGACCCGCAGCCATCTCACCACGGTCGAGGGTGCGCCGGTGGCGACGGTGCTGCTGCACCAGGGCGTGTTCAAGGCCTCGTATGAGGGCTATCCGGCGGACCGGCTGTGAGCCGCGACATGCGTGGTTCGGTCATCGTTCGTCGCGATGACGCGCAGGGTCGTTACGAGCTGCTGATCGACGAGCAGCTGGCCGCCTACGTCGAGCTGCACCGCGACGGCACCACGGTGGTGCTGCCGCACACGTACACGCTGCCGTCGTTCCGTGGCCGTGGCCTCGCCGCGCAGGTGGTGCGAGCCGCGCTCGACGACCTGGCCGCGCAGGGTGCCACCGTCGTTCCGGCCTGCTGGTTCGTCGCCGAGTTCATCGATGCCAACCCCGAGTACCGCCACCTGCTCGGTGGCTCGTCAAGCGGCGACTGACGCTGGCGTTCCGCCCGGCGCCTGCAGGCCGCGGCCTCGGGTCAGATCCTGCGTCGTGGCCTGTGCGTGCAACGCGCGAACGGACCCGGCCACGTGGGCCGGGTCCGGTCAGTTCAGCGGGCTCGCCGGAGGGATCACTCGGCGTCTCGGCGGTACAGCAGCGCAGTGCCGACGACCACCGCAACCGCCGTGTAGCCGGCGAACAGGAACGCATCCTGGGTGCTGCTCAGCGCAGCCGCCAGCGTCTTGGCGGTGTCGCCGGCGGATCGGATGGACAGCAGGCCGTTCGCTGCGCTGAAGGGGAGGAGGCGTGACAGCTTCGCCGGGGCCATGCTGCGGATCAGGTTCTCGAGCACGAACGTCCACACCAGCGCCGTCGAGACGGCCGCCGAGCTGTGGCGGATGATCATGCCGACGCCCACCCCCAGGACCGCTGCCAGCGAGGTGAGCACCAGGCCCCACGCCGTGGAAGCGGCCATGCCCGACGTGTCGCCCATGGGCAGCCCGCTGGCCATGCCGCTGGCCAAGGTGGCGATGATGCCGACCACGCCCATCGCCAGGCCGAAGCCGGCGGCAACGGTGGCCTTGCCCGCCACGTTCACCCAACGGGCGGGCTGCGCGGCGAGGGCGTGACTGACCGTGCCGTGCTGCACCTCCGACGTGTACATGAGGATGCCGACGATCACTGCGAGCACCGTGGTGAGCCACGTGGCCGCCATGAAGGTGTTGGCAACCGTGAACGCCTTGTGCTCGTAGGGGTCGGTCTTCACGAAGGTCGCCAGCACCCATGACATCACCACGCCGGCGACGATGGTGAGACCGAAGATGGCGTGGTTCGAGCGCAGAGAGCGGAGCTTGATCCACTCGCTGCTGATGGAGGCGGGCACGGCAGCGATGTCGTGCTGACGGGTGCGGGTGACGATCGGGGCGGTGGTGGTGGCGGGCCACACGTCGGTGGTGTCGAGAGGGGTGGTGGTCGTGGTGATCATGGTGAGTCCTTTGGGTGAGTGGTGTCTGATGAACGAGTGGTGCGTGAAGCGGTTCAGGCAGCGGCGAACTCGGCGCTGGCGCCGGTCATGTCGAGCAGGATCTCTTCGAGCGAACGGGAGGCCTCGGTGATCTCGATCACCTGGATGTGATGGTCGAAGGCCAGCTGCGAGACAGCCGAGAGGGTGGTGCCCGTGGCCGTGAGGCGCTCGCCGTCGATGGTGATGTTCATGCCGTGGCGGTCGAGCAGCCGGGCGAACTCGGCGGCGGCGGGAGTGCGCACCACCACGGTGGTTTCGCCGCGAGCGAGCGTGGCGGCAACCGGCTCGGCGGCCAGCAGCTTGCCGCCACCCACCACCACGAGATCGTCGGCGAACATCTCCAGCTCACCGATCAGGTGACTCGACACGAACACCGTGCCTCCGCGGGCGGCGAACTCGCTGAGCGAAGTGCGCAGCCAGCGGATGCCGTCGGGGTCGAGCCCGTTGGAGGGTTCGTCCAGCAGCAGCACGTCGGGCTCGCCGAGCAGGGCGCCGGCCAGGGCCAGGCGCTGGCGCATGCCGAGCGAGAAGCCGCCTGCACGCTGGTCGGCGGCGGAGTCGAGGCCCACCTCGTGCAGCACCTCGTCAACCCTCTGGGTCGGGATGCTGCTGAGCGCAGCCATCGCCCGGAGGTGGTGGCGAGCGCTACGACCAGGGTGCATGGCGCCGGCGTCGAGCACCGAGCCGACCACCCGGGTGGGGTGCTGCAGCCGGGTGTAGCTCACGCCGTGGTAGCGGACGTCGCCGTGATCGGGCCGGGTGAGGCCCACCATCATTCGCATGGTGGTGGACTTGCCGGCGCCGTTGGGGCCGACGAAGCCGGTGACACGGCCGGCCGCGACGTGGAAGGTCATGTCGCTGACGGCGACGCGGCCGCCGTAGCGCTTGGTGAGGTTGGACACGGTGATCATGAGTGGGTGCTCCGTTCGTGAAGGGTGGGGATGCAGCCGGGGAGCGAGAGCCCCACGACGGGCCGGTCGGCCGGCACGATCGAGATCAGCTCGACGTTCACCGACGTGAGATGCGACACCACACCGTGGAGGTGGGCTGCATCGCGCACCACACCGACGAGGTGGGTGTTCCCATCGCTGGGGCGGTCGAAGGTGAAGTCGTCGAGGAGCGGCCGCAGCAGACGGGCGTTGGCCCGGCCCCTGATGACGATCTCGAAGGTGGTCGGTTCGGACATGGCCTCACCGTCGCATCGGAGAGGGTGAGTGCGCCTCACCCTCGCGGCCATCTCACCCGGGTGATCCGGGGCCCGGATGCCGGCGGTGATCCAGGTGGCCTATGGTCCCGTGGTGGCACGCGACGATGAGATGGGGATGGCGGCCACCAAGCTGCGGCCACCGGGGTTGCCGGTCCGCCTGGTGGAGCGTTCCCGGCTCGACGAGGTGCTCGATGATGCCGTCGTTCGCCAGGTGCCCTTGGTGCTGGCGAGTGCACCCGCCGGCTCGGGGAAGTCCACGATGCTGGCAGCGTGGGCAGCTCGGCGACCCGAGCAGGTGGCCTGGCTGCAGGTCGAGGACATCGATTCCGACCCCGCCCGGTTCTTCTCGTCGCTTGTCGCCGCCATTGCTCACCATCGGCCCGAGGCCGGCGCCCGTCTGGCGCCACTGGTCGTCGGCTCCGCCGGTGACGATCGCGTGATCGTGCCGGCGATGGTGAACGAACTGGTCGACGCCGAGCGCTTCGTCCTCGTGATCGACGACTACCACCTGATCGACGACGCAACCGTGCACCGTGGTGTCGAGCGGCTGATCGACCTGTGCCCGCCGCAGCTGACGATCGTGATCTCCACGCGAGTCGACCCGCCCTTCCGCCTCGGCCGCATGCGGGTGCGGAACCGGCTCAGCGAGGTGCGCGGGCACGACCTGCGCTTCGCCGCCGGCGAGGCGGCGGACCTGTTGGGTGCTGTCGGTCGGTCGCTCGCCCCTGCCTCCTTCGACGATCTGTGCGCGCGGACAGAAGGGTGGGCCGCGGGCCTGGTGCTCGCCGGTCTCTCGCTGGAGCGGGCGCCCGAACCGGACCGGTTCGTGCACGCGTTCCGAGGCGACGACCAGCTCATCGTCGGCTACCTCGGTGACGAGATGCTCGCCACGATGGAGCCCGACGACCGCCGTCGCATGTTGGAGACCTCGGTGCTCGACAGGTTCAACGGCCAACTGGTCGACGCGGTGACGGCATCCTCGGGCGGGTCGCAGTGGCTGATCGAGGCGGCGGCCCGCAATCAGCTGATCGTTCGGCTCGACAACACGGGCGAGTGGTTCCGCTACCACCATCTGCTGCGCGACCTGTTGGCCCTGGAGGCGAAGCGCACGTTCCCGGAGCGCATGGCGGCGCTGCACGAGCGGGCGGCGAACTGGTTCGCCACGCACGGCGAACTCGGCGAGGCCGTCGTACATCGGCTGGCCGCCGCCGACATCGCGGGCGCCACGGCGCTGATGCGCTTCGTCGGAGCCGACCTGCTGGGTCGAGGACAGGTCCGCACCTTGCAGCGCTTGCTCGAGCAGATCGGCGACGCGGCGATGGGTGATGCCCCGTGCGCGCTGCTGTGGGGCTGGTGCGAGTACCTCCGCGGTCACTACCTCGCAGCGCAGCACGGGCTCGACGTGACGTCGGAGGACTGGCCGGCGGAGTTCGACCCACTGCTGGCCACTCCGTTGCGCATCAACGTCGCACTCGGCCGGGGCGATGTGACCACCGCGCTGGAGATGGCTCGAGCGGTGAGCGCGATCGGCGACCTGCCCACTCGGCCGGCCGAACTGGCGACGGCCGTAGGTGCGGCCTACACGTGGGCGGGCCTGCCCGTCGAGGCACGAGAGGCGCTCGCCGTGGCCGTCGCGAGAGCGACGGTCGAACACCGGCTCACCGCGCACACCATGTCGCTGGTGTCGATCGCCATCAACGAGTTGGCGGATGGCGATGCCGTGGCCGCGAATGCCGCGGCTGCAACGGCGTTGTCGACGGCACACTCCTTCGGGCTCGCCGGCTACCACGGGGTAGCGCCGGCGTTCGCGGTGCTCGCGATCACGTCCACCGATGTCGAGCAGAGTCGTGTCGACGCGACGGAAGCGGTGCTCCTGGCGCGTCGAGCCGCAACCGACTTGGGTCGGGCGTTCGTGCTCGCGGCGGCGGGCGACACGCTCCTGCGCCTCGGCGACCTCGATGGCGAGGCCCTGTTGGCCGAGGCCCGCGCGATCGTCGACCGCTGTGTCGATCCGGGCATCGCGGGCCGACTCCTCACACGCGCCGAGTCGCGCCACCACGTGGGCACCGTGAAGGCGGCGCCGAGCGCCGCCCTCGTCGAACAGCTCACCGAACGGGAGCTCGCCGTGCTCCGCTACCTGCCGTCGCAGATGTCGCTGCGCGAGATCGCCGCAGAGCTGTTCGTGTCACTGAACACGGTGAAGACCCACAGCAGCGCCATCTACCGGAAGCTCGCCGTGAGCGACCGCAAGGGTGCCGTCCACGCCGCGCGCGCCCTGCACCTTCTGTGACGGTGCTCGAACGCCCACGGAGTCGAACGTGCGTTGATGCCCCGCCGACCCGGTCGCCCGCGGCCTGCGAGTAGCTTCCAGGCATGAGCTCTCGCCTCCCCGCCGTATCGCTGGCCGCTTCTCCCGGACGACGGGCTCAGACGATCGAATTGGCGGCGGAGATCGAGCGGAGGGGGTTCTCGGGCATCTACTGCCCCAGCTTCGGCGACGCCATGGGGCTGTGCCTCTCCATCGCCCACGCGACCACGCGCATCGAGCTCGGCACGTCGATCCAGCCGATCTACCTGCAGCACCCCATCGCGCTCACCACCTCGGCGAGCTACCTGCACGAGATCGCCCGGGGTCGCTCCCGGCTCGGCATCGGCGTCACCCACGGTCCGGTCATCAAGCGGCTCGGCGTGGAGACCGGCAAGCCGCTCAGCGACATGGGCGAGTACGTGGGCGCGATGCGCTCGGCAGCCGAATCATCGGGCGGGCTGCCACCGGTCGTGCTGGCAACACTGCGCGACAAGATGGTCGGCCTGGCAGTGG
>JBAVTH010000042.1:0-2710 GCA_049696035.1 Ilumatobacteraceae bacterium
ACCCCGAGCTCCTCGGGCGACTCGGCCGGTTCCTCGTCGGGCCAGTCGACCAGGTCGGCGACGGGATACGGGTCGTCGGGCAGCCATGCGCGAATCCGGCACCGCCGCACACCGACGGCGATCACGCCGAAACGCCCTTCCTCCAGCTCGGCGACCTGCACCATGCGAGCGACGCTCCCCACCGAGCGGCGGACGTCGTCACCCCCCACTTCGTGCCCCCTGTCGATCAGCACGACCCCGAACTCGTGCGGGGGCGACGCGACACAGGCCCGCACCAGCGCTCGGTAGCGAGGCTCGAAGACGTGCAGCGAGAGGATCCCGGATGGCAGCAGCACACTGCCGAGAGGGAACATGGGCATCGCCGCCATGGCCGGCACCGTAGCGGCCGTCGTGCCCGGCGTCGCCTCGGGCGACCAGCCCGGTTCAGCGCGGGCCGAGCACCGCGGCAGTCGGGCCGCTCGGGTACGCCGCGAGAACGGCGGCGAACTGCTGCCAGATCGGCCGGTACTCGGTCTTGTTGGTGATCGTCTCGCCGTTCAGCAGCAGCGAGAACTCGATGGCTCCGCCTCCGGCCAGCGGGATGTACCCGCTCAACGCCTTCGCGCCCGGCTTGTCCGGCACGCCGTCGGTGTTGTCGAGCGTTCCGGTCTTGCCTCGGATGACGCCCGACAAGGGCTCTCCCTCCTGAAACGCGTCGAACAACGTGCCACCCACCTGCCCGCCGACCGGCAGCCCGGAGCCGACCGGATCGTCCACCGAACCGTGCTGCAGCAGTGCCAGCAATGCAGCGCAGGTCAGCCGGTTCTCATCGGAGAGGCCCGAGCCGTCCACGAGGTTGACACCGTCGAGCGGTATCCCCCACTCCCCCAGTGTCGTCATCACGACCGTCAAGCCGGCGGCCGACGTCGGCGCTCCACCGGCGGCGAGGCCGATCTCCTTCAGTACGAGTTCGGCGGTGTTGTTGTCGCTGGTGGTCAGCATCTCCTGCAGCACGGAAGGGAGCGGCTGCGACTGGACGGAGGCGATGACCGGTGAACCGTCGGAGGTACCCTTCGACGGTGACCCGCCGACCGTGATGCCGCGCTCTTGGAGCAGTTGGGTGAGCACAGTGGCCGCACCGACAGCAGGGTCGTTGGACGACTGATCGACGGCCTCGCGCGAGTCGTTCACCAGCAGCGCCGAGAGCGGCCCACCTTCGCTGAAGCGCAAGGAGTCGGCCCATGTAGGGAGGTACCACTCGTCGTCGTAGCGCGAGGCGTCACCGACGATCGAACCCGTCACTGCCGTGACACCTGCCGCCTTCACGGAGTCCGCCAGCGCCTCGATGGAGGTGACGTTGAACGGCGGGAACTTCTGGTTGGGGCCTTTCCACCAGGAACTGCCGAGGAGGGGATCTCCCCCGCCGACGAGGTACAGGTCGCCGGCCACGGTGCCGCCGTCGCCGACCACCCCGTCAACCGTCGTGGTGTACACGAAGTCCGCGCCCAAGACCTGCAGAGCGACCGAAGCCGTGACCAGCTTGACGTTGCTCGCCGGCCGCAGGGACTCGGTCTCGTTGACGGCAGCGATCGGCTGGCCGTCGATGGAGAGCGCGAAGCAGGAGCTGCCGTCGATGCGGGCGACGAAAGGCTGCAACGCAGTGGCGAGCACTGCTGCATTGGCGTCGCGCGAGAGCACTGCCGGTGCACGGCGAACCGAGACCAGCGGCGTGCCGAGCAACACGGGCGCCGCCGTCGAGAGCACGCTGCCGACGGCAGGGGCCGCGGCCGGGGCATCCGGCGTGCGCCCGTCAGCGAACCGCCAGCAGCCTCCGAGCAGCAGCGCCGGAACGAGCGCTACGACGATCAGCCCGGGATACGGGTTGCGACGCCGTCGAGTCATTCAGCGGTGGCCTCCGGCGTCGAGCCCGCGCCGTTGACGGAACTGGGCGTGCTGCCACATGTGCCCGAGCGCGGTCACCGCCCGATTGCCGCTGGCGTAGCAGAGGCGACCGGTGGCCCGCACCGCACGCGGTCCGGCGTTGTCGGGGTCGGCGACTGCGAGTTCGGTGGCAGTGAGGATCGGCTTGTCGTAGCGCACCGACAGCTCGTGCGCAGCTTCGGCGAAGCGCTCGTCCTGCCGCTCGTGATAGGCGACGATGCGTTCCAGGCCATGGTCGGGGTAGAACGGGCCTTCCTTCATCAGGCGTGCCTGGTTGCTCTGGATGCCGATGCCGAGGTACACGATCGCGTGCACGTCGGGGTGTGCGGCGATGAGCTCCATCACTTCCGGGATCGTGTCGCGCACCTCGCCGCCGGCGCAGTCCACCGGGTTGTTGCGGCTCCAACGCGGCGGCAGCTTGGTGTCGATCTGCGCTTGCAGATCGGCCGGCAGCGCCATCAGCTGCAACCGCCCATCGCGCACGATGGCGTCGCTGGTGACCACACCCCAACCACCAGCCGTGGTGAGCACGATCGTGTTCGGACCTTTGGGCAGGGGCTGCGTCGCGAACGTGGCAGCCGCCTCGAACGCCTCCTCCACCGTCGCCGCGCGGGTGACGCCGGCCTGACGGCAGGCGCCGTCGAAGATCTTGTCGTCGGCGGCGAGCGCACCCGTGTGACTGGCGGCCGCCTGCGCGCCACCTTCGGTCGCTCCGCCCTTGACGACGACGAGTGGTTTGCGGGCAGCGCAGGTGGCGAACCGTTCGAGCAGGGCACGGCCATCGACGATG
>JBAVTH010000043.1:0-23013 GCA_049696035.1 Ilumatobacteraceae bacterium
GGGATCAGGTTGCGTTGCCAGATGGCCTCGCCGTAGTCGCCGAGCGTCTCCGTGAACGAGGGCGGGGCGTGCAGCACGGTGAACACCACATCGCCGACGATGCCGAGCTTCTTGGGCAGCGGTGTGCCCGAGTAACCGGCGCTCACTTCAACCCGCTGTTGCACATCACTCGGTCGACCTCGATCTCGATCACGACTCGATCGTCGCGTTCCTTCGGTTGACGGTAGCGCCGCGCGTAGGCGGCGACCGCGCTCGCCACCGCATCGGCGTCGTCGAGCACTCGCACCGCGCCCTCGAGCGTGACCCAGCGACCCCCGTCGAGCTGAGTGACCGACGCACGACCGCCTCGGCGAGCGTTCACCGCTTTCACCGACGGACCGAACGTGATCACGCGCACGACGCCGCCGTCGAACGTGAACCCTACGGGCACCGCATGCGGCGACCCGTCGGCGCGCTGGGTGGCCAGCACGGCGAGGTGCCGCTCAGCGAGGAACTCGACGAGTGCGGGTGAGAGCTGCATCAGCCGTCCGCCGCGATGGCGCGCAGGATGCCCAGGCGCGTGGCTCGCCACGCAGGCACGACTGCCGCCAGCACTCCGGCAGCGAACGCCAGCACCATGATCCACACGATGGTGATGACCGGTATGGAGTACTCGGTGAGGCCTTGGTCGCGCAGAGCGACGATCACGACGTAACCGAGCACGAGCCCCATCACCACACCCACCGCCGCACCGTAGAGCGACGTGATCACGCTCTCCCACCGCACGGTGGTGCGCACCTGCACCCGCGTCATGCCGACCGCGCGCAGCAGCCCGGTCTCGCGGCGGCGCTCGTAGACCGCGAGCAGCAGAGTGATGACGATGCCGAACAGCGCGATCAGCACCGAGAGCATCAGCAACCCGTAGATGAACGCGAGGCTGCGGTCGACGATGTCGGCGCGGCTGTCGATGAACTGGTTCCGGTCCTGCAGCTCGCCGATGCCGTAGTCGTCGACCACCTGTCCGACCACCTCGCGGAAGTTCTCGTCGGTGACACCGGCGGCACGGGTGAGCGAGACGATGCCGGCGGGCGTCGGGATGCTGGTGCGCAGGAACGTGTCGCGGTGATACGTGCGCGAGGGGATGAAGTCGGTGCTCTCGTAGATGCCCTGCACCGTGAGCGGCAGGTCGCGGCCGTCGACGAAGAGCGTCAGTTCGTCACCCAGGCGCAGGCGCTTGCTCTTCGCCTCGCCCTGGCTGATCAACACGCCGTCCGGCGTCAGGTCGGCCAGCGCCCCCTGCACGAACGCGAGGTTCACCAGCCCGGCGGCCGTGGCCGGGTTGATGACGGCGCCGGGCGCAGCCTTCCCGTCGGCAGCCGCGACGAAGGCGAACCCGAGGCCGCTGGCGTTGCCCACCTCCGGCAGTGCGTTCAGCTGGTCGACCAGTTCCTGACTGAAGCTGAGGCTGCCCCCGTTGGTGGAGTTGATGACGTACTCACCCTGGAAGGTGGCGCCCACCACATCGCGGATCTGGGCCTTGATCGACGCCGCGAAGACCGACGCGCCGGTGACGAGGGCGACCCCCAGCAGCACCGGCGCCGCGGTGCGGGCCGTGCGCCGCGGGTTGCGCTGCACGTTGCCCCGGGCCATCGTGCCCGTGACGCCACGCCAGCGCTGCACGGGTGCTCCGATGAAGCGTGCAATCGGCTTCGCCACCACAGGGCCGAGCAGGAGCAGCGCGGCGAACAGGCCCACCACCCCGACCGCCAGCAGGATGGCATCGGCGCCCATCATCACGGCTGCGATCGCGCCGACACCCACCACCGCGCACGCCGCGGCGGCGAAGATCCGGCGGCGGACGGCACCGACCTTCTCCAGGATCGCGTCGCTCATCGCAGCCACCGGAGGGATGCGGCCGGCGCCGATGGCGGGCCCGAGGGCTGCCAGCACCGTGGCGATGGTGCCGGCGACGAGCGTGACCACGATCGTGCGCGGCTCGATGGCCAGCCCGCGGGCCGGGATGACGTAGTCGAAGGCGTTCAGCAAGGCCTTGATCCCCGATGCCAGGCCGACGCCGCCGGCCAGGCCGAGCAGCGAGCCGAGCAGCCCGACGACCACGGCTTCGACCATCATCGACCACGTGATCTGCCGTCGGCTGGCGCCGAGCGCCCGTAGCAAGGCGTTCTCCCGTTGGCGTTGAGCAGCGGTGATCGAGAACACGTTGTAGATCACGAACATGCCGACGCCCAGCGCGATGAACGAGAAGATGGCCAGGAAGATGGTGAGGAAGCTCAGGCTCTTCTCGATCTCGGTCTGCGTCTGCGCCGTGATCTCGGCGGACGTGAGCGTCTCGGCCACCTCCGGGTCGAGCGAGTCGCGCAGGCGCTGCACCAGCACGTCGGGGGCCACCGAACCGTCGCCCTTCACCAGCACGGCATCGATGAAGCCCGGCTTGGCGATGAAGTCCTCCGCCGTCGTGACGTCGAACAGGGCCCAGGTGGCGTTGCCCGGCGAGATGATGTCGTCGAACTCGACGATGCCCACCAGCGCGAACGTGCGCGACCCGCCCTCGGCGTTCACCTTCACCTCGTCGCCGAGCACGAAACCACCGTCGGCGGCGGTCAGCGAATCGAGCACCACCTCACTGCCGGCCAGCGGCAGGCGGCCCTCCTTCACCCGCCAGACCGACAGGTCGCCGGCCTCGATCGCAGCGCCGAACGTGGGCGCTGTCGGCCGCTCGATGGGTTCGCCGTCCTTGCCGATGACGACCGCGTCACCCTGCACGGCGGCCTGTGCCTCCCCGACGCCGGGCACAGCACGAACCTCGTCGAGCACGCCTGCGGGCAGACGGTCGCGCCGTTCGAGCCCGAACAGGTTCTCCACCGAGTTGCTGCTCTGCACGTAGCCGTCGACGCGCTCGAACACATCGGCGAACAGCGCATCGAAGGTGCGCTCGATGGTGTCTCGGAAGATGAACGTACCGGAGAGGAAGGAAGTGCTGGCCACGATGGCGAGCGCCGTCAACAACAGGCGCGGCCACCGGGCCAGCACACTCCTCATCGCGAGTCGGAACACGCGATCATCCTCTCCGCGCGGACGGGGTGTCGTCCACACGGGCCGTCATGTGGTGGCGATCGCCTGCAGGATGTCGGCCTTCGAAGCCTTCCGCGACGGGTACAGAGCTGCGATGGCGGCAAGGACCAGCGCACCGAGGGAAGCGACGACGATCGTCGGCATCGGCAGCGAGAACACGTTGAGACCTTGATCCTCCAACGCCTTCACGATGATCCAGCCCAGCGCCGTGCCGAGCACCACGCCCATGATCACACCGATCACGGCGGTGATCATGCTCTCCCACAGCACGCTCACCATCACCTGGCGACGCGTGGTACCGACCGCACGCAGCAGGCCCAGCTCACGTCGCCGCTCGTAGACCGCGAGCATCAGCGTGATGACGATGCCGATGATGGCGATGAAGATCGACATGCCGAGCAGTGCGTAGATGAAGTTGAGGAAGCCGTCGATCGAGCCGCTCTGCTCGTCGATGTACTCGCTACGGCTCTGCAGTTTGATGGTCGGGTACTTCTCGGCCACCGCATCGAGCGCCGCTCGTGCGTCGCCGCTGGCGCCATCCACGTTGATGTAGATGCTGCGGGTCTGGACCAGCAGTGGTGCCGTCTCGAACAGCGACGGGTCGACGATGAAGTTGCCGAAGATCTTCGAGTCGAAGATGCCGGCGACCTTCAGCGAGATGACGTCCTCGCTGAACAGCTTGAAGTTGATCTCGTCGCCGACCACGATGTCGTCGCGCTCGGCCTTGTCCTTCGCCACCAGCACCTTGCCGGGGGCCAACGACTCGAAGCCGCCACTCTCGAAGGGGAGGTCGAGCAGTGCGGCCGCGTCGGCCGGGTCGACCGCCAGCACGCCATACGAGTTGAACTTGCCGTTGTTCTCCACCCGCGGGATGCCGACGCCGAGCGCGAGCACCGACCCGACATCGGTGGCCTTGAGATCCGTCACCAACGCGTCCGGCAGGCCGATCTGGGCATTCTGCTGGACCGGCGACACGACGTAGTCGCTCTCGAACGCCTTGCCGATGGCGTCACGAGCCGTCGCCTTGGCCGAGGCACCGAGCGTGGCGACACCGATCATCAGCGACAGGCCCACCGCCAGCGCACCGGCGGTGATGGCCGTGCCCTTCGGGTTGCGGGCGGCGTTGCGACTGGCCATCGTTCCCGCCGGGCCACTGAGCTTGGTCAGCAGCTTCGACGAAGCCTTCGCCACGGGGGTGGCGAGGAACGGCCCGAGCGCGATCAAGGCGACGAACAGCGCGATCACGCCTGCGCCGAGGGCGTTGGTGTTGCCCGACAGCCCGAGCGCCACGAACCCGACGGCAGAGGCAATGGCCACCGCACCGGCGATCTTGCGAGCCCTCGAGACGTCGGAGTGGTCGATCGCCACGTCACGCATCGCTGCAAGCGGCGGCACCCGGCCGGAACGCAGGGCGGGCACGATGGCACACAGCACGGTGACGATGACGCCGATGATCATCGTGACGATGAACCCGGTGGGGTGCAGCACGAGGCTGGTGTCGCCGGGACCGAAGCCAATGGCGTTCAGCACGCTGAGGATGACCGTGGCCAGGCCGATGCCGGCAATGCAGCCCAACAGCGAGCCACCGATGCCGACCACGAACGCCTCGGTGAACATCGAGCGTGTGATCTGGCTGCGGCTGGCGCCAACGGCGCGCAGCAGCGCGTTCTCACGCTGGCGTTGCGCCGCACTGATCGTGAACACGTTGTAGATGATGAAGCTGCCGACGAACATCGCGATGAGGGCGAAGATGGCCAGGAAGACGGTGATGAAGCTGAGGCTCTTCTCGACCGCGCTCTGGTTCTCCGCGGTGACCTCCTTGCCGGTGAGCACCTCGACCTCCTGGCCACCGATTGCCTGTTCGATGGTGTCGGCGAGCAGTGCGTCGTCGACGCTGCCGTCACCGAGCACCACGATGCTGTCCACCTTGCCGGTGTCGCCGATCACGAACTCCTGCGCCTGCGGCAACGAGAACAACGCCCAGGACGCGCCGCCCGACGTGTCGGCGCCTGCGAATCGCGCAACTCCGACCACCGTGAACTCCTGCGGCGCGCCACGAGTGGTGATGCTGACGGTGTCGCCCACCTGCACCTTCGCGGCCTTCGACGAGGCGCGGTCGAGCACCACCTCGCCGGGCGCCGTGGCACCTCGGCCGTCGTACAGATCCCACGGCGACAGGTCGCTCTCGATCCAGGCGCCGGCGAACTTCGGCGGCCCGTCCTGGCCCAGCACGGTGTCCTCGAAGGTGACGGTGGCAGTGCCGTTGACATCACCGAACGCCTGGCTGACTCCGGGCACGGCGGCGACCTGGTCGATCAGCGAGGCGTCGATGTGATCGCGGGTCTCCTCACCGAAGTCGCCCTCGATCACGCTCGACGAGCGCACGTACGCATCAGTGTTCTTGAAGGCGCTCGCGAACATCTCGTTGAAGCTGCCCTTGATCGTGTCGGTGAACACGAACACGCCGGACAGGAAGGCGGTACCGGCGATGACGGCGATCGCTGTGAGGAGGAGCCGACCTTTTCGGCTCCAGATGTTCTTCAGACTCAGCTTGAACATGGCTCATTCACCGAAGTGCTTCATGCGGTCGAGCACGCGCTCGGCAGTGGGCTGCAGCATCTCGTCGACCACCTTGCCGTCGGCCAGGAAGATCACGCGGTCCGCATAGCTGGCGGCGTTGGGGTCGTGGGTGACCATCACGATCGTCTGGCCCAGCTCGCGCACGGCGACGCGCATGAAGTCGAGGATCTCCGCGCCCGTGCGGCTGTCGAGGTTGCCGGTGGGCTCGTCGGCGAAGATGATGGTCGGCTGGCTGGCCAGCGCGCGGGCCACGGCCACGCGCTGCTGCTGCCCACCGGACAGCTCACTGGGCCGGTGCTTGAGCCGGTCGCGCAACCCGACGGTGTCGATCACGCGATCGATCCACCCCTGGTCGCCCTTGGTGCCGCCCAGCAGCAACGGCAGCGTGATGTTCTCCTCGGCGGTCAAGGTGGGCACCAGGTTGTAGGCCTGGAAGATGAAACCGACGGCGGTTCGGCGCAGCTCGGTGAGCTGCTTGTCGTTCAGCGAGGCGAGGTAGGTCTCGCCGATGTAGACGGCACCGCTGGTGAGCGCGTCGAGACCGGCGAGGCAGTGCATGAGCGTGCTCTTACCGGAGCCCGAGGGGCCCATGATGGCGGTGAACTTGCCGCGCTCGAAGTGCACCGTGACACCGTCGAGGGCGCGGACTTCGCTGTCGCCGCCTCCATAGATCTTCGATGCATCGATGGCTCCGGCGGCTGCCACAAGGGTGGTCGTTTCAGTCATACAGATGTTGTACCCCGGCGAGTGGCCCGTTTCATCCCCTTGGAGGGTGACGTCGGTCAGCCGAATGGCTGATCAGGAAGCCGGGTCGGGTGCGCCGGGTGTGACCAACCCGCTCTCGTAGGCGACCACCACGGCCTGCACGCGGTCGCGCAAGCCCAACTTGGTGAGCACACGACCCACGTGCGTCTTGACGGTCGCCTCGCCCAAGTAGAGGTGATGGGCGATCTCCCCGTTCGACATGCCGCGGGCCATGTGGCGCAGCACCTCCAGCTCGCGTTCGGTGAGATCGGCCAGCCCCGGCGCGACCGTTGCGGCGTCGACGGCGGGTCGCCGCGACACCTCCTCGATCAACATGCGGGTCACCGACGGCGCCAGCAGCGCATCGCCGGCGGCGATCACACGCACGGCGTTGATCAGCTGCTCGGCCGGCGCATCCTTCAGCATGAAGCCGCTCGCCCCCGCCCGCAGCGCGGCGTAGACGTAGTCGTCGAGGTCGAACGTCGTCAGGATCAGGACGCGGGCCGCACTGGCCGACGCCACCACCCGGCGGGTGGCCTCGATGCCGTCCATCGCGGGCATGCGCACATCCATCAGCACCACGTGGGGCGAGCTGCGGGCGATGACGTCGATGGCCTCGCGTCCGTCACCGGCTTCACCGACCACGGTGATGTCGGGCTCGCTCTCCAGGATCATCCGGAAGCCGGCGCGAACCATCACCTGGTCGTCGACCAACGCGACCCGGATCACCCGGCACCCACCGGGAACACCGCACGCACGCGCCATCCGCCGCCGGGACGTGGCCCGGCGAACAGCTGGCCGTCGTAGGCGGCCACGCGCTCACGCATGCCGACGAGGCCGTAACCGGGCTCCGAGCCGTCGCGAGCGGCGGCGCCACGACCATCGTCGGTGACCTCGATGGTGAGCGAGTCGTCGGCACGCACCATCGACACGTCCACCTGGTGCACCTGCCCCGCATGGCGGCGAACGTTGGTGAGCGCCTCCTGCACGATGCGGAACGCGCTGACCTCCACGCCCGCCGGCAGGTGCTGGAGATCGCCCTCGGAACGCACCGACAGCGGCAGGTCGCCGGCGGCGGTGGCGAGGTCGTCGATGGCGGCCAGGCCCGGTTGAGGGCTGAGCGGCACGTTGCTGCCGGTGTCGCGCAGCACACCCAGGATGCGACGCATCTCCTGCATCGCGGTGCGCCCGGTGTCCTCCACTGCTGCCAGCGAGGCGTCGACACCTTCCGGATCGACCCTCAGCTGGCGACGCGCCGCCGCGGTTTGGATCACCATCAGGCTCACGCTGTGGGCAACCACGTCGTGCAGCTCGCGGGCGATGCGGGTGCGTTCCTCCTGCACGTGCTGATGAGCCAGCAGCAACCGCTCGCGTTCGGCGCGCTCCGCGCGTTCCACCAGCTCCATGGACCGCTCGCGGCGACGGCGCACGTTGTCGCCGACGACGATGGCGGCCGCGAACATGATCGGTGTGGAGACCAGGGACTGCCACGGGGCATCACCGGTGACGACGCCGGCGGCGACGAACGCGATGACCGCTCCCACCACGAGTGCGCTCAGCGTCCACAGCACCTTGCCGCTGCGGTAGGCGCCCAGGGTGTAGGCCGCGATCATGACACCGACCCATCCGGGGCCGACCGCGTTCATCAGTTCCAGGCCCATCTGGCTCAACGAGATGCCGCTGAGCACGAGTGCCGGCGCGGTTCGCCGCCAACCGAGCGGCAGCGTGGCCCCAACGGTCAGGACGACACCGAGCGCGCTCGGCTCGGCAAGCTCCGACCCATGCAGCGTGAGGTGGAACACCACCGACATCACCATGACGACCGCCGCGAGCATCCAATCGGCGGCGAGCGGGTGCTCGCGCAGCCAGCGGATGGGGTGAATCGGGGGCATCGACCGGTCACGCTAACCGGATCGACGATTTCCTCCGTCCGCCTGCGGGTGGATGTGGCCTACGCTCGCAGAGTGATTCAGTGCACCTCGTGTGGTTCCGCCATTCCTGCGGGCGCACGGTTCTGTCCGTCGTGCGGCCATCCGGTGGCCTCCGCCCAGCCGGAGGAGCGCCGCATCGTGACCGTGCTGTTCGCCGATCTCGTGGGGTTCACGACGTTGGCCGAGCGGATGGACCCCGAGCAGGTGAAGCGCCTCATCGCCGCCTGCTTCGAGCGTCTGGTAGATGTCGTCGCCGAGTTCGGCGGCAAGGTCGACAAGATCCTCGGTGACGGCATGCTCGTGCTGTTCGGGGCCCCCGTTGCACACGAGGACGACCCCGAACGCGCCGTCCGTGCCGCGCTGCGCATGCAGGAGACGCTCGCCGACTACGTCGCCACCAGCGAGCTGGCCGGAAGCGCCGACATCCGCATGCGGGTCGGCATCAACACCGGCGAGGTGCTGGTCGGCACGCTCGCCGGCACCGACTACACCGCCATGGGCGACGTGGTCAACACCGCCTCGCGCCTGCAGGCCGAAGCACCGCCCGGCGGCGTGCTGGTCGGCGAGGCCACCCACGGCCTCACCTCGTACACGTTCCGTTACGAGCCCGCCGGCCTCATGCAGCCGCGCGGCCGCGAACAGGCCCTCAAGGCCTGGCTGGCGATGGAACCGACAGCCCCGCCCGGCAACCGCCGGCGGCGACGACGCGACGTCGGCATCGTCGGGCGCCACCCCGAGCTGGCGATGGCCGACGCGGCACTCGAGCTGGTGCTCGAGAACGGCCGCGGTGTGCTGCTGCACGTCAACGGGGAGAACGGCGTGGGCAAGAGTCGCTACGTCGACGAAGTCATTCGCCGCGTCCGCGACCGTGGCGACGCCTCGGTGCTGGAAGGTGCCTGCGTGCCCTACGGGGAGGCCAACGTCTGGTGGCCCATCGCCAGCGCGCTCACCAACTACCTCGACCTCGACGCCGGTGTCGCGATCGACACCGCCCGCGACACCGCCTTGCGGCGGGCTCAGGAGATGTTCCCCTCGATCGACCCGATGGGCATCGAACGGCTGGTCGACGTGTTCACCCACCTGCTCGGCTATCCGTCACCGATCGACCGGCTCGACGCCGTCAACGCTCGCAACACCATCCATCAGACGGTTGCCATGGTGTTGGAGGCCCGCTCGCACCGCGGGCCGATGGTGCTCAGCATCGACGACGTGCACTGGGCCGACCCCGTGCTGCTGGAGCTGCTCGAGCACCTGGTCACGGCGCTCAGCCGCCACTCGTTCCTGCTCATCACCGCCATGCGTCCCGGCCACGACGCCATCTGGCCGCCTCGCTCCGACCGAGGCACGGTGCTCTCGCTCACCTTGCAGCCGCTCACCCGGCTCGACACCGAGCAACTGGCCACCGCCTTGCTCGGCGACGCACCTCGCGACGAGCAACTGCTGACGGCGCTGTTCGAACGCAGTGGCGGCAACCCGTTGTTCCTGCTGGAACTGGTGGCGCTCACCGAGGCCGGCGGAGGCCATCGCGAGCTGCCCGATTCGCTGCGCACCTTGATCGCCGCCCGTCTCGACCAGCTGACGGCGGAGCAGCGTCAGACGCTGGAGAACGCCGCCGTGCTCGGCACCAACGGTGCCATCGTGGGGTTGGAGAAGTTCGCCCGCGAGCTGGGGCAGGTGTTCCACATCGACGCACTCCACGAGCTCGACGATCTCGGCCTCATCGAGGTGCACGGGCGGCGGTGGGAGTTCCGCAGCGAATCGGTGCGCGACGCCGCCTATCAGACGCTCACCAAAGCGGCCCGCGCGCAACGCCATGCGGGCGTGGCCAAGGCGATGAGCTCGGTGGGGCAGCTCGACGACCGCGCGCACCACACCGCCTCGGCCGCCGAGCTGGTGCAGGAGCTGGGCGCTGTCGAGGGCGTGCCCACCGACGTCGTCGCCCAGGCCGTGCACCTGCTCACCACCGCCGCCGACCGCGCCTTCGACAGCGGCAGCCTGCGCATGGCCGTGCGCCATGCCTCGCGGGCGCTGGAGCTGTCCACGGCCGGCGGTACGGGCGATCCCGAACTGGCACACCTCCATCTCGTTCGTGCGGGCGCCTACATCGACCAGCGCGACTTCGTTGCCGCAGGCGACGACATCGACGCGTTGCACGAGATCGCCGAGGCGCTGTCCGACGTCGGCCTGCTGGCGGAGTCCTACCGCCTGCGCGGCTCGCTCAGTCAGATCGCCGGACGGATGGACGACGCCCGCCGCGAGCTGGGTACGGCAGTGGACCTGCTCCGCGACGGCGGCGACCCGGCTCTGCTCGCCCGCGCGTTGCGGGTTCGCGGCTTCATCGAGATGTTCGGTGGTTCGTTGGTCGACGCCGAGTGGTTCTTCGGCGAGGCCGACGGCCTCTACGCGGAGCTCGGCGACGAACGCGGCCTCGCCTACATCGAGCAGCATCGGGCCTGGATCGCGTTCCTGTCGGGCGACCTCGCCGCGGCTCGTGAACGGCTCACCCACGCCGCCGAGACCCACGAGCGACTGGGCGACCGCAACGGGGTGGGCTGGGCGTTCGGCCTGCTCGCGTTCGTCGAGTTCTTCGAAGGCCACTTCGAGCGTGCCGAGGCCTTGGCCGGCACCGTTGCAGCCGAGGCCGAGATGCGCGGCGACGTGTGGGCCGCGAGCATGATGAACACCCTGCTCGCCGACCTCCGCCTGTGGCAGGGTAAGCTGGAAGAAGCCGCCGACCTCGCAGAGAAGGCGCGAGCGCGGTTCAAGAAGCTCAACGACAAGTTCGGCCTCGTGCAGGCGCTCGCGCCGCTCGTTCGCTCCCAGGTCGCGCTCGGCCGGCATGCCGCCGCCCAACGCAGCTCCGAAGAGCTGCTCACCCTCGCCGACACCGCGCAGAACGGGCCGGCGCCGCTCATGGCGGTCGCAGGCGCCGCCATGCATCGCGGCAACGCACACGTGGCAGCGGCCATGGCCGAACGGGCGATCGACGATCTCACCGCCATCGGTGGGCGGTTGTTCGAGCCGCTGCTGGTGCTAGCCCTCGCGCGCGCACAGCAGGGCCGCATCGACGAGGCGCTGGCCACCATCGAGTCAGTACCCTCAGAGGGCCGAGATCATCCCTTCACCCATGCGGTCTCGGCGTTGGTGTACGGCGCGGCCGGGCAGCCGGAGGTGGCCGTCGGCCATGCCGACGCGGTCACCCACGCGCCAGGGGCCACCTACCTCGACCAGGTGTTCGCGTACGTCGCCGCGGCCGGCGCGGAGATGCAGATGAACGACCCTGCGCAGGCGGAGCTGGCAGCGCAGGCGGCAGTCGCCCGGGCGTTGGGCGTGGGCGACGTCGTCGCCAGCGCTCTGGCCACCACGATGTTCACCGCGGTCACCGGCGTGGAACACCCGGCCCACGACGAGCGCACCCTCCTCGGTGAGGGCTGGGTGCAACTGGTGCCGCGACTGGTCACCCCGGCACGCGACACCGAAGCCGCCTCAGCCGGCGAGTGAGTCGCGCCGCCACGGCAGGTCGGCGAGGTACTTGGCTGCAGCCGGATGGGGATCCATCACCGGGCCGGGCTCGACGATTCCGGCAACCGCCGGCTGGTGACGCACCTGGCAACCTGGGCAGTAGTACAGCGTGCGTGCGTGCTCGCCCACGCGGCGCACTAGCACGGTGTCGCCGCAACGCGCACACCGCTGGCCGTTGCGGCCGTAGACCGCAAGGCCGCCGGGGATCTCCGCGGCGGTGACCCGGTACACGTGCTGCAGGTTCGCGCGCAGCATGCGCGAAGCAGCGTGGATCACCTGCACGCAATCGGCCGGCTGCAGCGAGCCGACCTCCGCGAACGGGCTGAGCTCGCAGGCCCAGAGGATCTCGCTGCGATAGACGTTGCCGACGCCACAGGCGACGTGTTGATCGAGCAGCACCTCGGAGATGGGGCACTGCGGATCGGGGTACTCGTGGATGCGGCGGGCACAGTCCATCAACTGATCGTCGGGCGCAGTGCACATGTCGGGACCGAGCCGGCCGAAGCCTGGGTGGCGGAAGCGGTCGAATTCGCGGTACGTCTCCACCGTGGGAGCGTTGAAGCAGACTGCCACCCAGTCGGGCACTTCGATCGCCACGCGCATCTGGTCGTTCGGGCGACGCCACCGTTCTCCGCCTCGGTAGAGGTGCCACGACCCGTTCATGCGCAGGTGGGTGTGCAGCACGATGCCGTCGTCCCACACGATCTCGAGGTGCTTGCCGTGCGTCTCCACCCGCTCGATGACGCGGCCGACGCCCGGGTGCGGGCCGTACAGGCGAGGTGCATCGAAGCGCGTCGTAGGGCGCCCGGTGAGGGCCGTCCGCAGGGCAGCGGCAGCGCGGTGGATCGTGTCGCCTTCAGGCACGTTTTCCAGACTACGCAACGCAAAGGCCCCCGTCCCGCGATACCCCGCACACTCGCGCCGAGCGATGGCCAGGTTCGTCGGTAGCGTGCACCCGTGGACAGTGACACGACCGCGGCGCCGCAGATCGACGACGACGCCGGCAACGACGTGCCGATCGAGATGACGCCTGTCTCCGACCCCATCGCGACCGCTCGCCGCCGCCATGGTGCCGCGGGCGCGATGCTGGCCGCCGGAATGTTCGGTGTCGACATCGCGCTCGGCCGCAAGCCGAAGGAAGAAGCACCCATCGTGGTGGCCTCCAGCAGCGAGCCGGTCGACATCGAGACCGACGGCATCGAGGTCCCCATCGATGAGACCACCTCGGTCTTCGCCCCGCCGCAGCCGCCCGTCGACCCGTTCGCGCCACGCCCGCGTCGCAAGCGGTAGGCGCTTCGCTCGTCCCAGCAGCACGCACTACGCTGCTCGGACACCTCAGGAGGTTCCGTCGTGCGAATGGTTCGGGCAGCGTTGGTCGCTGCGGTAGTCAGTGCGGGCGTCGCAGTCGCTGCCCCCACCCAGCCAGTCGTCAACGCCGGGGGCATCGAGATCACCGACCCTCGCCTGCTGGGCGAGATCGCCCAGCTCGGCGCCCAACGCAGCGAGGGCGCCGCCGGCCAGACGATCGTGGTGGAGGTGCTCACCACCGACGACGCGGCGATCGCCGCCGCCGTCCGCCGCCTTGGCGGCACCGTCACCGGCTCGGTCGCTGGTGAGGTGGTGCAGGCCGCGCTGCCGGTGGCCGCGCTGAAGGCCCTCGCCAACACGACCGGGGCCCGCTCCGTTCGCTTCCCCCGCCGGGCCGGGTACGTTCCCGGCTCCGCTCATCGCACCGAGTTCGCTCCGGGCACCGGCTCGCCGGGCGCCGAGATCGCCATCACCAACGCTGCCGCCTGGCACACCGCCGGCCACGGCGGCGCCGGTGTACGGGTCGGCGTCGTCGACTACTTCGACTTCACCGTCTGGAACCCCGCCGAGCACGGCCCCCTGCCCAGCCTGGCCAACGGTCACATGTTCTGCAAGGACTCCACCAACTTCGGGCTCTGCGTGGGCGGCGCGATCGCCGGCGACCCCGACGGCGAGCACGGAGTGGCCGTCACCGAGATCGTGAAGGACATGGCGCCGCTGGCCGACGTGTTCATCGCCACCGTCGGCACGGTGTCGGACCTGCAGGACGCGATCACCTGGTTCGCGGCGCAAGGCGTCACCATCGTCACCCGCTCGCTGGGGGCGGCCTACGACGGCCCTGGCGACGGCACCGGTCCGTTGGCCACCGTCGTCGACCACGCCGCAACCCTGGGCATGGTGTGGTTCAACTCCACGGGGAACGACGCCGTCGACGGTTACATGCGGCGAGCCGTGCCCACCGACCTCCCGGCCAACGACTACGTCGACTTCGACAGCGGCCCGGCGGAGGACACATGGCTGCGGCTCGATGCCGGGTACTCCATCTGCGGGGTGATGCTCGACGGCATCCGCTGGAGCAACGACTGGTACCTGCCCGCCGGCCAGCGCACCGATTACTCGCTCGAGTTCTGGGAGCCGACGAGCGCCGCTCACGAGAACGACGACCACTACAACCCTGCCTCGATCGCCGAGGTGAAGGCCATCGACCTCGATCGCAACTCCGCCAACGGTGTGCAGAACGTGTACGACGCCGCCCAGACCAGCGGCGAAGCACCGCTCGAGGGCGACGACCTGTGCGTGTTCCCACAGAACCTCTACGGCGACTTCGGCGGAATCGTGTACATGCGCATCAAGCGAAACGCCGCCACGCCGGTGGGCGCGACGCCCGACCAGATGGAGATCGCGCTCGGTGAAGGACTGCTCGAGCTGAGCTACTTCGACGTCGCCGGCAGCGCCTCCAAGCCCGTGGTCGATTCGAAGAACCCCAGCCTCGTCGCAGTCGGCGCGGTCGACCCGCCGGCCGGCAACACCATCGGCTACTACTCCTCGCAAGGCCCCACCTTCGACGGTCGCATCAAGCCCGACGTCTCGGCACCCGCGGGCTTCGGCAGCGTCGCCTGGGGCGGCACCTTCTCCGGCACCTCCGCCGCGTCGCCGGTGGCGGCCGGCGTCGCCGCGCTGCTGCAAGGGGCCGGGCTGGCCGTGCCCGGTCGCTCATTGGCCGCGCTCGTCAAGCACTTCGTGACCGACCTCGGTGCCCCCGGCAAGGACAACGCGTTCGGCACCGGCAAGGTGCTGCTGCCCGCCGCACCGACACCTCTCAACACCTCCCCAGGCAAGTACGTGCCGTTGCCCACTCCTGTCCGCGTGTTCGACTCGCGCGGCATGGCTGCGCCTGGGCTCGGCGTCGGGCCGTACCCCACACTGTCGATCGTGGATGTCGCGGTGCTCTCCGGCGTGCCGGTGGCGCCGTCGTCGGTCTCGGCCGTGGCGGTCAACGTGACCTCCACCCGCACATCGGGGTTCGGCTTCATCCAGGCCTCGCCGTACCTCGGCGCCGCGACGGGCGGCACCTCCACGCTCAACATCGCCGTGCCGGGCGACGACCGGCCGAACTTCGCGATCGTGCCAGTCGGGCAGGACGGCAAGATCAGCCTGTACCTCGATGCCGGCGGCGACGTGATCGTCGATGTGCTCGGCTACTTCCAGACGGGCGCAGCGACGTCCACCGATGGCCGGTTCGTCTCGATCACCCCGGAACGGTGGATGGACAGCCGCAACGCCGGCCTCTATCCCGCCGGCGTCAACACCGCAACGCTGGTGGGGGCCAACAGCACCGCCACCGCCCGACGGCCGGCCGCCACTGCCGTGCCGGCGGCCGGCGTGAAGGCGTTGGTGATCAACGTGACCGCAGCCAACTCCGCCGCACCCGGCTACATGGTCGCGATGCCCAGCGGTGGCAACCCGGCCGCCACACAGCACAGCACCGTCAACTACACGCCCTCCACCCCCTCGGCCAACACCGCCATCGTCGCGGTCGGGCCGGACGGGTCGGTCGCCGTCTTCACCACCGCTGCCACCAACATCATCATCGACGTCGTCGGCTACATCACCGACGCGACCGCTGCCAACACCACGACCGGCCTGTTCCAACCGATCACGCCGGCACGAGCGTACGATTCGCGCAACGCTCCGCTCACGCCGTTCGCCGCTGCCGAGGCCCGCACCATCGCCCTCAACACGGTGCCGGGGGTGGCCCTCGATGCCTCGGCGGTCTCGTCGAACCTCACCGCCATCGGCACCAACGCCACCGGTTTCCTGACGGTGTTCCCCACCGTCGAGCCCAGCACCTCGAACCTCAACTACGGCCCCGGCCAGGTGGTGGCCAACGGCGGTTTGCTGCGGCTGAGCCCATCGGGCACAGTGACAGCGAAGATGAGCCAAGCAGGGCACGTGCTCATCGACATCAACGGCTTCTTCCTCAGCTGAGCCGAACCCCACCTACTCACCGGACGACAGCGGACCATGAGCGATCAACTCGATATCAAGACCGGCTGGCTCTCACGCGACGAGCTGGAGAACATCCGGGCCAACGTGCCCCTCGTCTACGTCGATGCGGTACCGGTGAGGGTCGACGACCTCGGCCGGGTCACCCACGTGGGCATGCTGCTGCGCCAGGCCGCCGACGGCACGCTCAGCCGGATGGTGGTGACGGGCCGAGTGCTGTACGGCGAGCGCGTGCGCGATGCGCTGCTGCGTCACCTGGAGAAGGACCTCGGCCCGGTGGCACTGCCGCGCATCCCACCGGAGGTTGCCCCGTTCACGATCGTGGAGTACTTCCCCGATGCCGAAGTGAGCGGGTTCCAGGACCCCCGTCACCACGCGGTCAGCCTGGCCTTCGTGGTACCCGTGTCGGGCGATTGCCAGCCCACCCAGGAAGCCCTCGACCTGCGTTGGTTCACCCCCGCCGAGGCCATCAGCGAAGAGGTCCGCCGCGAGATGACCGGCGGCCACGATCGGCTCATCCGCCTCGCCCTCGCCCACGTCGGCCAGCTGCCCTAGTTCGCGCCACTCCCGCGGGCGCGGGTCAGTCGCGGGCGTAGAGCTGCACCAGTTCCTGGCCCACGCGGGCCAGTGCTGCACGCAGCTCGGGTGGGGCGAGCACTTCCACGCCCGCCCCGAAGCCGCCCAGCTCGCCGCACAGCGCCTGCAGCGACGGCCCACGAATGGTCATCGCGACCCGGCCGCCTGCAGCCGTCGCGCCCGCCCGTGCCCGTGTGCCGAACACGAAGCCGACGATGCCGACCAACCGCGGCTGCACCAACACGTCGACCACCAGCGGGGCCCGCAGCTCATCGACACGCTCCGAGATCACCGCCCAGGCCTCGCCGAGGTCGAACCCCTCCGGACGGGTGGCGGCACGGCCCGTCGGCGTGGCGGCGACGATGCGGTCGATGCGGAAGCTGCGGCGCCCGGCCGCCGTATCGGCCACCAGGTACCACGAGTTGCCCTTGTTGGTGATGCCCAGCGGTTCGACGTCGCGCTCGGTCTGTTCGTCGTTGCGGGCGGTGTAGCGCAGCCGCAGCTGGCGAGCATCGAGCACGGCCTGCTGCACCGCCGCGAGCATCGGCGGCGCAACCCGGCGGGGTGCGTTGCGGCCCCAGCTGCGCTCGTCGATGTGCACTGCGTTCGCCGCATGTTCGGCCGCCGGGCGGAACTGTTCCGGTAGGGCGCGCACCAGCTTGCGCAAGGCGGCCTTCAGCTCCGGCGTGGTGGCCGCCGACGGGCCGGCAACCAGGAACAGCGCCTGCGCCTCGTTCGCCGTGAGGCCGCTGAGGTCGGTGCGACCGCCGCCGGCCAGGAACCAGCCACCGTTGCGGCCGGCCGTCGAGTACACCGGCAGCCCGGCCATCCCCAGGGCCTCCAGATCACGACGGGCGGTGCGCGGCGACACCTCCAGCTCGCGGGCCACCTCGTCGGCCGTCAGCTTCTGTCGCTGCTGCAGGAGCAGCAGGATGGCCACCAATCGATCGGCTCGCATGCCGCCAGTCTTTCACTGAATGTGGCCATATCCTGGCCAGTTTGAGCGCGATCGTGAGGGCATGAACACACTCACTGCCAACGACCCCCGCCAACTCTTCGCCACCGCCACCACGACGGCAGGCGAACTGATCGCCACCATCCAGGACGGCGAACTGCACCTGGCCACCCCGTGCGACGGCTTCGACGTCAGCGGCTTGCTCGGCCACCTCGAGATCGTGCTGCGTCGGGTGGTCGCACTCGCCGAAGGTACCGACCCGATGGCGATGCCGGAGACCGTGCCCACACCGGCCGACGGCTGGCACGCCAACTGGCTGCGCTGGACCGACCACGTGGCCACCGCGTGGGCCGACCCGGCGAAGCTCGACGAGATCATGACCCTGCCCTGGGTCACCGGCCCCGGCGGTGCCCTCCTGGGCACCTACATCGCCGAGCTCACCGTGCACACGTGGGATCTCGCCCACGCCCTCGGCCGCGAGGTTGCCTGGGACGACGGCGTGCTCACCGCTGCGCTCGCCGCCTACCAGCGGGTGCTGCCGGAACCGAACCGATACGAGCGCTTCGCCGGCATGCGCGAACACATGCCCACCGGCTGGCAGCCACCGTTCGGCAACGCCGTCGAACTCCCGGCAGACGCACCGGTGATCGACCGGATCGTCGCCTGGACCGGCCGGCAGCCCTGATCTGCGCATCCCCTCGTCAGCGGCCTGTGGCCCGCCGGGACGTCAGGCCACTGGCGTCCCCGTGGGCGGCCCCCACGCCGACGGCGGCGCCATCCGGGCATAGCCCACCTCCACGTCGTGCACGTGGTGCACGGGGTCGTGCACCATGTAGCGGGTGAAGCTGTCGATGGTGAAGGCTGCACCATCGCTGCGAAAGCCGGTGCGCTGCCACTGATCGCCATACACCGTGGCGTAGCGGGCAGCCAGCATGCCTGCCGCAGCGTGCAGCTCGCCGGCCACGTCGACCGGGTTCTGCCGGTGGTACTGCTGCTTGATCGCCGTCTCGTCCTGATCCCAGTTGGGGAAGGTGGGGCCGGTCTCGCGCAGCATCATCTCCAGGCGCGACAGGTACAGCCGGAACACGTCGCGCACGTGGCAGGCGTACTCCACCGCCGACCAGGTGCTGTCGTCGGGCCGCACGGCTGCCTGCGGGTGCTGCAGCAGTTGGCGCCAGCGAGCGCTGTTGGCCTCGATGGCCGAGCGGGCGTTGGCCGGGTCGAAGGCGCGGCCGTCGAAACCGCACTCCGGGCAGGGCCGCTCCAGCACCCACGTCCAGTTCTTGTCATCGGGCACGATCGGCATGACGCGACCGTAGCCCCGCTCATGTCATCGGCACACGCCGAGCCTCGTGGTCGCAGGATGACGCGAACGGAGAAGGACGGCGCGGCGATGGCAGCTTCCGCCGCACCGAGTGACGCCGGGTACGCTGCCGCCATGGCCCGCACGCAACGCCCGCCGCTGCGCTGGTGGGCACGCCCGAAGGCGAGAGCCGTGTTGGCCGCCTCGAGTCGCCTGCAGCTGACGGCCCTGCGCATCGACGACGCCCCCACGTTCGTCGATTCGCTCTACGACCCGGAGGTGCGCGAGTGGCAGGGTTACGACCAGGCGGCCGTCGACCGCTGGTCGACCGGGTTCTCGAACAGCCTGCAGCTGCGTTTCCGGCACCACCCCACGCAGCTGGCGGTGCGCGACCCGACCACCGGGGCGCTCGTGGGCTACTACGGCTACGTGCAGGACAGCGCCGACCTGCTGGGCGACACGGTCATCCTCGGCTGGTGGCTGCTCACCTCGTACCGCGGCAAGGGCTTGGGCAGCGAGAGCCTGCAGCTCGTGCTGCGCTGGCTGCACGACGAGGCGCTGATCGGCACCGTCCGCATGGCGACGCGCAGCGACAACGTGCGTGCACTTGCGCAGATCGAGCGCGCCGGCGCCCGCCCACGCGGCGAACACCCGATCACCCTGCCCAACGGCAGCGCACCGATGGGCAAGTGGTTCACCCACGAGTTGTGAGCGCGTCGCCAGGCGGCGACGGCGGATCAGAGCGCGGCGACGATCTCGGCCATCAGGTCGCCGGCTTCGGTGGGGTTGAGGCCCACCTTCACGCCCGCGGCACGCAGCGCATCCATCTTGCCCTGCGCCGTGCCTTTGCCACCCGAGGTGATGGCGCCGGCGTGGCCCATCTTCTTGCCCTCCGGTGCGGTGACACCGGCGATGTAGGCGCTCATCGGCTTGGTGACGTTGGCCTTGATGAACGCTGCCGCCTCTTCTTCCGCCGAGCCACCGATCTCGCCGATCATGATGATCGCATGGGTCTCCGGGTCGGCCTGGAACTCGCGTAGGCAGTCGATGAAGTTGGTGCCCGGAACAGGGTCGCCGCCGATGCCCACGCAGGTGGACACGCCGATGCCGCGCTGCTTCAGCTCGTACAGCGCCTGATAGGTGAGCGTGCCCGAGCGGCTGACGATGCCCACGTTGGGGCCGGTGGCCGTGGGCACCTGAGCGATCTCGCCGGCGGTGATGCCGATGTTGCACTTGCCGGGGCTGATGATGCCCGGGCAGTTCGGGCCCAGAAGGCGAGTGTTGGGGTAGTCGCGCAGCAGCGTGTTGTACGTGCGTGCTTCGTCCTGGGCGGGGATGCCCTCGGTGATGCAGACGATGAACCCGATGCCCGCGGCTGCAGCCTCGAGGATCGCGGCGCTGGCGGCCTTCGGTGGCACGGCAATGAAGGACGCAGTGGCGCCGGTGGCGGCGACGGCTTCGGCAACCGTGTTGAACACGGGCACGCCCTCGACGTCGGTGCCACCCTTGCCGGGCGTGACACCGCCCACGATCTGCGTGCCGTAGGCCTTGTTGCGCATGCCGTGGTACTTGCCCTGGCCCCCGGTGAGGCCCTGCACGATCACCTTGGTGTCGGCGTTGACGAAGATTGCCATGTCAGTTCCCGCTCTCGTTGTCGTCCATCGCGATGGCGACGGCCTCGCGGGCCGCCTCGAGCATCGTGGGTTTGGAGATCAGCTTGTGTGCCGGGATGCCGGCGTCGACGAGGATCTGGCGGCCCTCCTCGGCGTTGGTGCCGTCCAGGCGGATGACGATCGGGGCCCGCAGATCCACGCGACCGAGCGCCTCGACGATGCCCTTGGCGACTTCCTCGCCGCGGGTGATGCCACCGAAGATGTTGATGAAGATGCTGCGCACGTTCTCGTCGAAGTTGATCACCCCGAGTGCTGCCGCCATCATGTCGGCGTTGGCGCCGCCACCGATGTCGAGGAAGTTGGCAGCGGTGCCACCCACTTGGTTGACCACGTCGAGCGTGCTCATCGCCAGGCCGGCGCCGTTGGCGATGATGCCGACGGTTCCGTCGAGGCCGATGTACTGCAGGTCGTGAGTGCGGGCCAGCTGCTCGCGCTCGTCGAGCTCCTCGGTGGCACGGAACTCGTCCCACTCGGGGTGACGGAACGCTGCGTTGTTGTCGAGGCTGACCTTGGCATCGAGCGCGTGCACGCCACCGTCGGGGCGCAAGATGAGCGGGTTGATCTCGGCCAGGTCGCAATCGCCACGGGTGAAGCAGTCGTACAGCTTCACCAGCATGTCGGCGACGCCGTCGAGCGCTTCGGCGTCGATGTTCGCGCGCACCGCTGCGTCGCGGGCGACCGCCAGTGAGAGGCCGTCGACAGGGTCGATGTGCAGCAACACGATGGCATCGGGGTTCTCGACGGCGACCGTCTCGATCTCCACGCCTCCTTCGGCGCTGAGCATGAGCAGGTGCTTCTTGGCGGCACGATCCAGCGAGTAGGAGGCGTAGTACTCCTTGCTGATGTCGCTGGCGTGTTCCACCCAGACTCGCTTCACGAGGTGACCCTTGATGTCCATGCCCAGGATGTTCCCTGCGTGCTGGCGCACTTCGTCGGCGTTGTCGGCCAGCTTGATGCCGCCGGCCTTGCCGCGGCCGCCGACCTGCACCTGCGCCTTGACGACGACCGGATAGCCGGCCATCTCGGCGGCGGCCACGGCCTCGTCGACGGTGTAGGCGACATCGCCCGGGCTGACCGGGATGTCGTAGCGGGCGAAGTACTGCTTGCCCTGATACTCGAACAGGTCCATTAGGCCTCGTCTTCTCTGTGATCCAATTCGGCTTCCAGCCAGCTGCTGATCGCCTTCAACGAACTTCCGGGCCCGAACACCTGGGCCACCCCTTGCTCCTTGAGACTGCGGGCATCCGCGTCGGGGATGACGCCGCCGCCGAACACCAGCACCTCGCCGAGCCCGCGGCTGCGCAGTTCTTCCATCACGCGCGGGAACAGCGTGTTGTGCGCACCACTGAGCAGCGACAACCCGACCGCATCGACGTCTTCCTGCAGCGCCGTTTCGGCGATCTGCTCGGGGGTCTGGTGCAAGCCCGTGTAGATGACCTCGAAGCCATGGTCGCGCAGCGCGCGGGTGATGGTCTTGGCACCTCGATCATGGCCGTCGAGACCAGGCTTTGCCACAACAACGCGATAGGGCCGCTTCACAAGGAAGGAACCCTACGACTGATACGAGCCCGGGCTCAATTCGGCGGCCGTGGCTTTGCCGCAGGCGTCGGGCACACTGGTGGGCGATGCGCCGTCCGCAGCTCCGTTCCACCTTCGCTCGTGCCGTCGTGCCCGTGCTCGCCGGCATCGTGTTCATCCTCATCGTCGGCCTGCTGCTGTGGGGCGTGGCGGCGCTCACCGCCAACAACTCCGACGACACCACCGCCAATCTGGCGCCGGCGTTCCAGGAGATGGGCAACTCCGAATGGGTGGCCGGGCACATCGCCGACGGCGGCCCGATCATCCTCCAAGACCTGATCGGCAGCGACCGCAACATCGTGCTCGACCACACCGCGGCCGACGGGTTCCAGATCTACCTCGCCCACCCGGCCGACCGCGATGCCTCTTGCCAGATCGTGCAGGTGCAGCGCACCCGCCGGTTCACCGACTGCGACGGCCGCACGCTGGAACCCGCAGATCTCGCCCTGCCGCCCGCGGGCGTACGACCGATCGTCAACAACGACGGCAGCCTGACCCTCGACCTCACGTCCGACGCGGCGTCCACGGCGACGACCGTGGGAACCGACACCGTGGGAACCGACACCGTCGGAACTGACAGCGGGTGAGCGCCGTCAGATGAGCATGCAACGCCGTACCTTCCTCTCGCTGCTCACCCTCCCTGCCATCGCCGTCGCGCTGCCAGCGTGCGGCGACGACTCGAAGGGCACCGGCACCACGCCGGCGGGCACCGACCCCATCGACACCGACCCCATCAGCACCGACCCCACGGGCACGGACCAGGGC
>JBAVTH010000044.1:0-2397 GCA_049696035.1 Ilumatobacteraceae bacterium
CGAGAGACTAGCGACGACACGTCGCGAGCAGGCGCGACACCCGACGCGCTCGACGGGACGTCAGGAGTCTTCGGGGATGCCCAGATCCCATTCGAGGGAGATGCGCTCGCGCTCGGCATCGCGCACGATGCGCTCGCGGTTGCGCCGGAACTGCGGGTCGTCGCGGGGCAGCAGCACCAAACGGGCCAGCGCCCGAGCCCGGAACTCCTCGATGACGGTGCGGTCGCCGTGGTCGAAGTAGATCTCCCAGTGCGGCGACACCGGCCCGAGGTACACGATGCGTGCATGGGCCCGCGGCGGCTCGATGGCGATGTCGGTCATGGTGATGCTCCTGCCGGTTTGAAACGTGCCGCAGTACGGCGAGACGGCTCCGGAAGTGTAGCGGCAGGCCCGCCCGGCCCGACCGCCGTCGGGAAACGGGCCCGCGACCTCGTGCGCCCCCGTGGAGTGTGCTAAACATTTTCTCGGATTTCAGGAACCAAACCGGTCGCTGCGGCGTCTCTCACTGCAACGGTGGTGCGAATTCCTGGGTCTTTGGGCTTCGTGCGGGCGCACCAACCGAGCCGCGACCCCCCTCGCGGTGTACAAGGAGACGCGCATGAACTCGAATCTTCCGGTCACCGACAACGACGCCACCTCCGTGTGGATGAACCAGGGCAACTGCCGCAACTACCCGCCGGCCACCTTCTTCCCCAGCGACGGTGTCGGCGTCGATCGCGCCCGCAAGATCTGCAACGGCTGCCCGGTGCTCGACACCTGCCTCGAATACGCCCTCGCCAACCGCATCGAGCACGGCGTGTGGGGCGGGGCGAGCGAGCGCGAGCGCCGTCGCATCCTCAAGCGCCGCCGCGTCGCCGCCTGACCTCGATCACGTCGAACGAATCCGTCGGCGTGTCGCGCCCGCGAGTAGATGGCACGGTTTCGCGCCCGCGGGGCGCGCGCGGGTCATCGGTGGCATGTTTTCGCGCCCGCGGGGCGAGTGTGAGTCATCGGTGGCATGGTTTCGCGCCCGCGGGGTGCGCGAGCCATCGGTGGCATGGTTTCGCGCCCGCGGGGCGAGTGCGAGCCATCAGTGGCATGGTTTCGCGCCCGCGGGACGCGAAAAGGCGCCGGCACCACGGATGGTGACCGGCGCCGATTCAGCGACTGGAACGAGCGTCAGCTGCCGGCAGCGTCGTCGGCAGCCTTGGCGGCTTCCTTGGCCTTGTCGGCCTCTTTCTGACCATCGGCCAAGCCGTCCTTGAACTCCTTCTGTGCCTTGCCGAGGTTCTTGGCAAGCTTCGGCAGCTGCGAGCCACCGAACAACACGAGCACGACGACGAGGATGAGAACGATCTCAGGGGGATCCAAGAACAGGAACATGTCAGCGAGGGTAGCACCCGTTGGAGTGGATCACTAGTCGCCCGCCGGGCTCAGGCGGTGCGCCGCGCGGCCTGCGAGCGCTGCCGGCGGAGGCGCCGACGCTCACGCTCGGACAGCCCGCCCCAGATGCCGAACTTCTCGCCGTTGACGAGTGCGTACTCCAGGCAGTCGAGCCGAACCGTGCACCCACGACACACTTCCTTGGCTTCCCGAGTGGACGCGCCGCGCTCGGGGAAGAAGAGATCGGGGTCGACGCCAAGGCAGTTCGCCTGGTCCTGCCAATTGGCTTGTGGTTCAGAAGTGACTTCGATGTGCATCTGAGATGGCCCTCCCTGCGCTTAAGGCCTCAGCCGGGGCGTCACCTGCGACACCCCTGTAATTACATGGGCGTCATTCTCTCCTATCACATCACCTTCGCGCAAGGGGGGATTTCGAAAGTGTGCTGACGAGGGGATTCGCGCGAACGGGTCGACGCTTACGAACACGACACCGACGGATCGGGAAGGATGTCGCCGACGGCCTCCGGCGGGAGCGTCGTCAACTCCACACGGGTGTCGCCTGTCGCCTCCTCGGCAGCAGATGCCGCCGCGGGAAGTAGAGCATCCTCACCACGGAAGATCGCGAGCACTGCCTGCATCCGATCGCTCGCCAGTTCAGGTTGCAGCACCGAGTTGCCGCTCACCATCACCCCAGTGGCCTCCACCTGGTACATGCCGATGGCTGATGGGGCGATCCCCTCGAGGGCTCCGGCGTACTGCAGCATGTCGTTGACGGTGAAACCGGCCTCGGTGACGATGTCGGTCTGCAGCGACTCGATGAGGGCACGGGCGACGGCCGGGTCGAAGACGCCCTTGTCGAGCGCGGCCTGCAGGGTGCGGCGCAGGAAGTCCTGCTGTCGTGAGATGCGGCCGAGGTCGGAGGTGCCGTCCTCGTGGGTCTTGCCGCCTTCGTCCATCCACTTCAGGTGGCGCGAGCGGGCGTAGGCGAGGGCTTCGTCGCCGCTGAAGGTGTGGCAACCCTGAGGGATGTCGATGC
>JBAVTH010000045.1:0-5102 GCA_049696035.1 Ilumatobacteraceae bacterium
GCAGGTGACGGTGCACGGCGACGGCCCCACGGCTCAGGCGGTGCAGATGCGCGGCAACCCGGCGCACCCGTACAGCAAGGGCGAGCTGTGCCCGAAGGTGAACCGTTTCATCGACCGCGTCTACAGCCCCGATCGTGTGCTGCACCCACTGCGCCGCGTCGGCGCGAAGGGTGAGGGCCGCTTCGAGCAGATCACCTGGGCGCGGGCGCTCGACGAGATCGCCACCCGCTTCCACGGCATCATCGCCGAGCACGGCGCGCAGGCGATCATGCCCTACGTCAGCGCCGGCAACCAGAGCCTGCTGGCGATCATGTTCGGCGATCGCTTCTGGCACCACCTCGGTGCCTCACGCGTGGTCGGCGCGCTGTGCGGCGCCGCCGCCGGCGCCGGCGCGGCCACCACCAACGGCACCGGCAAGGGCATCGACCCCAGCGACCTGGTGCACAGCAAGCTGATCATCCTGTGGGGCACCAACACCCGCCTCACCAACCGCCACCTGTGGCCCACGATCGAGGAAGCCCGCGCGGCCGGTGCGCAGGTGATCGTGATCGACCCGCTGCGCACGATGACCGCCGACAGCGCCGACTGGTTCCTGCAGCCGCTGCCGGGCACCGACGTCGCACTGATGTTGGCGATGATGCACGTGCTCATCCGCGACGGCCTCGTCGACCACGAGTGGGTGGCGGAGCACACGGTCGGCTTCGACGACCTCGCCGCGCACGTGGCCGAGTGGACGCCCGAGCGCGCCGCGGCCACGACGGGCCTGCAGGCCGCCGACATCGAGCGGCTCGCTACCCTCTACGGCACCATCCGCCCGGCCGCCATCCGCACGCTCATCGGCGCCGAGCACCACGAGCACGGGGCGATGTTCTTCCGCACCCTCACCTGCCTGCCGGCGCTGGTCGGTGCGTGGCGCGACCAGGGCGGCGGGTACGCCCGCAGCGTCGGCGTGTGGAGCAACGACGTGATGGACCACGCCGCCCTCACCCGCCCCGACCTGCTCGCCGGCCGCAGCACCCGTGGCCTGCAGATGGTGCATCTCGGCCGCATCCTCACCGGCGACACCGACGCGCTGCTCGACGGCCCGCCGATCAAGGCGGTCTTCATGATCGCGGTCAACGCGATGGTGAGCGTGCCCAACACCGAGCTCGTCCGTGAGGGCCTGCTGCGCGACGACCTGTTCACGGTCGTGCACGACCAGTTCCTCACCGACACCGCCCGCTACGCGGACATCGTGCTGCCGGCCACCACGCACATCGAGGCCACTGACGTGGTCACCAGTTGGGGCCACCTGTACCTGGGCTGGAACGAGGCCGCGATCGCGCCGTTGGGCGAAGCCGTCAGCAACAGCGAACTGCACCGCCGGCTCGCCACCGCGATGGGCTTCACCGAGCCGGCGTTGTTGGAAGACGACCTCACCATCCTGCGCGCCGCGCTGCCCACGATCGACCTCGACGAGCTGCGCGCCACCGGCTTCCTCAAGGTGCCGTACCCGGAGGACGGGCGGCCGTTCGCGAACGGTGGCTTCCCCACCCAGTCGGGCAAGGTCGAGCTGCGTTGCGACCTGCTGGAAGCCCTCGGCCAACCTGCGCTGCCCACCTACTCCGCGCCCGCCGAGGCCGCGTTCGCGCCGCGCTTCCCGTTCGCACTGATGACCCCGAAGACGCACACTCGCTTCCTCAACAGCAGCTACTCGCACCTGCCCAAGCACGGCCCGCTGGAAGGCAGCCCGTACGTGGAGGTGCATGCCGACGACGCGGCTGCGCTGGGCGTCGCCGACGGCGCATGCATGCGGGTGTGGAACGACCGCGGCTCGATGCGCGTGCCCATGCGCATCAGTGATCGGGTGCGGCCCGGCGTCGTCTCGATCCCGTGGGGATGGTGGGCCCATCAGCACGCGGGTGCGCCGGCGACCGGTCCGGTGGCCAACTCGCTCACCAACGACACCCTCACCGACTGGGGCGGAGGCGTCGCCTTCTGGGACACGCGGGTCGCCCTCGAACCCAGCCCCAGGTAGACGCTGTCGGCCATCGACCTTGGCCTCACTGCGGGCAACCTGTACGTGCAGCTCGGTGTGCGGCTCCTCCAGCCGCGCGGATACCTACCACGCCATCACCGCAGGTGAGGGGTAGCCTTCCCCCATGGCTGGGGAGCTGATCTACGCATTTCGCATCATGCGGCTGCCGCTCCTCGACGCGGGCGGTGCCGCCATCGGTCGCCTCGACGACATCGTCATCATCCCCGGCGCCCGTGGTGGCTCGCCGCGGGTGCTCGGGTTCGTGGCCACCAGCCAGCGCCGGCGCATCTTCGTCAACGGTGCCCGCATCGGCACGCTCGACAGCGACGGTGCTCGCCTGCGCAGCTGGGACGTCGACCTCAACCCGTTCAAGCCGCGCCCCGGCGAGCTGCTCGTCGGCCGCGACATCATCGACAAGAAGGTCGGCGACGAGACGGTCAGCGACGTCGCCCTGCGCCAGGCCACCGACGGCAAGCAGACCTGGTGGGAGCCGGCGAAGGTGCGCCTCGCCCGTCGCAGCGCCCTGCGCCGGCGCCCCAGCTACCGCCTCCTCGACGTCGCCGAGGTGCCCACGCTGTTCCACATCGTCGCCGGCGCCGAGATGGCCGCCGAAGCCGCCCGCCTGCGCGACATGCACCCCAGCGACGTAGCCGGCGTGGTGCGCGCCCTGCCGCTCACGCAGCGCAAGCAACTGGCCGAGGCGATGGACGACGAACGCCTGGCCGACCTGCTGGAGGAGCTGCCCGAGGCCGAGCAGCTGCGCATCATCGAAGGTCTCGACATGGAGCGCATGGTCAGCGTGCTCGAGGAGATGGAGTACGACGATCTCGCCGACCTGCTGGCCGAGATGCCCGGCGAGCAGCGCTCCCGGGTGCTCGACGCGATGGACGAGGAGGACGCCGACGTCATGCGTCGCCTCCTCGCCTACGAGGAGGGCACCGCCGGCGCGCTGATGACGCCCGACATCATCATCCTCGGCGCCAACGCCACCGTCGCCGAGGCGCTCGCCGAGATCCGCGACCCGGAGTGGCTGGTCAGCATCGCCGCTCAGGTGTTCGTCGTGCAGCCTCCCTACAAGCCACCCACCGGCACCTATCTCGGCGTGGTGCACTTCCAGCGCCTGCTGCGCGAGCCGCCCTCGATGGAGCTCGGTCGCTGCGTGGAGCTGGAGCCCACGATCACGCCCGACATCCTCGAGCGCGAGGTCGCCGAGCGCCTGGCCAGCTACAACCTGTTGTCGCTCGGGGTGTGCGACGAAGCCGGGCGCCTGCTCGGCGCCATCACGGTCGACGACGTGCTCGACCGCACGCTGCCCACCGGTTGGCGGCAGCGCAGGCGGGTGAACGCAGGGTCGGTGTCGCGATGAAGCGCCGCGAAGACCTCACCACCCCCCGCCAGCGCCGGCGTCTCGGCGTGCACTACGACCCCGATGCGTTCGGCCAGTTCAGCGAGAGCATCGCCCGCTACCTGGGCACCGCTCGCTTCCTCGTGTGGCAGAGCGGTGTCATCTTCGTGTGGGTCGGCTGGAACTACCTGCTGCCCGTGCCGTGGCAGTTCGACGCGAACAAGCGCGGCCTGGTGCTGCTCACGCTGGTGCTCAGCCTGCAGGCCAGCTACGCCGCGCCGCTGATCCTGCTCGCCCAGAACCGGCAGGAGACGCGCGATCGGATGACCACCGACAACGACCGCAAGACGGCCGAACGCACTCAGGCCGACACCGAGTTCCTCGCGCGCGAGATCGTCAGCGTGCGCCTCGCGCTTGCCGACGTCCCCAACAGCGGCGACCTGGAAGACCAGCTCGACCGCCTCACCACCGCGATCGAGCGCATGACCGCACGCCTCGACGAGCTGGAGCTGCGCCACCAGAAGGAAGCCTGAGCGGTCAGCCCACCACGTGCTGCACGAGCTGCACGCTGGTCTTCGAGAACTCGTCGGGCGACGTCCACGACACCAGGTGGTCGTCGGCGATCTCGATCACGAACGCATTCAGCGCATCGGCGAGTTGCCGTTGCTTGCGCGGCTTCACGAGACGGTCGCGGGTGGTGATGAGGCTGGCGGCCGGTTTGCCCAGGCCGGGTGCGAACTCGCGAGCGTCGTAGCGGCTCAACGACTGGCCGGCCTGGACGACGCTGAACGTGTCGTTGCGGTGCAGCTCGCTGGCCACCCACGGCACGTACCGCTGCATGGGGTGGTTCGGGCCCAGCAGGCGACGGATGCCCCAGCGCATCCAGCGAGGGAACACTCCGGACCGCAGCATCGGGCCCAGGATGTGCACGGTCTTCCACTTCAGCCGCTCGGACCACAAGGCCCGCCACTCCAGCGCCGTGGCCTGCACCACCAGGCCTCGCACCACCTGCGGGTGCCGCTGAGTGAGCAGCAGGCTGATCGGCCCGCCCATCGAGTAGCCGACGGTGATCACCGGCGCCAGGCCAAGGCCCTGCACCAGCAGGGCAGCATCGTCGGCGGCGTCGACCAGTTCGAACTTCACCGGGCTGCGCAACCCGCGGCCGTGACCGCGATGATCGATGGCC
Source organism: Ilumatobacteraceae bacterium (assembly GCA_049696035.1). Lineage (GTDB taxonomy): Bacteria > Actinomycetota > Acidimicrobiia > Acidimicrobiales > Ilumatobacteraceae > UBA668. The sequence goes on from JBAVTH010000045.1 coordinate 4,549, forward strand.
ACGAAGGAGTAGTGCTCGGCCAGCGCCTCGTAGGCGGTGAAGAACTGCAGATCTGCGCTCGCCGTCCAGCCGTGCAGCAACAGCAGCGTCGGAGCAGCTGGGTCGGCGTGCTGGTGGTGCCGGTAGAAGACCTCGCCACGGCCAGGCAGCACCATCGTGTGGCCCGGCGGCAGCCATGGCATCGCCAACCCGGCGCCGTCGGCAATCGGTTCGGACATACTCACAAGTTACCAGCTGGTAGCTCTGGCAACGCCGGTGAACTCCTGCACCCGGACACCCAGCCGGGTGGCGTGATGCAGCAGATCGAGGGCTTCCAGGGCGGCATCGCCGGGCGTGTGCAGCCCGGCCGCCAAGCCGTGCGCCAGCACCTGCAGCACGACGGCAGCGCACACCGCCGCGGCCAGGTCGCCGGTGTGCCCGGCTGCGCCGGCGATGACCGCCACCCGCCCACCGTGCTCGTCGGCGCCGCGGGCCTCCACCCGCACCGCGCCGATGCTGCCCGACGCGTGAGGCGGGGAGAGCATCGGCAGGCGAGCCGTCAGGCGGTCGCGACG
>JBAVTH010000046.1:0-2048 GCA_049696035.1 Ilumatobacteraceae bacterium
CTCCGAGGCCGGCCCCTGCGCGTCCAGGGCGCCTGCGGTCGCCGGCGCAGGACGATCAGCCGCAAAGGCCTCGGCACCCGACGCACCCGCTGCCGGTTCGTTGCCGTCGACGACCGGGTCGAGTTCGTTGCTGTTCATGTAGGACGTCCCTTCTCATGCGCACTCCACAGGGGTGCGCGTCGCGAACCGGTGCGCAGGGATGATCTCCCTGCGCACGCCGTCGCGCTCGATCCATTGATGTGTGCGCAGCACCCGAGCGGCCGTGTCGACCGGATCAAGTGCAGGGAACAAGGCGCCGACGAGCTCTGTCGGTCGCAGTCCTCGCCCGTTCGTGGCCAACACCGCGCACAGGCGTGGCCGGGTGTCGCCGTCCGTCACGTCGCGCGGCGACGTGACGACCGACAGATCTTCGATGGCGGCGCGCACGTCGTCGACGCGGCGCTGCCCCTTCCGCTCGCGTTCGACCATCAGCGACGACAACGCAAGCGTCGCCGCACAGGCTTCCGCAACTCGATCCGCGCGCAGACCCTCCAGCGTGACCTGCCAGGTGCAGGCAACGACGTCCTCCTGCAACGAGGGGCTGCCCGGATCTCTTTCGACGACGTTCGTCACCTCGTAGCCCAGGGGAAGTGCGGCTTCGAAGCGCCCGCACAGCTCGTCGAGGTCGTGATCCGTCCCCGGAGCAAGCTCGATGTCGAGGAACTCGGCAAGGCTCTCGCTGCCCGTCGGGAGGGCCAGCCCGAACGACATGCGCGGCCGCGGCGTGAACCCGGTGGAGTAGGCGAGCGGCACGGCTGCCTTGCGGACGGCGCGCTCCCAGTGGCGAGCGGTGTCGCGATGGCTGGTGAAACGGATCTTGCCGAGCTTGGTGTGGCGGATGCGCAGCCTCATGCCGGCACCTCCGCGTCGGCCTCGGCGCCAACCTCGACACCTACGGCAGCGCCGGCGACGGCACCCGGCGACCAAGCAGGCGCCCCACCGCCACCTCGGGGCAGCAGGGCCACCGGCACTTCGCCGCCACGGGCCAGATCCTGACCGGTTCCCTGACTGCCACCAGCAGGTGGCACGGCCGCCGCGACGACGTGTTCGATGCCGTAGCCGGTGCACACGCCGCAGTCGTAGCAAGGCGTCCAGCGACAGTCCTCGAGGCCGTGCGCGGTCAGCGCCGCCTGCCAGTCGAGCCAGAGGAAGTCCTTGTGCAGCCCAGCGGAGAGGTGGTCCCACGGCAGCACTTCGTGCTCGTCGCGATGACGGTTCACGTACCACTCGATCGACAGACCCTCGGCGGCCATCGCCTCTTCCCAGCGGGACACGCGGAAGAACTCGCTCCACTCCTGGAACACTCCCCCGGCCCGCCACACCCGCTCCATCACCGCGCCGATGCGACGATCACCACGAGCGGCGATGCCTTCGGCCAGCGTCGCCGCCGGATCGTGCCACTTGACGTTGACCCCTCGCGCCCGCTGCGCGCCGTCACGCACCAACTGCACCTTGCGTCGAAGCTCGTCGGTGGTGTTCTGGCCGAACCACTGGAACGGGGTGTGCGGCTTGGGAACGAACCCGCCCAGGCTGACAGTGACGCTGGCACGGTTCGTGTGCCGGCGACCGATCTGGACGCAGTTCCGCGCCAGTTCGACGATCCCCTGAGTGTCCACGTCGGCCTCGGTGGGCAGCCCGGTGAGGAAGTACAACTTCATCCGGTGCCAGCCCTGCGAGTAGCCGGCCTCCACCGCGCCGTACAGGTCGTCTTCGGTGATCAGCTTGTTGATCACCTGGCGCAGCCGCCAGCTGCCGGCCTCAGGAGCGAAGGTGAGGCCGCTACGCCGGCCTCCCGAGACCTGGCCGGCGAGGCCGACGGTGAACGCGTCGACACGAAGCGACGGCAGGCTCACCGACGTGGTCTCGGCGGCACCACACCCCAACGGGTTGATGCCGTGCAGCACCTGTTCGATGCCGCTGTAGTCGGCGGTGCTGAGGGACGTGAGGCTGACTTCGTCCTGCCCCGTGCTGCGCAGACCGTTGGCGATCATCGTGCGCACCTGCTCGGC
>JBAVTH010000047.1:0-3046 GCA_049696035.1 Ilumatobacteraceae bacterium
GTGAACGATCTGCACCGTCACAGCCGACCGGTGTTCGGTATCGCCCCCACGGCGAAGGCGGCCAAGGTGTTGGGCCGCGAGACCGGCATGCATACCGACACGGTCGCCAAGCTGCTCCACGAATGGGCACGCTCCGATGGGCCGGGCCCGCAGTGGCGGCTCCCGACGGGAACCACGTTGATCGTCGATGAGGCCGGCATGTTGTCGACACCGAACCTGCATCAACTCACCCGGTTGGCGACGAGTGAGCGGTGGCGTGTGGTGTTGGTTGGTGATCACCGTCAGCTACAAGCGGTGGGTCGTGGTGGCCTGTTCGGCGAGATCTGCGCCACCAGTCGCGTCATCGAGTTGGAGCGGATCCACCGATTCAGCCACGACTGGGAGGCCGCCGCGTCGCTGCGTCTACGGCACGGCGACCTGCGCGCGCTCGGCACCTACGAGTCTCACGAGCGGATCATCCCCGGCACCTTCGACGAGCACCTCGACGCCATCGCCGCCGAGTGGATGCAACGACACGCGAGCGGTGAGACCGTGGCGATCACGGCGGCGACCAACGAGCACGTTGACGAGATCAATCGCACCATCCGACAACTACGCGCCCGGTCTGGCGACACCGACACCACCATGTTCGGCTCGATCGCCGACGGGCTTGTCGCCGTGGGCGACATCGTCGCGACGCGTCGCAACCAGCGCCACCTGCACACGACCAGCGGCGACATCGTCCGCAACCGCGAGCTGTGGACCGTCACCGCGATCAACGACGACGGTGATCTGACCGTCGCCGACCTGCACGGGACGAGCACGGTCACGTTGCCCGCCGAGTACGCGATGGAGCATGTGCGGCTCGGATACGCGGCGACCGAGTACGGGACACAGTCCGCGACCGAGACCGCCTCGATCACCCTGGCCGGGCCGGCGACGACTGGTCGCGGCCTGTATGTGGGGATGACCCGCGGGCGCGACGACAACCGTGTGTACGTCGTGACCGACACCCAAACGATGAGCGAAGCACGCGACGTTCTCGAGGGGATCGTCGCATCGGATCGGGCGGACGTCCCGGCTGTGGTGCAACGTCGCCAGCTCGCCCAACAGGACCGCCAGCCGCCACGTCCGCAGCCGCGCTGCCAGGTCCCGGACTGGTTCCACGACCTACGCGCAGTCGCCGCTGACATCTACCGGCAGGCACGAGAGGCACTCGACGACTCGATGACAAAGCGGGCGCGACTCGTCGAGGTCGTCGACACCGCGGCGCGACGCATCGCGGATGCGAACACGATGTGCGCCCCCTTTGATGCTGCACTCGATGCGGCCCACGATGCCGTGAAACAGGCCGCGGCCGCGCAGCGGGCCGCGCAACAACGACTCGACCAGTCCGGGCTCCGCGGTCGACGCCAAGCACGCACCGACCTTGCCGCAGCAAACGAGGGCGTTGCCAGCTCCGGCGAGTTGCTCGCGTTCGCGCGAGAGCAGGCCCGCGAGCCCTTCGCGCAACGGAGCATCGCCCGCACACAGATCGAGACCGCCCGAGACGCGCTGAGGACCCACGACATCCTTGCCAACTGGCAGTACTTCCCCGAACACCTCTCGACCGCCGAGGCCCGCGTCGACGCGCTCGACACCTGGCACGACTGGGCCGCCGGCAAACCGGTCACACAGGAAAGTCTCGTCGAGGCCGTCGCCACCCTGCACGAGATCGTCGCAGACGAACCCGACAACGGCACCCGCCAACTCGCCAACGTCATCCATGAATGGGCCGAAAAGTACGGCGTCGAGCTCGCCCGGCCGCCCGTGCAACAGCACAGAACAATCGAAACCGGCATCGAAATCGACCTGTAGAAGGCCGGGCATATCGGCAGTTCTGCTCGGTGGCAGTCCCCTGATGAGTCGTCGAAGCCCCGTGAGAGGGCCGCTGCGCCGACGACGAGCGCGGCCGCAATCGCAACACTGACGCTCAACCTTCTGGGCTTCAGTCACTACCGCGAACGACACGGTGCTTCGGCACCCTCGTCGAGCACCGTGAGCAGGCGGCGATAAACGTCGTCCTCAGATGCCCCGAACTCGACGGGAACGATCCGCGACCCGGGACGCGCCGCCGGCAGGCGGGTGAGGCGATCCACTGCGTCGACGATGAACGCCTCCACGTCGGCGTCAGCGATCTCGCGCTCGGGATGACGTTCGCCACGCTCAGCCATCGCTCGCCGGCGTGCGAGGAACCGATCGATCGCCAGCGATGTGTCGATGGAGAGAATCACCTCGACGAAGTTGGCCTCGTGCTCGCGTGCGATGCCTTCGAGCACGACAATGAAGCCCAGCCGGCCGAAGTACTGGGGCATCACGACGTCGCGGCCCGCTGCCAGATGCTGGGCCGTTGCGGCGCCCGCAAGATCGCGCGCAACGAGCCTCGTCGCCTCGTCTCCCTCCCAGTTCGGCAAGCCCATCCGCATCGCGTCGAACTCCACCAGGGCCGACCGATCGTGGTGATCGACAAAGCGACGAGCGAGCGTTGACTTGCCCGACGCCGGAGGTCCATTGACAAGGATGAGCCGTGCGATCACCCATTCTCCCACGGCGATGTCCAGCGAGCAGATCGGCAGCTATGGGTGCCGGGACTCGTTGACGCGTTCCTCGCTCTGGTTCGACACATCAACGACGGCGTAGCCGAACGCGGTGAGCAGATGGAGGAACTGATCGACGTGCAATGGCTGGAAGATCTTTGGGGCGCGGCGGCCGTTGGCGAGTCGAATGTAGAAGTCGTCCGACGACCACAAGGGAGACACGCGAACCCTCTCGTACTCCACGCACCGGATCTCTGCTCGCTCGACGCGGTGCACAGCGCGCAGCTTTGGTCGCAGAGTGATGGCGTCCGAGGCGACCTCGACGAAATCGACGGGAATGCTCTTGGTCCACTTCGAGGCGACGAGCATCCCCCGGCTCCCACTCAGCAACCCGACCGCTTGCTGCCGCAGGCTCCACCACGACGAGCCGAACACCAACGTCCCCAACAAACCCAGCGCGACGGCAGCCAGGCACACGAGAGCGAGGAGGA
>JBAVTH010000048.1:0-15392 GCA_049696035.1 Ilumatobacteraceae bacterium
GATCCGTCAGCGGCTCATCACGAAGGGGGTGACCAGGCGTGTGCGCCGTGCCCGGCGGCCTGAGGCATCCTCACGGCGGTCGGCGCTGCCCAGCACCGAGACGATGGCCTTCGACGCGAGGTAGCGCAGCGGTTCGGGCTCCCAGTTGCGCGGTCGATGGCCGACCCACGGCAGGTCGGTGAGGTCGGTGGATCGTTCGAGGATCAGGTCGGCGAGGGTGCGGCCGCCGATGTTGGCGGCGACCACGCCGTGGCCGCTGTAACCGCCCGACCACGCCAGCCCGCTGGCCCGATCGAAGGTGACCGACATGCACCAATCGCGCGGTACGGCGAGCGACCCACCCCAGTGATGGGTGATCGCCGCCGACGCAGCGGCGGGGAAGTGGCGGCGGATGGAGGATTGCAGTCGCGCTCGAACTGCGGCGTTGCGCTCCTGGGCCTGGTCGATGGGCGAGCCCAGGCGATACGGGGCGCCACGCCCGCCGATCGCGATCCGCCCGTCCGCCGTGCGCTGGGCGTAGAAGAACAGATGGTGGGCATCGGAGATGGTGAGGCCCTCGCGCCATCCGAGCTGTGCCCATACGTCGTCGCCCAACGGCTCGGTCGCGATCATCAGGGAGTAGAGCGGCAGGAACCGGCGCCGCCACGTCGCCGATTGCACGCTGTACGACTCGGTGGCGCGCACCACCGTCGTGGCCCTCAGCGAGCCGTGCGGTGTGCGCACCAGGCGCGGGGAGATCTCGGCCGGGCTGCGCTCGTAGATCGTGACACCCCGATGCTCGCACGCCGTGGCCAGGCCTCGAACGAGGCGCGCCGGATCGACGCGTGCGCAGTGGGGTGAGAACGTGGCCGCCAGCGCGTTCGGGGTGTGCACCAGATCTGACAGCTCGGCGGGCTCGAGCAGGCGGAGGTCGGCCTCACGGATGCCTCGGGCACGCTTGCCCTCGAGGCCGGCGATCAGCCGTTGCCGCTGGGGCTCCGAGTACGCAACCGTGAGCGTGCCGTCGTGGGTGAAGCCGCAGTCGATGCCTTCGAGTTGCGTCACCCGACCGATCTCGTCGACAGCGGCAAAGGTCGCCCGCTCCGCGCGCAGGACGTCGTCGCTGCCGCCGCGGCCGGCGTACACCGAGGGGCTGCCGGCGATGAAGCCGGAAACCCACCCTCCGTTGCGGCCCGACGCTCCGAAGCCGGCAACCTCACGCTCGACGACCGCGATGCGCAACCCAGGGTCGAGGGTGGCCAGGTAGTAAGCGGTCCACAACCCGGTGAAGCCGGCGCCGACGATGGCGACGTCGACCTCGATGTCGGCTTCCAACGACGCCCGCGGGGCGAGTGAGCCGGGCATGCCCGCCAACCACAGCGACCGCTCGCGGACGGGCTCGGTGGCAGGCTGGGTCATCCGCCGGACGGTAGCAAAGGGGTGCAGGGGCTCAGCAGCTGGCCGGCGCGGTGGTCGGCCAGCGCGTTCGACATGCGCACCAGGGCTTCGCGTGGGGCATCGCGCGATGCGATGGCCTGCCAGTCGGCGTATGCCGTCGGCGAGGCCCAACGGCCGATGACGTAGTACTCGTCGTGCTCGGCGACCGACCTGAGCAGTTCGGCGCCGAGGTAGCCGTCGACCGCCCGCGGGCGCGCCAGCATGCCGGCCTCGATGAACGCGGCTTCGAACTCAGGGCCCATGCCCGGCTTCGTCCTGAACCAGATGATGCTGCGGTAGCCCTCTGCCATGTCCGCATCGTAGGACCTGCGGCCCGCCGGGCTTCAGGGGAGGGCGATGATCGCCTCGTGCTCCAGGGTCGAGACGATGGTGCCGTCGACGTCGATGCGTACGTCGAGCACTGCCCGTTCCCCGTGCGACTCGAACCGGCGCACGACGACTGCCGTGACGTCGGCGATGTCGCCGGCCCGGGCCACAGCATGATGGCGGATGACGCTGCGCGTGTGGATCCAGCCGCCACGGGCCACCTGCGCATGCACGATGCGGTTGGCGAGCGCCGGCCAGACGGCAGGATGCACGAGGCCGTGATCGGCGTACAGCGACAAGTCGTCACCTGCCCGCAGCCCGTAGTCGGCGCCGAACTCGCCCAACAGTTGTATGCGCATCGGCGCCAGCAGCTCACCGGATTGCATCACGGGTGGTGGCCCGCTGTCACGCACCGCTCGGAAGACCGCTCGCGGTTGCTCCGGCTCGTCGGTGAGGGCGTGCACCTCGACGTCGTCGCCGTCGGCCTCGGGGGTGCACCGCAGCAGATCGTGGTCGAACACCGGCCGGCGGAAGCGCACCTCCCCGCCGCCGTTGGCGAGCCAGTGGATGCCCCACGCGGCGACGATCGGACGGGTGAGGTACGCGTAGGTGGTCACGCCTGCGACCAGCGCCCTGGGAAAGCCGGCTGCCTGCGCGCCCTCGTCGGTGTGGATCGGGTTGCGCCGGTGCTCCGGCAGGTTCTGCGCGGTCACCGCCCACATGATCGGCGCGCTGCTCAGAACGTCGTCTCCTTCACGAGGCCACCACCGCGATCGAACGTGCGCCACGTGCCCACCTGGATGCCGCGCCGGAACTGACCCGTGCGCCTCAGCGATCCGTCCTTGCGGTACCAGGCCCAGTCGCCGTGCGGTTCGCCGTCGCGCATGCCGCCCTTCGACTGCAGGCGACCGTTGTCGAAGAACTGGCGGGTCTTCCCTCCACGAGGCGCATGCTCGGCCTCCACTTCCAGGCGGGCGGCGACGAGCTTGCGCAGCAACGAGCGGGGGAGTGGGCGATCGATCGGGAAGCGCAGGGTGCCCGCGTCGTGGTCGTAGCCAGCCAGATCCTTGGTCAGTCGTTCGAGCGTGGCGCCGCTGTGGGGGAAGTACGAGCAGTGGCGCTTGAAGCCGGCAAGGCCGGCCACCGCCGTGCCGTCCACCTTGAAGGCCGGCATGCCGTAGCTCATGCACGCCTCGGCATCGGGCAGGATCGTGCGCAGCGTGGCGACCACGGCTTCCAGTGTGCTGCGTTGGGGCTGAGGCTGGAGCGCCAGATAGGCGCTGAACGGATCATCGGCCATGGGCCGGACTGTAGCGCCGGGCAGCCCGCTGCTGCGGCCCGTGTCAGTCGTGCGAGGCCCGGGCGGTGGCCTCGGCCTTGCGCTTGAAGCCGGCGTTCTCCTTCGCCAGCGCGGCCCTCATCGAGCGGCCGGCGAGGAACCTCAGCAGCCCGGCGCCGCGCCCGTGAAGGGTGAGCACCAGCGTGTTGCGACATCCGCCCTCGACGGCGGCCAGCCGGTGCGTTGCGACGGTGCGCACGCCGGCGATCGTGGTCTCCCACTCGAACAGCTCCTCAGGCCGAACCGTGGTGACGGTCCAGACCTTCGCCCGCTGGCCGGGCTGCTTGAGCCGTGCGGCACTGCCCACTTCGATCGGGCCGCTGTCGAGTCGCTCCAGCCAGGTCAGGGTGGGCGACAGGTCCGGGAGCGACTCCAGGTCGAGTGTCGCCTGCCAGACGGCCGACACGGGCGAGTGGATCGTGAGCTCGTGCATGATGTCCATCCCGCGACTGTACCAAATGGTTAAACTCGCTGCATATGACTACTGCTGCGGACGGGTTGCTGGAGCGGATCATGACCGACGTGTCGGTCAACGGTCTGCAGGACCGCAGCCTGCGCGACCTGGCCGCAGCGGCGGGCACCAGCCATCGCCTGCTGCTCTACCACTTCGGCTCGCGGGCGGGGGTGGTGGCCGCGATCGTCGCCTCGGTCGAGGCATCGCAACGGGCGGCCTTCAGTGCGCTGGCCGAGGCGCACCACGAACCCGCGGCGCTGGTTCGCGCGCTCTGGCGACAGGTCTCGGCCGAAGAGGTCCGCCCGTTCGTCCGCCTGTTCTTCGAAGCGGTCGCCTACACCGGCCATGGTGACGGCGCGCTCACCGACCGCTGGCTGGAGGAGAGCAGAGCGGTATCGGCTCGGATCGGACGATCGTTCGACCCAGTGGCGATACGGCTCGGCGTGGCGGTGGTTCGTGGTCTGCTGATCGACGTACTGGTGACCGGCGACGTCGAGCCGGCGACCCGCTCGCTGGAGCACTTCCTCGAGCTCTGGCAGGGCCACCCGGCCTGAACGACTCGAGCGTAAGGGTGGTCGCCACTTCGACACGAACGTTCCGGTACCGCCGGGGATGTGGAAGTTGGTGAGGTGCGGTCGGTTCGCGCAGCGGCTGTGTCGTGGCCGCGCCCGCGGTGCCGCGCCGCCTAGCCGAGGACGGTGCGCAGCGCGTCGAGGCGGGAGGGGACAGCCCGGTACCAGACCCACAGGCCACGCTTGTCGCGCTCGACGAGGCCGGCGTCGACCAGGATCTTCATGTGGTGGCTGACCGTGGGCTGCGAGCGGCCCGACGGCTCGACCAGATCGCACGCGCACACTTCGCCCGCCGACGACGTGATGAACGACAGCAGCCGCAGGCGGATCGGGTCGGCCAGCGCGGCGAACGACTGGGCGAGCACCTCCGCCTGCGCTTCGTCGAGCGCATCGGTGCGCACCGGAGCGCAGCAGGCGATGGGATCGAGCGTGAGACGGGTCGAGGTCTTGGTGGGCGACGCCATGCGCGTACTGTATCGAAGATCGTCGAAGAAATCCATTGACGATCGTCGATTCATGCGGCAGACTGAACACATCGATGATGATCAATGTTTGATCCAACCAAGGAGAACACCATGTCCCGTGTCCAACTCGCTCTCAACGTCGGAGACCTCGAAGCGTCGATCGACTTCTACACCAAGCTGTTCAACACCCCGCCGGCCAAGATCCGCGAGAACTACGCCAACTTCGCCATCGCCGAGCCGCCGCTGAAGCTGGTGCTCATCGCCGGCCAGGGCGAGCCGGGCACGCTGAACCACGTGGGTGTCGAGGTCGAGTCCACCGACGAGGTGGCGGCTGCCGCCTCGCGGATGCAGGCAGAAGGGGCGGAGTGCGACGTGCAGGATGCGACCACGTGTTGCTTCGCGGTGCAGGACAAGGTGTGGGTGTCGGGGCCCGAGATCCCGTGGGAGATCTACACGGTCCTCGCCGACGCCTCGGTCATGCATCCTGCCGAGGGTGAGTGCTGCGTGCCGGAGGCCGTCGCCGAAACGGTCACGGTCGGTGCCAAGCCGGCGACCTGCTGCTGACGGCGGCGAACAGTCGGTTCAACGCGTCGGCCGCGCCGCTGGTTCCGCCACGATAGGCAATGTGCTGGTCGGGTCGAACGACGAGGCACCGCTCGCGGTCGAGGCCGAATGTGTCGTGCCACACGTTGGTGGGGCACGACACGACGTGCACCGGGCGCTGATCGTCGACCGAAGGGATCTGCGTGCCGTCGCACACGAGGAGCGTGGGTGCGGCCGGATCGATGAGATCGAGCGTCGACCGGCCGTCGGGCAGCCAGGCGTGGGGGAGCCGGCCGCCAGGACGGGTGGACGGTACGTAGTCGCGAGCGGGCTCGTCCAGGACGGCGGCCTCGGTGCCGTCCGTGAGCACGAGCGGACCGTCGTAGCGGTGACCGAGCTGCAGGCCCAGCAGGTCGAAGTGGGTGGCCTGGTTGGCGATGGCCGCCTCCACACCGGCGCGGCCGGCCGGGTCGGCGAGGATCGCGTGCATCGCCGCGGTGGATCCCTCGACCTCGCCGGTGAAACCGAGGGCCACCGGGATCTCGATCAGCTTGAACGCGTTCAGCATCGACTGATCGCAGTTGAACTGCGCGACTGGCCTTCGCTCGGCTTCGTACGTCTCCAGCAGCGACGGATCCAACCAGCCGGCCTCGACGCCGGCGAGCTTCCAGATCAGGTTGTGCACGTCGGCCACGCCGGTGTTGAGGCCCAGGCCGCCCGTCGGTGGGAAGCGGTGTGCCGCATCGCCGACGAGGAAGGTGCGTCCGTCGCGGTAGCGCTCAGCGATCTGCGCGCTCATGTGCCACGTGCCGACCGTGAGCACTTCGAACGGCACGTCGGGGTCGGTCATCGCGGCGCGAACGAGCGCAGTGCAGTGAGCCACGGTGAGGTTCTCCACCGGCTGGGCCTCCGGGTCCCACGGGTGCATGTACACCCACTCGCGGTCGCGACCGTGTGAGATGAACGTCCCGCCGCTGCCCGGGTCGGTGACGAAGTAGAGGACTCCCGGCTCGTTGCCGACGAGACCGCGGAAGTCGGCGGCGAGGTGCACCATCACGAAGGACTGGAGGCAACGCGGCCCGATGAGCTCGATGCCCACGGCCCGTCGGACCGAGCTGGCTGCTCCGTCGGCGCCGAGCAGGTACTTGGCGGTGAACTGCAGAGGACCGTCGGGGCCCACCGCAGCGACCGTCACTCCGGTCGCCGTCTCGCTCGACTCACGCCAAGTGTGGCGGTAGCGGACATCGAGCTCGGGCGCGAGCAACAGCGGCTCGAGCCGGTGTTGGCTGAGGTTGCGCAGCGGTGTCGGCGTGAGGGCCAGCATCTCGTCACCCTGCCGTTCGTACGGCAGCGTGCCGATCGCGTCGGCGCCCAGCTTCGTGACCCAATGCACCAGCCCGGCCTCGTCGGGCGAGAGCGCGGCGGCGAGCACCGGGCCCATCGCCACGCCGGCCTGCCGCCAGATCTCGAACGTGCGGGCGTTGATGGCATGGGCGGCGGGGGAGCGCTGTGGCCCGTCGCGCTGTTCCAGCACCACGGCCGACAGGCCGAGACGGTGGCACAGGAGGGCCGCCGTCAGGCCCGTGGGCCCGGCGCCGACGATGACGACGTCGACGTCGACGTCGACGGGTGCGGTGCGCATCTAGAAGACCCCCTCGTAGCTGCCGCCGTCGAGCTGCAGGCTCTGCCCGCTCAAGTAGCCGGCTTGCGCAGAGCAGAGGAACGCGAACGTGTCACCGAACTCCTCCGGCCGGCCCAGGCGACCCGCCTTGATCGATGCCACCTGCTCCGCTCGCGCCTCCTCGTAGGTGATGCCGCGGAACTGCATCACCAGCTTCGCCATCTGCTGTTGGCGACCGGTGTCGAAACGCTCGGGCAACAGGGTGTTGATCGTGACGTTGTGCGCCACGGCGGACTTGGACAGGCCTTTGAGCACCCCGGTGAGGCCCAGCCGCGGGCCGTGGGACATGCTCATCAGCGGGTTCGGTGACTTCACCATCGCCGACGAGATGGCGACGATGCGGCCGAACTCCCGTTGCTGCATCCCCTCGATGACTCGCTGCACGAAGAGCAGTGGCGAGACCATCGAGCGGTGGAGCGTGTCCGCCCACTTGGCGGCATCGATGTCGCCGAACGCGGTGGGCGGGGGGCCCTCGCCGTTGAGCAGCACGATGTCGGGTTCGGGGCACGCCGCGAGCAATGCATCATGCACTTCGGTCGTCGTGGCGTCGCCGAGGACGGGCGTCGCGGTGACGCCGTGAGCGGTGCTGAGCTCTTCACATGCCTGCAGCACGTCGGCCTCGGTGCGGCCGTTGACGACGAGGTGCACGCCTTCGCGGGCGAGGCTCTCCGCGCATGCACGGCCGAGGCCGCGGCTGGACGCCATGAGGACGGCCGTGCGGCCCTTGATGCCGAGGTCCACCGGCTCAGTCCAGGCCGAGGGCTTCGCGTGCGGCGCCGATGGCCGGCAGGTCGGCCGGGTTCAAGAACGTCTCCGGTTCCGGAGGGCCCCACACGGCGATGGGCGCGATGCCGTCGGCGCCCATCCAGTCGCGCTTGCAGTGGTCACGCTCCCAGGCCTCGTCGTCGACGATCTGGTCGATGTCGGAGAAGAACTCGAACATCGTGCCTGCCGGGTCGTTGAGGTACCAGAACACGTTGGAGCCGAGGAAGTGGCGGCCGACGCCCACCACGTTCGCGTCGGGCCGCTCGGCGAGCACGGCCTGGCCTGCCTTGCCGATGGCATCGATGTCGTCCATCTCCATTGCGTAGTGGTTGATGTACGAGGTGGGTGCCGGCTGGATGAGCAGGTTGTGGTGGTCCTGCTCGATGCGTCCGAAGGTGGCGACGCCTTGCAGGAACTGGTCGGAGACCTTGAACCCGAGGCCGTCGAAGAAGAACGCGGTCGCCTTCTGGAAGTGCGGGGTGCCGAGCACGATGTGGCCGAGCCGGCGCGGCGCCCGAGGAGCCGATTCCACCACGGCGTCGGCGCGGGCATTGACGCGTTCCTGTGTGCCGGCGTGGTTCCACGCCCGCTGCTGGGTCGGCGTGAGTGGGTGGGGCGCGGTGACGTCGACGACCACTCGGTGCTGGAAGACCGGGTCGATGCACGTCAGGCGGGTGCCGGCGATCGTGGAGGAGACGCCCATCTCGCCGATGCGCGCGGCGATGTCGGCGAGGTCGTGCTCCGTCGCACAGCTCATGTGCAGTTCCGACATGTGGCGGTATCCGCCCCCCGCGATGCGGAGCTGCACCGGACGGTCGGCCGTGCCGAGCACGCCGTCGGCGGTGCGCGACATGCCACGTCGCTCCCAGAACTCGAGCAGCTCGGTGGGGTTGGGCACGCTCAGCTCGATGTCGAGCAAACCGTTCAGGGCCATCAGCGATCATCTCGTTGGTAGTTGCCGACTCGGCGGCAACGGTTGGTCATGGTGCCGATGCCGTCGATGGTGGTGGTGATCTCGTCGCCGTCGGCGAGGAACTTGCCCTGGGTGGCGCCGATGCCCTCGGGCGTGCCGGTGAAGATGATGTCGCCCGTGACGAGCGTGGTGATGTGGGAGAGGTAGCTGATCAGGGTCGGCACGTCGAAGATCATCCCGGCGGTGGTGGCGTCCTGCCGCACCTCACCGTTGACCGCGCAGACGATGCGGAGGTTGTCGCGATCGGCGGCCTCGTCGACCGACACGAGCACCGGGCCGATCGGGCCGAACGTGTCGAACGACTTGCCGAGATCGAAGTGGGGCGGCTTGGCCGCGAACTGGGCGACGCGATCGGAGATGTCCTGCCCGACGGTGAGGCCGACGACGTGGTTCCATGCGTCGGCGGGAGAAATGTCCTTGCCGCCCCGGCCGATGACCACGACCAGCTCGCCCTCGTAGTCGCAGAAGTCACTTCTCATCTCGACGACGGCGGTGGGCCCCACCAGGCATGACGGGAACTTCGTGAACACCAGGGGCGCGGCCGGCACCTCCATGCCGCCCTCGTCGGCGTGAGCCTGGTAGTTGAGGCCGACGGCGAACGACTTCTGCGGGCTGGGCACGGGCGGCCCGAGTGTCGCCTCGGCGACGAGGCCGCTGGGTGCGTGGCCGGCGAGCGAGGCCGCGATCGCGCAAAGGCGTTCGGGGTGCGCGATCGCCTTCATCGGGTCGGCGCTCAGCGAGCCGCCGCTGACCTGTTGCAGGTCGAAGTAGTGCTCGCCGGCGACGAGTGCGGCGCGGCCGGCGATGTTGGCGAGTCGGAACCCCATGGCTGCCCTTCGGTAGAAGAATCCCAGCATCCTATATGATCCATGATGGATGACAAGTTCGATCTGTGGCAGACTTGCCCCATGACGACCGGTGTGCCGACGCTCGGTGGTGGGCAGCCGCCCACTCTCACCGAGTGGGCCGATCAGCAGTTGCGCGAGGCCATCCTGCAGGGCCAGTTCGCCCCTGGTGACGCATTGGTCATCTCCTCGCTGGCCGAGCAGCTGGGCCTCTCCGCCACTCCCTTGCGCGAGGCGCTGCGCAACCTGGCTGCCGACGGGCTGGTGGTGCTGCAATCCCACGGCTCGGCACGGGTGGCCGAGGTGGACCTGCACGAGGCCAACGAGATCTATGAGTTGCGCATGATGCTCGAGCCGATGGCGCTCGAACGAGCAGTGGCCAACGGCGGTGAGACGTATCGTGCCGCGGTCGAAGCAGCATGGCTGGCGCTCACCGCCCACCGGCTGGCGCCGCCCAGCGACCATGCAGCATTCCACCGTGCATTGCTGTCGGCCTGCGACTCGGCCTGGCTGCTGCGGCTGGCGACGATGTTGGCCGACCGCGCCGGCCTGATGATCACCGTCGGCCTGCCCGTGCGCCCCGCCTCCTACGACACCGCTGAGGTGCATCGTCGGTTGAAGGAGCTCGCGGTGGCGGGGGACGCCCAGGGTGCGGCGAAGGAGCTGGCCCGACACCTCGGCACGACCTTGACTGCGCTGCACGCGGTCGCGGCGAAGACCTGACGGCCCCGGCCGTCGTCGGGTCGGGCCTCGTCGCGCGGGCTCCGGTCAGGCGTCGGCGAGGATCGCGTCGATCTGGCTCATCGCCTGCTGCAGCCCTTCCTCCATGCCCATCTCGATGAGCTGTTCCATGGCTTGTGCCGATGCAAACGTGGTCGTCATCACCATTCGGGTGCGGCCGTCGGGTAGCTCGGTGAGTGTGACGACCGCGCTCGTCGACGGCAGGGCGTCGTTCGTGTTGCCCTCGTCGTCGGCGAACCCATCCGTGAACGTGAAGCGGTTGGGCGCATCGACGTCGTGGACGATCCAGTAGCCGTGGTGCTGGTCGCCCTCGGGGCCGGTCATGAAGTACGTGACCCGACCGCCAGGGCGCAGATCGTGCTCTACGACCGTGGCCGGGTACATCGGCGGCCCCCACCAGCGCTCGAGGCGGCGGGGGTCGGCCCACAGTTCCCACACCCGCTGCACCGTGGCCGGCCACTCGCTGGTGACGGTCATGGTGTGAGTGGCTGCGTCCTTGCGGACTTCGGAGATGCTCATGTGGTGTTGGTTCCCTCTGATTCGGTGGATGGTTCGGATTCGGCCTCGGCGAGGACATCGCCGAAGCGTTGGAGGCGTCCGCGCCAGATGACTTCCAGCTCGTCGAGCAAGTGGTTCACCTTCCGCACCGTTTCGATGCGTGCGCAGACGATTCGTTCGCGGCCCCGTCGGTGCTTGCTCACCAGATGGGCCCGTTCGAGGATGGCCACGTGCTTCTGCACGGCAGCGAAGCTCATCGGGTAGCGACGGGCCAGATCGGTCACGGAGTGCTCGCCTTCGAGCGTGAGGCGAACGATGTCGCGGCGCGTCGCGTCGGCGAGCGCGTGGAGGAGCCGGTCGGTCTCCACCTCGTCCGTCTCGCTGAGTTCTACAACCATATGGGTGTAGGTTACACGGCGGCTGTCGATTGCGCAAGGGCTGTTTCGCCGCCAGGCCGTGGCGCTAGATCGTGACGGCCACTTCCACCAGCGAGCCGGCAGCGGCGTAGGGCACCAGGCAACCGTCGATCGCTGCGCCGTTCACGGCCAGCCGTGGGGTGGCGCCCGAGCCGCTGTTCGTCACCGAGATCCGGTACTCGGCGCCACGGCACCGTCGAGTGATCTCGACGGTGCCCAGCTCGGCGGGAAGGCACGGTTGGATGCGCAGGCCGTCGAGCTCGGGCTTGACGCCGAGGATGTGCTGCGAGATGGCCACGAAGTTCCATGCGGCGGTGCCGGTGAGCCACGAGTTCTTCGCCTCTCCGTGACGCACGGCGTCCTTGCCGGCGATCATCTGCGCGTACACGTAGGGCTCGAGGCGATGGACCTCGGAGATCTCCTCCCGGAACGCAGGTGCGATCTTCTTCCAGTACTGGAAGGCGCGTTCGCCGCGGCCCAGCTTCGTCTCGGCGATCGCCACCCACGGGTTGCTGTGGCAGAAGATGCCGGCGTTCTCCTTGTAGCCGGGCGGGTAGGTGCTGATCTCGCCGAGCTCGATCTGGTAGGTGCTGTACGCCGGTTGCTGCAGGACGATGCCGTGCGCGGAGTCGAGCATCTCGCCCACCGAATCCAATGCCTGCAATGCCTCTCCCGACTCGACACCGATCCCGGCCATCACGCAGAAGCCCTGCGGCTCGATGTAGATCTTCCCCTCGGCGCACTCGTGCGAGCCGACCTTGTTCCCGAAGAAGTCGTAGGCGCGAACGAACCACTCGCCGTCCCAGCCGTGGTCGAGCACCACTGCTGTCATCTCGTCCGCGGCCCGGCGCGCCAGCGCGGCTTCGTCCGTGTTGCCGGCCGCCTCCGCCAGCGCGGCGTAGTCGGGCGCGCAGTGCACGAACAGGCCGGCGATGAACACGGACTCGGCCGTGCCGCCCGTTCGGTTCTCGGTCGTCTGGAACGATTCGCCCGGTGTCTCGGAGAAGCAGTTCAGGTTGAGGCAGTCGTTCCAATCGGCGCGGCCGATGAGTGGCAGGCCGTGCGGCCCGCGGTTGTGCAGGACGTGGTGAAACGACCGTCGCATGTGCTCGAACAGCGATCCGGTGTCCTCCGGGTCGTTGTCGAACGCCACCTGCTCGTCGAGGATCGACAGGTCGCCGGTCTCCTTGATGTACCCGGCAACTCCTTCGATCAACCACAACGGGTCGTCGTTGAAGCCGGAACCGACGTCGTTGTTGCCTCGCTTGCTGAGCGGTTGGTACTGGTGGTAGGCGCTGCCGTCGGGGAACTGTGTGGCGGCGATGTCGAGGATGCGCTCGCGGGCCCGTTCGGGGACGAGATGCACGAAGCCCAGCAGGTCTTGATTCGAGTCGCGGAAGCCCATGCCGCGCCCGATGCCGGTCTCGAAGTACGACGCGCTGCGCGACATGTTGAACGTGACCATGCACTGGTAGGGGTTCCAGATGTTGACCATCCGGTCGACTCGCGGATCGCCGGTGCGGGTGGTGTACCTGGACAGCAGGCCGTCCCAGTGAGTGCTCAGGTCGGCCATCGCCGAGTCGACCTGCGCCGACGTGCGGAAGCGGTCGAGCAGTCGGCGGGCGGGCTCCTTGTTGACGACGCCAGGCGCCTCCCACTTCTGGTCGACGTCGTTCTCGACGTACCCGAGCACGAACACCAGGTCGCGCTGTTCACCGGGGGAGAGCTCGATGTCGATCTGGTGGGCGCCGATCGGCGACCATCCGCTGGCGATCGAGTTCCTGCACCGGCCCTCGACGACGGCCTTCGGAGCGTCCCAGCCGCGGTACAGGCCGAAGAACCTCTCGCGGTCGGTGTCGAACCCGGTGATCGGAGCGTTCACGGAGTGGACGGCGTAGTGGTTGCGCCGCTCGCGGTACTCGGTGGTGTGGTAGATCGTCGACTCCTCCACGTCCACCTCCACCTCGGCCAGCGACAGGTTGCGCTGGTAGTTGGTCTGGTCGTCGAAGGCGTTCCACAGGTTGAACTCCACCAACGAGAACAGCTGGAACGACTTCGCCGTCGCGCCGGTGTTGGTGAGCCGGACCCGATGCACCTCGGCGGTGGTGCCCATCGGCACGAAGAACAGCACCTCGGCACGCAGCCCGTTGCGTTCGCCGGTGATGATGGAGTACGAGAGCCCATGGCGTGCCTCGAAGTGGTCGAGGTCGGCCTGCACCGGCGCCCAGGTCGGTGTCCACACGTCGCCGCCGTCGTTCAGGTAGAAGTAGCGCCCGCCCACGTCGGTGGGCACGTTGTTGTAGCGGTAGCGGGTGAGCCTGCGCATGCGCGCGTCGCGGTAGAAGCAGTACCCGCCGCCCAGGTGGGAGACGAGGCCGAAGAACTCGTCGGTTCCCAGGTAGTTGATCCACGGATATGGCGTTTCGGGAGTGGTGATCACGTATTCCCGAGCGGCGTCGTCGAAGTGTCCGAATCTCATGCGGTGGTCACCCTAGAGCGCTGGCGATCAACGGCTACCGCCACTACTACAAGGAGGGCTGAGCTGCGTGCCGTGCGATCGGCGCTCGATCAGGACGCAACGCCCTCCTCCGCAGAGGGCTCGGCGCTCGGGTCGGGCTGGAACTGGCAGCCCAGCGCCGTCCGGATCTCGACGTGGCGAAGGAGGAACCGGCGCTCGTCGAGCCGCTTCCGCCGCAGCCAGCCGGTGACCTCGTGGTTGCACTTGCTGGTGTTGCAGGACCTGCACGCCGGCACGATGTTCTCCAACGTGTAGCGCCCGCCTCGGGACAACGCGAGCACGCAGTCCCGTTGGAGCGGCCCCTCGATAGAACCGCAGTACGCGCAGCCGCCCCACGCAGCCTGCAGCGCCGTCCACTGGTCGACGCTCAGGTCGTGGTCGACGCGGTCCATCCGACGTTTGCGTCGACGCGCTGCTCGCGCCTTGCGACGTGGGTCGATCGCCATCGCCAGAGCTTACGAGATGGCCCACACGGGATCTGTGAGCCTCTGCGGGAGGCCGATGCTGCGGGCAGACGTCATTTCGCCTGCTCGACCGGTGGCAGGCCGAGCGCCGCGGTCACAGCCGACTCGACCGCTTCGTCGAGCGGGCGCGTCGAGTCGATCACGACAGCCTGGGGCCACGGCGCGAACGACTGGGCCATCCGTGCGGCGATGGCGGGCGTGGCGTCCGACGGGTTCGAGGCGTCGCGTCCGGCGAGGCGTGGCTCGGTGACCGTGGTCGGAGCCCGACATTGGAGCTCTACCAACGACGCCGACAGCGCACCGGCGAGGTCGCGGGCGGCGGCTCGATTCGCTTCGTCCCGGAACGAGGCGTCGACGATCACGCTCTCACCCATTGCGAGAGCGGTCCTTGCCCTCGCCAACACGACTTCGTACGTCTGCGCGGTGATGTCGGGGGCGTAGGCGCCCTGGCCCCACGCTCCCGGTGCCGAGCGGGCGGCGAGCTCGTGCCGCACGTCGTCGGTGTTGACGGTCACCCACCCCAGGCGGGCCGAGAGGGCCTCGGCCAGCGTCGTCTTGCCGGTTCCCGGCAGACCGCCGATCAGCACGAGGCGAACGGTCGCGGCGGCCAGTCGATCTTCGGCGAGTCGTAACAACGTGTCGGCTTCGGTGCCGGCCGCCGCATCACCGGCGATGGATCGGTAGAGGGCCACCTTGGCGCGCACCAGCGCCCGGTACGCGACGAAGTGGGCCAACAACGACGAGGGGTG
Organism: Ilumatobacteraceae bacterium; assembly: GCA_049696035.1. Classification (GTDB taxonomy): domain Bacteria; phylum Actinomycetota; class Acidimicrobiia; order Acidimicrobiales; family Ilumatobacteraceae; genus UBA668. Next base: position 14,766 of record JBAVTH010000048.1, read on the forward strand.
GTGCTCGTCGGACAGTTCCTGGTACGCCTCGATGAATGCGACGGCCAGGTCGGTCCGCCCCCGCCAGCGCAGATCCATGTCGAGAAACGCGAGGTCGAGGAGCACGTCGCCGTATCGGAAGCGTTCGTCGAACTCCAGGCAGTCGAGGATGCGCGGGCCGTCGTCGAGGCAGTAGATGTCGGGCGTCAGCAGGTCACCGTGGCCATCGACGACCAGCCCCCGCCGGCAGCGGTCCGCGAACAGCGGCCCGCGCCCCTCGAGGTAGGTGTTCGCTGCCCGGCGCATGGCTGCGATGCGCTGCGGGTCGACGTGCTCGTCGAGTGTGGCGAGGTCATCGAAGCTGTCCTTCCAGAGCGAGGAGACGGCGTCGCAGCTTCCGGCGGCGGTGATCGCCTCCGATCGGTGAGCGCGTGCATGGAAGTCGGCGACCACGCGGGCGACGGCACGAACGCAGTGCTCGACCTCACCGCCGGCCGCGAGCAGCGTCGCCAACGAGCGCTCGTGCGGCAGGCGGCGCATGACCACAAGGTGGTCGATCACCTCGCCGACGGCGTCGACGAGCGGTTCGACCCCGAGGTACACGTCGTCGACGATCCGCCGATTGAGCTCGACCTCCAGCTCGCACAG